>JAJZNS010000028.1 GCA_021811635.1 Thermoplasmata archaeon
CCCGTCGGGCTTGAAGTAGTGGTTCTCGGATTTCCCGAAAACAACAATCTCGATTTCGGAGGGATCCGAATGAAATCTAAGCTTGTTCGCCAATATGGTTCCGGCGGCGCCATCGCCTACTATGATGACTCTCTTTCTGTTTAAGGGCATATGAAACACTACTTTGTCTTTCTCATCACTATCTCGAAGTAGCCCTTTCGATCATAAACTCCGATAAGCTCATTTCCGGACTTCTTTATCCATTCGGGGGCATCCTTCTTTGTGCCCGTATCCGTGGAGTAAATGGATATGATGTCCCCAACTTTTCCCTGCTTGTACGCCTTGATCATTTCCATAAGCGGCCCGGGGCAGAAGCTTCCTCTTGCGTCAATAACCCTTGTCGGTTTTATTTCTTCCATTTTTATCACCTCGTTTTCACAGAAACAGCGTCATTTTGGAGTCCTTGGCCATGTCCACGAACTGGGATACTCCGATGACTTCCTTCACGATCGGATCGAGATCTTCCTTCTTCAGTCCAAGAAGATCGGCGAACATAGCGCAACCGTAAACGTTGACTGTGCCGACGTCCTTCAAATTCCTGATGGTGTCCAGCCATGATGGTACCTTCTTCTCCTGCATTATTTTCATTATCTGCTTGGACATGTCACCCGCTTCCGGGCTGAGGGTGGGTTTGGGCACTCCAGTTCTTTTAAGCTGCAATAAAGCCCAGAAAGTGACGAAGATGTCCACCTCCATGTCGTTTGCCACTGCACCGGATGCGATAATAGATCCTGCCATCAACTTGTCCATCGCTCCCGAAAACAAAATCAGGGCTACCTTATCCGCCATAGGTTCATCTCCGTTGTTTATTGAAGGATCGCTTTTATTGACAACACCTTATAGGTAAGCCTCTGAAATGCGGGAAAATCCTGCAATCCCGATTCTTGGTTTTTCGGTTCAAAATACCTTACCGGTAAGGGCAAAATGCCTCATTAAGCTTCTAAGAAGCAGCACAGGGTGTCAGATATAAGCTTCTGCACATACATATTAATGGCAAGGGTTAATTTTGAAGTTGCTGTCACTAAGAGATTTACATGGCACTGAGACCTATTACAGAGATGGCAGATAAGCTGAAAATTCCAGCAGACTCGATTGAACCATATGGTAAGTACCTCGCAAAGATACCGCTTGACAATCCTGCTTACCGCAACCCAAGAAAGGGGAAGTTGATCCTGGTGACGGCCATGACCCCGACTCCTGCGGGGGAAGGAAAAACCACGACGGTGATTGGTCTTGGGCAGGCGCTGCAGCAACTTGGCAAGAAAGTCTGTATTGCAATCAGGGAGCCTTCGCTTGGCCCATGTTTCGGCGTCAAAGGCGGGGCCACTGGAGGCGGGAAATCCAAGGTTGAACCAAGCGACAGGATCAACCTGATCTTCACGGGGGATTTTCCCTCCGTATCGGCAGCACACAACCTACTTTCGGCGCTAATAAACAATCATATGTATTTCGCCAACAAGCTTGGAATCGATCCAAAGGAGTTGCTATTCCCCAGAACTGTCGACATGAACGATCGATCTCTGAGATCGATTTTAGTTGGAGTTGGAGGGAAGGACTATGGCGCGCTCACACCTGATCGCTTTGTGATCACGCCCGCATCGGAAATAATGGCTATTATGGGCCTGAGCAAATCATACGCTGACCTGAAAAGCAGGCTCGGCAGGATAATGATTGCCAAATCGTCCAGCGGAAATCCGGTGTTCTCATCGGATATCAACGCGCAGGGGGCCATGGCTGCCCTGCTTGTGGATGCTCTCAAACCTAACCTTGCCCAGACCACGGAGGGAGTCCCGGCATTCATACATATAGGTCCGTTCGGGAACATCGCCCACGGCACCTCCAGTGTGCTGGCAGATGATCTGGCCTTGAAAACCTCAGATTATCTGGTTACAGAAGCGGGGTTTGGATCCGATCTTGGTGCGGAGAAATTCTTTGACCTGGTTTCGCGTGTGGGTTCTCTACCCGTTAATGCAGTAGTAATAGTGGGCACGATTAGGGCAATAAAGCATCATGCAGGATCCAAGGATCTCTCTGCGGAGGATGTGAGGGCAGTGCAGGAAGGATCGAAAAATCTGCTGAGGCATGTTGAAATAGTCAGGTCTTTCGGGGTCGAGCCCGTCGTTGCGATAAACAGGTTCCCTACTGACACGGAAAGCGAAATATCAACGCTCAAAGAGATCCTGGAATCCAGGAAGGTGGATTCGGTGGTATCGGATGTGTTCACTGGGGGCGGCAAGGGTGGGGTTGAGCTTGCAAATGAAGTGCTCAGGCACATTAGCAATGAACCTGTCAGGCTGAATTATGTCTACGAGTTCAACGAGCCCGTAAAGACCAAGATAGAGAAAATAGCCAAGAGGATCTATGGCGCTGGTTCAGTTTCATACGGAAAGCAGGCAGTTAAGGACCTGAAGTTCATAGAAAAGGCTGGTTTATCCGGTTTGCCCATATGCATGGCAAAGACGCAGAATTCCATCAGTGATGATCCAGCCCTACTCAATTCACCTGAAGGGTTCACTCTCACCATAGAAAGAATAAACATCTCTGCAGGCGCGGGTTTCCTTGTCCCTCTCGCTGGAGACATAATGACAATGCCCGGACTTCCAAAAGTACCCGCATCCGAAGGGATAGACATTACCGATACGGGCGAAATCGTCGGCCTATCATGACGGCATGATAATACAGGTAAAGGTGAGGAGGGGAAACAGAAAACCGGAGAGATCCGGTGCTACCCTCACTGTGTATACAGAGGCAGAGCGCGTGAATAATCAGGCAAACCAGGACGTTATGAAGCAAATTGCGTCATTCTTCGGCGTTTCGGTGTCAGACGTAAGGTTGCTTTCCGGCAAGACCCGTACAAGAAAAACTGTGGAGGTGAACACGCAGGACGACTGACCTTTGCGTGTATCCAAATAATTGCAGGCTGGTTTATAGGCCCCGGAATAATATTCCATCATGGGCTCCTCCGATTTGTTTTCGAAACATGCTGGAAGTTATGCGAAGAGCGATTCACATGCCGCAGGCAAGGACCTTGGTTCCCTGGTTGATCATTTGCCAATCCCGCCTGGTTCATTGTCCATAGACCTTGCTACTGGTACAGGTTTCACTGCGCTTGCCCTTGCACGAAGTTCAAGTGCGGTAGTGGGCCTGGACATGACTTTGGAGATGCTAAGTGAGGCCAGAAAACTGGCGGAGCAGGAAGGTGCCTCCAACTTGATACTGATGAAAGGGGATGTGTACAACACTCCTTTTTTGGACGCTTCCTTTGACACTGCGACCTGCAGAAGAGCCGCGCATCATTTCGATGACAAGCCAAGATTTGTATCCGAGGTTTACCGGGTACTGAAAGACCCGGGTTATTTTGGGTTTGTCGATATGGTAACTTCAGAGTCCGATGAATTGGACGTTTTCAATGAGCTTGAAAGGCTGAGGGATCACACCCATGCCGCAGCCAGGTCAATGGCTTACTGGTTGAACCTAATCAAATCTTCCGGGTTTAAGATCGAGTATTCTGAAAGGCAGGAGGAGAGGGTGGCGTTTGAGAAATGGCTCTCCCCGGTCGTGGTAGACTCCGATGCGGGGAGGCAATGCCTTTCCTTTCTTGGGAAAAATGAGGGCTATTTCCGGGATAAATACGGTTTTGACGGTAAATCATTCATTAAATCCAGATGCATAATTATAGGGAAAAAGGGGTAAACTCCGTCATTGCATCGGAGATCACTTCAGGTGGCCCACAAACATCTTGGTGGTGTACTTCAGCCGCACCTTCCCGTTCTTCTCGTAAGCTGAAAAGGATTCTTTAAATTCGTTCACCATGGCATCATATTTTGGATCTCCCGCCGATATGCTGTATGATGCGGAGGCGTATCTTCCAAGTATTCCTTCAATGTCCAGGTCCTGGCTGTTGTCAAACTGGTAGTATCCGTGGGACCAGCCAAAGAAATCCGATATCAAATCCTCCGAAATGCTGCCGCTACCTGTTCCGTGGTATCCAGGGCTGTATTTCATGCAGATCCTCTCGTATTCCCCATTGAAGGTGGCGCTATCTTCCTCCCTGTTGTTCCATATCAGGGCAACCAGATTCGGCCCCTTCAGTATTCTCTTGAATTCAGTTTTTGCCTTGTCGGTGTTGAACCAGTGAAACGACTGCCCTGCGATTACCAGGTTTATGCTGGCGTCCTTCAGGCCGCTTCTTTCGGCATATCCCTTGAGGAACGTGGCATTGGAAAATTCCTTAAGATTTTCCCTGGCCTTCTGAAGCATCTCTTCGTTTGGGTCCAGGCAATAAACCGGATTGCCATTTTCAAGAAACAGCCGCGCCAGGCTCCCTGTTCCATAACCAATGTCGGCAACGGTCATTCTGGAGTTAAACATGTATTTCTCGTTTAGTACCTTGAGAATGTCAGCAGGGTATGTATGCCTGTACTTCGAATAATTCTCCGATCTGCCTTTGAACAGCTCCCCGGTATCTGCCATGTATCTCTTTCATGCTATCATTGAAGGGCAGTTAATAATCTCTCGGCATTCTGGAAAGCATGGAGTATAATCATTCTGCAGGCAATATGGCACATTACTGATGGGCTTGGCCGGATTCGAACCGGCGATCTTCGCTGTGTGAGAGCGATGTCATAACCAGCTGGACCACAAGCCCTCTTTGAGACCTTATTTTGTTTCTGTATTTTATAGCAATCATGGTTTTACGCGGGGTTGAACGGGCAGAAAGTGCAGTATTTAAACTGATCTGGGCATTGATCGGATTTTTAACCATAGCCTAAGAGTGAGGTTCAGGCAGTTCTCCATTTGCAGTTGAATAGATCCCGCCCATTTTTACTGATCCTCAACGGATGTCACTATTTGCTGAACAAAATTGAGCATAAAGAGGAGATGCTAGGACAAACTGCTGATTGCACTTACGTTCTTCAATGGAATTGCGGCGTTCTGAAGCAGAGGGGTGGGGATTTTTGCATGTGGAAAGGATACAGGGCTGATTTTTAAAACGAATATCAAACCCGACACATTTTGTGCGTCATCGTTAAATAAAGCCGCATTATTTTCCCGACAATCGAAGGGGCTCGTAGTCTAGCGGTATGATGTCTCCCTGACACGGAGGAGGTCACCGGTTCGAATCCGGTCGGGCCCATTTAAAGTGATAAGAAAGTCCTATCTCATAAAGATAGGTGAGTGTCTAA
>JAJZNS010000052.1:0-22343 GCA_021811635.1 Thermoplasmata archaeon
CTGCCGCCAGTATAAACATCGAAATATACAGTTCAAGAAGAAGCATCGCTCAAATCACCCCCAGTACAATTGCCAGGATTAATACCACTGCGGAAGTGAGGATGATCAGGGTGAAGTAGCTTTCAAGCACACCGCTCTGGAGCTTTCTCAGAAAAGTACCAAAATCTAGTGTTTTCCGGCCCAGTTTTTCCACACCTGCGTTGTATCTTTCCTCTGCGGAGGAGAATGCGCTTGAAAGTGGGAGGATTGCCCTTTCCGCAATGACATTGGTATATAGCTTGTCCATGTAGAATTTGTTCTTCAGCACCCTATACGCCCTGGATCTGTGCAGGTCCAGGTGTTTCCATCTCTCTCCAGCATAGAGGAGGTATGTTATCAGGATTGCAATTAGCGCGAGAGTTATTGGAAGGTATTCTATACCCAACGGCACGGAAATGGAATACGATCCGCCAAGATAGTTGAGGAAATCAGCCTGAAACAGACCGTAACCTGCCGAAAGAGCGGCCAGAACCATCAACGGTGCGAGACTGATCAGCGGCGGATCTTTTGCATGGCTTGCAAGATCGGATCTTGGTTTGCCAAGTGCCACCAGGAAGAACATCCTGAATGTGTAGGCCGCAGTAAGGAATGATCCTATAGTCAGGAACAGCCATGGAAGGGATTGGTACCACTCGCCGGATGTTGTCATATAGAGATACGAGGCCGAGATTATACTGTCCTTGGAAAAATATCCGGCTGTCGGGAATATTGCGGCAAGCGTCAGTGCACCCACAAACATGAGGGAGACGGTCACGGGCATCCTCTTCCAGAGCCCCCCCATTTTTCTCACATCCCGGAGGTCCATCAGCGTCAGTATGATTGCCCCGGCAGCCATGAACAGCATTGCCTTGAAAAATGCGTGCACAAACAGGTGATACATTGCAAAACCGACTGCACTCCCCTGTATCACGGAATAAAAACCAAGGGCAGACATCATGTATCCAAGCTGGCTGATGGTCGAGTACGCGAGAATGCGTTTTATGTCGTTTACAACCAGTCCCAGAAGTCCGGCGAATAATGCGGTGAAGGATCCAATTATTGCCAGAACGTAAAGGGTCTCGGTCCCAGAAACGTAATACAGCGGATAAAGCCTTGCTATCAGGTATATTCCGGCAGTGACCATTGTTGCCGCGTGGATCAGCGCGGAAACGGTAGTCGGGCCCTCCATGGCATCTGGTATCCAGACGTGCAGTGGGAACTGCGATGATTTCCCTATAGCCCCTCCAAGGAACAGGAACAGGACAATGTAAAGGTTAGTCTGCCCAATTGCAGCCATCACCTCCGGCGCGTGAGTAACAAGAAACTGTATGTTCAGGGGGTTCGGGAAATAGGACACCAGCGTGGAGTACAAAATCGCCAGGCCAATAATGAAGGCCATGTCCCCGACACGGGTAACAATAAATGCTTTCTTGGCGGCAGATGCCGCGTTCGGCTTGAAGAACCAGAACCCTATCAGCAGGTACGAGCAAAGGCCGACTATCTCCCAGAACAGGAAGAATTCAAGCAGGTTCGATGAGAGCACAAGCCCGAGCATCCCGGCTGTAAAGAGAGATGTCTCGGCAAAATAGACATGCCTGTTTGGGTCCTTTCCCATATAATAGATGGCAAACAGATGTATCATCAGGGAAACGAATGAAACCATCAGCGCCATTGAAATCGAAAGGGGATCTACGTATACCCCGTAACTGAAGGAGTAGAACCAGCTGATGGAGGATTCCACCGGCGAGGTGTATCCCAGATACAGGGCAAATGAAAGGGCGAATGAGATCGCTATCGAGGCGGACGCAACAATACCTGAAAGATTCCGGCGTACATGCCCTGCAAAGTAGCTTACGGGAAATCCTATCAGCGGCGTTAGAAATACAAACCATGCGATGATCGAGATGTCCATTTTAGTCCCTCATTTCCCTAAGAGTCTGCAGGCTGATCTTCCCGAATTTTCTGTACACCGCGACCATCAGGCTCAATCCCACGACTGACTCAACCACGCTCACCGCTATGACAAAGACCGCAAGGATCAATGGCTCGGAAGAATACTGTCCCATCGCCACCAGGTTTATCAGGGCTGAGTTCAGCAAAACCTCAATCGAGATTAGAGTCTTTATTCCACCGGCGGAGGTCATAACACCGTAGAGGCCTATGGTGAAGGTGAGGAGCGAAAGCATCTGTATGAAGTAAAGTTCCATCACTCTTCCCTCCCTGTAATGTAAAGCATCCCAATAATCCCCCCTACAAGGATAAGTGAAACAAGCTCGAATGGAACTACGTACGTTGAGAACAGTAAGCTGCTGATGCCGCCGAGGCTCTCATTATAATAGCTGAAGCTGCCTGGTATGGATACCACCTCAATGGCAAAAGCGATGAAAAAGAGCACGCTGGCAAGCAAGGGAAGTGCCCTGTTCATGCGTCTTCACCCCCCGTGATCATGAGGCTGAATACCAGCATCGATACAATGGCACCAACATACACGAGAAGTTCGACTGATCCTATGAATGATGCGCCCAGGAAAAAGAATATCGATGCCACCGCGATCATGAAGAACATGAGCCACACTGCGCTGTGGACTAAGTTCCTTTCAGTCACGGCTTTCGCTGAGGCAATAACTATGATCGCAGCAAAAATTAGGAAAAACACCGTATATATCATTTGACGACCTCATCCTCCGGTTTGGAGAGTTCCTCCGGCGAATAGAGAAAGCTGTTCTTTGTCCTGGATGTCTCGAAGACATGGGTAAGGTAGATCGCATCGGTAGGGCAAATCTCCTCACAGTTCCTGCACACTGTGCATGTACCGAAGTTGACGTCGGGGTAAATCATCCTCTTGTTCCTCGGGTTTTCCCTCTTCACGGTTTCCATTTTAATGGATTTATTGGGGCATACCTGTTCACAAAGGGTGCACCCCACGCAGTCATCGAGTTTCAGGAAAATGCGGAACCTGAACCTATCCGGAGTGTACTCCTTTTCTTCCGGATACTGAACCGTAACCGGTTTCATGAGTGAATGCTTGAAGACGGTCATTATTCCTTCCAGGGACCCCACAAGAGGGATCTTTCTGCCAGGTTCTTTAACTTCCATTTTACCACCCCAGGTAAAGAGTCAGGAACCCGGCAAGTATCAGGTTTATCACCGAAATGGGAAACAGATACTTCCACCCCAGGTTCACGAACTTGTCAATTCTGATTCTCGGCATAGTCAGCCAGACCGTAAAGGATATCACGATAACCACTACAGCCTTGATCAGCAGATAAATGAGCCCGAGATTCCACTGGTATGGGCCGTTGTATCCGCCGAGGTAAAAAAGGGACACTATGAATGATCCCAGGAGTATAGTGCCAAACATCCCGACGTAGAAAAGGCCGAAGCGCATACCGCTGTATTCCGTAGAATATCCGGAAACCAGCTCGCTTTCACTTTCCCCCATGTCAAAAGGTGAATAGGAAGCCCTCGCAATCATCCCGATATAGAAGACAAACAATCCAAGCGGCTGAAGGATTCCGTACGGGAGGATTTCGCTGCTGACAACGCTGGCAATGTTGAGGCTTTCCGGCGTTCTGGCAGACGCCATCACCACAATAGCCAGGACTGAAATCATCATCGGGACTTCAAATGAGATATCCTTCGCCACCGACCTCAGGGCCCCGGTCAGAGAGTACTTGTTGTGCGAACTTATTCCTGCCAGTAGCTCACCGATTGGCATGATGGCAAGAACTGCGAAAAGTAGTATGATGCCTACGCCTGAATTTGAAATAAATACATCCCCAACCCAGAAAAAGCTGCCATAAGGGAGCAGGGAGAACGCTATCATCAATCCGGTGAAGACAAGGATCGGAGCTACCTTGTATGGGAGATCATCCCTCAGCCTGGGTAGTATGGATTCTTTTCCCATCAGTTTGAGGGCGTCCGCAATAAGCTGCAGGGTGCCATACTTTCCCACCCTGTTCGGCCCTATTCTGAGCTGTACCCTTGCCATGTACTTCCTGAAAAAGTAAATGGTCAGAATAATTGCAACAGCCGCAACGAGGAGGAGTATGATGCTGTCTATAAGATAGGTTATGAAGGTTGAGGCATAGTAACCCAGAATACTGAATATAGAATAGGTTCTAGATAGCAGGCTCATCTGTCAATCTCCCCGAATACAAGATCGGTAGTTCCCAGTATGGATACCAGATCAGCGATCATGACGTTCCTTCCCAGTTCCCTCATTACGGACAGATTCCTCAAGCTGGGGCTGCGCACCCTGACCCTGTAGGGTTTTACTCCGCCATCTCCGACTATGTATACGCCAAACTCCCCCTTCGAGGATTCTGTTCTGGCGTAAACCTCCCCGTCCCCTCTGAGCCTGATCATCATTGATTTCTTTGCCTTGGGGTTGAAAAAAGGTCCTTCCGGAAGCTTCTTTATCGACTGTGAGATTATTTTGATTGACTGCCTTATCTCCTCAATCCTTACCAGGTATCTGGCAAGATTATCACCCTTTGTGGATGTGGGAATTTCAAAGTTGACCTTAGAATATGCAAGATAGGGCTCGGCCTTCCTGACGTCGTACTCAACACCGCTTGCCCTCAGCATGTGCCCCGTAACGCCATATTCTATGGCTACGTTCTTATCTAGAACGCCAATTCCCTTGTTTCTGGATATGAAAATGTCGTTCTTTATGAAGAGGCTGTTAATCTCTTCCACTTTTTTCGGCGCATCCTGAACAAACTTTTCGACTTCGTCTGTTATCTTTTCATTGAAGTCCTGGTACACCCCCCCAATGCTGCAGTAATTTGTAAGCAACCTGCTGCCACTGGCCTCCACAAAAATTGTCAGGATTGATTCCCTGAGATCAAAGCAGTAAAAGAAAGGAGTCAGCATTCCTAGTTCGAGGCCGAAGGCGGCAAGCCAGATCAGGTGGGAAGCTATCCTGCTCAGTTCGGCCATTATTGTCCTTATCCAAACTGCCCTTTCCGGTGGAAACACTCCAAGGAGTTTTTCCGCGGCCTCAAGATAGCCCACTTCCATTCCGGGGGCACCCACGTAATCCATGCGGTCAAAATAGATGATGTTGTCACAGAAGAAGGTGTTCTCGCAAAGTTTCTCAGCGTTCCTGTGAAGGTAGCCTATGACCGGCTCCACTTCGCGCACCATCTCGCCTTCCACCCTGGCTTTTAGCCTCAGCACCCCATGTGTGGAAGGGTGGTGTGGCCCGATGTTAAGCTCAACCCAGTCAGACATGGCTACCATCCGTCTCCGGGATCGAAGGTGGCGTAATCCTCGCCCTCTTCATCCACGTTTATGTACTGCACATTTTTCAGATCATAATCCTTCCTGAGTGGGTGCCCCACCCAGTTCTCAGGAAGAAACAGCCTCTTCAGGTTGGGATGGCCGATAAACCTTATTCCTACAAGATCGTATTCCTCCCTTTCTTCCCAATCCGCGCTTTTCCAGAGGGAAGTCACGCTCGGCACTTCGCTGTTGTAAGTTACTGTCTTAACGGAAATGTACTCATTCCTCTCAAAGGAATGAAGGTGGTATACCACCTCTATGAAATCCTTCCTGTCGACCCCTGTGATAAGCGAGAGGTGTATGTATCCTTCAGACTTGAGCTTTGAAAGCGTGCTGACCAGGTCCTCCTTCCTGACCTTAATAATCCTCCTTCCGTCCTTTCCTCTTTCCTCACCCGGCTGAAACTCCATCATAGTCACCTGGTTGCCTCTCCCCTGATCTTCTTCTGCAGGGTCATTATTCCATAGGTCAGTGCTTCCGGTGTCGGAGGGCAGCCGGGCACATATACGTCAACCGGGACGACCCTGTCGACCCCAAGCACTACTGAATAGCCTTCCACATAAGGGCCACCCTGTATTACGCAAACCCCCATTGCGATCACATATTTCGGGTAGGGCATTTCATCATAGAGCCTCTTTACCCTTGGAGCCATCTTTTTGGTTACCGTGCCGGAAACGATCATGAGGTCGCTTTGCCTAGGGGAATTCCTGAAAATCTCGCTGCCGAACCTTGAGATATCAACTTTCGAAGCCTGTATGGCCATCATTTCAATGGCGCAGCAGGCCAGGCCGAAAGTCAGGGGCCAAAGGGAATTGCTCCTGCCCCACTCGAGTGCCTTTTCGAGAGTGGTGGTCAGTATTCCTGGATCCCCGGTCTTCATCTCATCCACTCCATGTATTTTTCCTTAAACGCATAATAGACTACGAATACTGGCATTGCCAGGAATATCATCGTTTCTGCGAATGGTATGAATCCCAGTGCCTTGAAATTGAAGGCCCATGGAAAGAGAAGTATCATATCGATGTCAAAGAGAATAAAAAGCAAAAGGACTACATAATATTGAATGCTTATGAAATTCCCCTTGTACCCCCTGGAGACTTCCCCAGACTCGTATGGGTCGAGATAGGCACTGTCCCTCACTGGCGGGGCGCCCTCGTTCGCTAGCCTGGACATCACGTCGTTGAGCTTTAGCGAAATGTGCTTTCTCTTGTCATATCTTGCCTCTCCAATGGAGGGCAGGATTGAGAAAAGCGCAACCATAGCCAGGATAAGGATAACCAGGACGAATCCCACAGCTATGTAATCCGAGAGCATTTCGGTTCTGGATTTCTAGACAATATTTAATGGTTTATCGGAGCTTTGATTTAGCCTGTCAGCGGTTAAACACGGGTTTATAAAACTGCGCCCTAACAACGCTTCAATCGGTATTCCAAACATCCAGTTTTGACAATGATCTGCCGCATAATTAAAAATACGGAATTTAAATCTTTATGATGAACGGCGGAGATTGTGATCCTGCTTGAAACCAGTTCCTCAGGCACTTCCATCCCCGGATTTCTTTTCCTGGTCTTTCAGCCTGTCCAGCAATCTGCTCAGCACCTGGGCGTTAATGGGCCTTCCTGTTTCCTTTCTTATTCTGGCAATAATCTGGGACTGGCTCATACCGGGATCCAAGCGGGATAGTATTTGCTTGAGTTCCTCCTCGGATAGGGGGTATATGAGGGGCGATTTCTTCACCTCATCAAATGAAGCACCATGTGAGCACATTGCCAGCATAGCTTCCACGCTCTCCCTCTTCAATCCCTTCTCCTTTGCCAGGCGGAAGGTGCTTACTAAGTCCTTATAGGCGATCGCCCCCGAGGTCCTTTCAAGCTCCGGAATGGTCTGGAGGAGTATCCTTGCCGTAAGCCTGGGATCGCCAATTATCGAGTTTAGCTCCAGGAACGACCCGGACTTGAATTCATTCACCAGTACCTCAGAATCCTGCCTTGAAATGCCGTATTGCCTGGCAAGTCTATCCACGAGGCTTCTCATATCTTCCAGCGGCCCCATTGCTTCTGCGTTTTGAAATACTGGAACCAGGCCGATGAGTGGTATATCGGTTTCGGGATACATCCTTTCTCCTCCAGGCATTGGACGCAGGAAATGTGTGGCTCCATCTTCCGATACCGATCTTGTTTCGGAAAAGTCCAGATCTGCGATTTTGGAAAGCCTGTTCTGTATTTCTTTTGACAGTACGTGGATCAGATCCGGCTGGGTCATCACGATCATGAAGGCATCCCCTTCACCCGGCCTGAGCAGAGCCCTGATCTTCTCAAGCTCATCCTTTTCAATGCCATATCCGGGCAGCTCGTCTGAATGAAGCAGCCCTTTTACGCCAAAGAGCTTCACCAGGTCTGCGATTTCCCTGCCTAGCCGGAATTCTCCCTTCTTCAGGAGTCCATCCATGCCCTTCAACAGGGAGCAGAAAGCGATTTTACCTGAACTGGCCTCGCCCAGTATGACCTTGGATTTAGTATTCCTGAAAATCTCAGAACACTCTATCAATTTTATATCATAGGCTTTTCCTGGATTTCTAGAGTTAAGTACTGACACTGCCTGGGCAAGGGATGTCTGCCTGCCTATCTCACTCCTGATTCCATCACCTATAAGCGAGAGCTTGGAAACGCCCTTGATTTCAACTCTTCCGAATCCCAGTGAAATGTTCACGTCCTGCCGGATGGCCTCAGCGGATCGCTTAAAGTGACCTGCGCTTGCCACTATGAAGCTTATCATCCTGGCTGTTTCCACAGCATGATCAGCATCCCTGATATCTGGCTCGGTAGCAATCTCTAGCAGAGGAATTCCAAGCCTGTCAAGCCCGAATACGGCCTTCCTGCCGTCTTCCGATATCCTACGGGCCGAGTCTTCCTCAAGGCAGATGGTCGATACCCTCACCGTTCCACTGGAAGTCGCTACGCTCCCGCCGGTGGCCACGAGAGAGGTCCTCTGGAATCCTGAGGTGTTGGACCCGTCAACCACTATCTTCCTCATCACGCAAAGGTGATCAAAGACGTTGGATCCAAAAGCCCTGGCTACCCTCACAGCAGTGAGAAGTGCATCCTGGTTTATTTCATGCGGCGGGTCCTCATCAATCTCAACAAGGCATGAATTGTCAGAAACGTTGTAGTGGAATTCCCTGTCCCTTTCCTTCTCATAATAGGCAGCCCTGTCCGTTGTCCCCATTTCTCCGGAAACGAGGGAAAGCTTTCTGACGAATGTTGAGATTGACTCTTTTTCAGCCTCATTGCCGCAGCGGCAGAACAGCTTGCCGGTATCAAGCTGCATGTGTATTTCCAGCCCTATTTTAATCGGATTAGAGTTCAATTCAACAACCTCGCGCTGATCTCTCCCCGCAGGGATTTCATCATGGTTTCCCCGAAGTTTTCACCATGGTTCGCAAGGACATACATGGCCTTGGTGAAGGCCACCTCGGGTAGAATGTCCCCGGCCGAAATGACACCCGCATCCTTCAGTTTCCTTCCTGTTGAATAGATGTTGAGATTGACGTTTCCCTGGAGGCACTGAGAAGTCATGACAACATGGACTCCATCTCTGGCTATTCCCCTGATTTCCGAGATGATGGCTTCTGAGACATGCCCGAGCCCGGTCCCCATTACCACCAGGGCCTTCTTCTTTTCGGCAATCCTTGAAAGGATGCCGGACTCCATGCCAGGATAGAAATATACCAGGGCAACCCTGTTATCCAACTTGGCGCTAAGCACGGTTTCATCTGCTGCCGGCCGGAATTCCCCAAGAATGGAAACTTTGCCGTTCCTGATGCCTGCAAGCCCGCCGCCATCAATATCTCTTATGGCATCCCTCCTGGAGGTGTGCATCTTCCTGCTTCTCGTTGCTCTGATGAGCCTTTCAGAAAGATCCGAGCGTGAATCGTGCATGCATATTGACACCTCGCCCACGTTGAGCGATGAAAATGTGATAGCTGAACGAATATTTTCGAACGCATCACTGCTTGGCCTGTCCGGGGATCTCTGTGAGCCGGTGAAGATGATCGACCTTGACTGCTTCTCGAACATGAATGAGAGCGCTGACGCGCTGTAGGTCATGGTGTCTGTGCCGTGGAGAATTATTACATGATTGCCCTTGTCCAGTTCTTTCTTCGTGTGCTCAGCCATGAGAATCCACTTTTCCGGGGTCACGTTTTCGCTGAGTATGTTGTCTATCACTTTCGTGCCAAGTTTTTCCCTGATATCGGCTTCGCCCAGCAGAGAGGAGATGTCATAATGTGGCTTCACAGCCCCTGTTGCGTAATCGACCCGGCTGGCTATGGTGCCTCCTGTGGCAAGCAGGATTACGCCGCCGGAAATTTCCCGCTCCCCGTTTCGATCCTCCGATGGTCTTTTCACCCGAGTGACTGATAGGTACTCTGCCCGGTCATCAGATAGGGCAACGTTGTATCCGTTTTTCAACTTGACCGTGATAATGCCGCTTTCATGGCTGATGAATGTTCCCTCTATTTCCGCACCGTTATATGACAGCCTGACCTTGTCCCCGAAGCTGGCCTTCTCTTTCACTTTCAGTGGAATAGTCTTTACTTTAATTACATGATCCTCCTTTATGGCGAATGCTATCTCCCGGCTCGTAAGTTCCGGCAGGATTTGATCGCCTGGATTTACCGGTGCATGAATTCAGTTCATGCCAGCCTGGACTGTCCTGTGAAAGGTCTTTCGGAGTCCAGCATTTCCATGAGGGAAAGCGCATTCCTTGGCGCATTGCCCCGGGGGTGATTGTTGAAAAAGATATACACGTCCTCGAAACTCGATTTATCCCGGTTTATCATGCCTGCAATTTCCTCCAGTTCTGCCCGGGAATAGTCGTAGTGGTACCTTGACAGACCGGCGTTTCCGTCATTCCATAACCGTGAGTTCCTCCCGTGCAACCGGATATATGCACTCCTTCCCCGCGGATGGATCTGCTTGAGCGTATTATTCGGGCTGTCCACACTCACCATGCTTACTCCCCACCCTTCAGATAGTTTTTCGACGCATTTCCAAAATCCTTCGATCTGAGACCTGATTTCCAGGAACTTCCCGCTGACGTTAAGGGATTCCATAAAGCTTCCGATCATATCAACCCAGCTATCATCAGCCGAGGGCGGAAGCTGTAACAGAACGCCAGCCAGTTGACCCGCATTTCTGATGGGATCAATGCAGTTGTATGAAAATAGCCCCGATATTTTCAGAAGTTCTGGTTCCTTGATCGAGCCGAGTCTGTGAGATATATCTCTAGGCACTTTAAGCACGTACCTGAAATTTCTGATACCATGGGTTTTTCTCACCCAGCTCTCCACCATGCCTCTCGACGGAATTGCGTAAAAAGTCGTGTTGATCTCAACCGCAGGGAAACGGCTAGAATAAAAGCTTAATTTGTCCGACCTGCTGTTTCTATAAAAAGAAATCCAGTCGGGATAGGAATAACCAGAGCATCCAATTAGGATCATTTTCCCTTGAGGATTTCCCTTGCGATGATGATGCGCTGGATCTGGTTTGTTCCCTCATATATCTGGGTTATCTTTGCATCCCTCATGTGGCGCTCCGCGTCAAAGTCAGTAGTGTAGCCGTAACCGCCGAAGAGCTGCAGGGCTTCTGTTGTTATATGCATCGCCGCGTCGGAGGCGTAGAGTTTGGCCATGGAGGAGAACAGTACTGAATTATCATGCTTTTCCCACGCCTTGCATGCCTCGTATGTCAGCAGCCTGGCGGCCATGAGTTCTGTATAGAGATCTGAGATCAGGAATTGAATCCCCTGGAAATCAGCAATGGCCTTCCCAAACTGCTTCCTGTTCTTGATGTACTCCGTGGCTTCTTCAAGCGCATTCCTGGCCACACCCAGTGCCTGAGCCGCTATCCCTATCCGCCCTGCGTCGAGTGTTTCCATGATCACCTTGAAGCCTTTGTTCACCTCGCCCACAACGTTGTCTTCAGGGATCTCCGCATCCTTGAAAACAAGTTCAACCGTGCTTGATCCCCTGATTCCCATTTTGTGGATGTCCCTGCTTATCTCGAATCCCGGGGTCCCAGCATCGATCACGAATGTGGTTATCCCCTTGCTTCCCTTCCCTGGATCGGTAAGGGCGTCAAAAACGAAGAACTTTGCAATTCTACCGTTGGAGATGAAGGTTTTTGTGCCGTTTATCACATATCTGTCGCCCTTCTTGACGGCGCTGGTTCTGATGGATGCAGCATCGCTGCCAGCACCCGGTTCGGTTATAGCCAAGCCCCCGACAGCACCATTTACAATCTGTGAAAAGTACTTGGATTTCAGATGATCGCTTCCAAACATCATCAGCGGCTCGGCGAAAAGGGTGAGTGCACCGTCAAGGACAAGTGCAGTGCTCGGACACGCGGCTGACAGTTCCTCTATGACCCTGACAAGAAAAGAGAAACTCAGACCTGAGCCGCCATATTTTTCCGGGATATAGGATCCGAATAGCCCGAGGTCTTTCATCCTGTCTATTAGGGACTGCGGGACTTCCTGATCCTGATCTATTTTCTTTGCAAGCGGCCTGACTTCTTTGTCTGCGAATTCCCTGACATATTTCAGGACGTCCTCTTCCTGCGGTGTGAGAATCTCCATGTATATCCATATGGAGTTTAGATTAATAATTTACTTTGCATTTATTGAAAATTATCCTGAGAGTTCAGCCTTGAGGACGGCGAGAAGTTCCTTCGGGATTCTTGCGGTTTCCTCGAAACCTGGATGGCGCACCTCTATGTAGGCTGCATCGGATGCGACGAAATATCTCAGTTTATCGCTGGAAAACCTGAATTTAAGATATTGAACAGTGGATTCCAGGGTGTCGGTTGATCTTCCATCCTCGTACTCGGCCGGCATCTCATTTCCTCCAAAAACCAGGAACACATGCTTTTCAACGCCCGATAGCTTCGTCATGGCCTGGACCATGGTGTGTTCGTCTTCCAGCTCTATGAACATTGTGAGGCTCAGAAATCCCTTTCCCGGAAGCTGATCACTGTAAACACGTATCAGCTGGTTAATCTCCTCCTCATCGTGGATCTTTTCGAGGAATACCATTTCGTTAATCTGGTTGAGCACGATTTCCCTGTGCTCAAAAAGGAAGCTGAATGTCTTCGTTACAAGCCTCCTGTGCTTTTCGAATTCTGCCAGCCTGTGGTTTTCCGCTTCCCTGATCTTTCCGTATTTTTCCGGGGAAAGAATATCAGCAGCAGTAATTTGTTTGCCCAAATTTATGCCTTCAGCTTCTGGAGCGTATCCTCGTATTTCTTTGCGTGGGATTTCTCTGCTTTGGAAAGTATCTCAAACCAGTGGGCGATATCTTCGAAACCCTCTTCCCTAGCAGTCTTTGCGAACCCCGGATACATCTGAGTATATTCGTAAGTCTCCCCTGCAATGGCCGACTTGAGGTTCTGTTCTGTTGTCCCGATGGGTTCTCCCGTGACGGGATCGCCAACCAGCTTTAGATAGTTCATGTGACCGAAGGCATGGGCCGTTTCACCATCCGCGGTGGATCTGAATATGGCTGATATCTCCTGGTACCCTTCCTCATCCGCCTCAAGCGCAAAATAAAGGTATCTCCTGTTCGCCTGACTCTCTCCTGCAAAACCTGCCTTAAGGTTTTCAAGGGTCTTGCTCCCTTTCAGTTTTGTCTTAGTATCCATGGGTAGGGATAGCGGTTCTGTATTTAAAATTTAGTTAATTTCAATTGATAATCGATATAATTTGAGCTCCTCCCATTCCGGCCGCAATGCAAGCTACGTACCCGGGGACATTGTGTTCCCCTTCCCGAAGGGAGAAGAGTTCCCCCTTCATCCTTATGCTGAAATTCTTATTTACCTTAATCCTGACAGGCACATCGGAAGAATCTGGAATGGCATCTGAAAGCGGATCATAACTATTCAGCTGGGAAAGGGGGACGGGTTTCACAATCATGCCGGTCTTTCCATGCAGGCTGAAAGGGTACCTTATGAGCCTGTGGACGTCGGTCGTAACAGGCTCGTCTATTTCACATGCCCGTTCTTCCCTTACCTCATCTATGATACTGGACACGACATTGGTGTCATATTGGTTAAGGAACCCATACTTTTCCCTGCCTGGGCGCAGGAATACCTGGATTCTTTTAGCTCTCGTGCCGAGAAAATTGATCTCCGTCTCGAGAGCGGACTGCATGGCGGATATTTCCTTTTCCCCCATAAATGCAGGGAACATGCCCTTCGAGATACCCTCATAAATGGAGACGACAGCGTCGTCGATCCACTTCAACCACCCCGTGAACCTTGCCGAAGATTCCAGGATCGGAAGAGCGTCTTTGATAGTGAGCCCCTCGCCCCTTACGAGATTGGAAATCTCCCTCCTCGCATCCGAACTCAAGGAGTAGACCTTTTCAGAGACCACATGGACATGGTACCCTCTACCACCTGAGAAATAAAGCTTCAGTTCGTCCTCCCCGAATCCTGCCATACCCATCAGAAAATCCTGTACAAGCCTGTAGGTGTGTTTCCTGACTTCCAGAAGGATCTGCTCATAGGTCATTGAAGGCGCCCCCTTTAGATGATCTGCATCCAGATCGAAGATCAACTCTGCGCCCTGCCACCCCTTATCATTCATCTTTTTCTCCAGCGGGAATTTATAGTAGGTGCTGGAATAATACAGGTGTCTCGGGACCTTCTCATAGGCAAACTTTTCTATTTCCTGGTGGGTCCGGAAACCCATGTGCCTTACCATTGTGCCGTCAAACGGTATGTACCCAATCTCCCTCTTTGAGATCTGATCGGGTTCCACAGACCTGAAATTCCTGTAGTATCTGCCAAACAGTTGCTTCAGGCCAGCTGTTCCGTTGAACTCAGGCATCAGGAACAAGATTCGATCGTACGCTATAATTGTATTCAACATGGGCAGGATGACATGCTGTGGATATCTGCTGCCTTCGGAGTCGGTACTGTTGCGATTTGCTTTCCCGCTGTTCCATGAAGTTACAATTAAGTGCAGCCGTAGAATGGGTAGCTGCTATCGCAATGATCGACAAAGATGACATGATTTCATGCGACCGCTCAGTCATTCAGTGTATAATCAGTTCTTGTTTGTCATAGACCACGCCTGCATTCCACCGCACAGCCCATGTTGTAAGGAACACCCCGTCACATTGCTCCTGATACCTGTTCCGCCGTACATGAACCACGTGCGCTCACGCATGTAAGTGATATTTCACTTCCCGCCGGGAGAGAGGATGCGGAAAATAAGGTGCGCCGTTGAAGATGGATAACCATGAGTGAAAATCTCAACGTATTAATAACCGGAAGATACGAAGCGAGGGTAAGGATGGATTGGCAAAAGTTCCGTCTGAAGCAACCCGACAGCGTGAAACATGGGTCCTTAGCAATAAGGATCAGAGATCTCTACGCGAAGCCGCAGGTTTGAATGAAAAGGAACCTGTGTGTAGCGTCGTAATCCGCACCTCCAGTAATGGGGTGAGTGAACGTGCCGATCCTGTCTTATTATGAGACTGTCAATTCCTGGTTGAAATTCTGTGATGATCTGCCCCATGACCGCAATCATGAAATATCACGAGTGCATTGTATTCCATGCGGATACTCCGGATTCCGGGCATAAAGAGGGTCGTGATCCCCACAAACCTCGACGACTATTCCGGCGATCATCCATCATCGCCATTGAAACTGGAGGAACAGCCCAAAGGCATCGGGTTCCTCACAGACGAAACTCCGTTGCTTCATTATTCCTGCCCTGTCTCTCAGAGATGTGTATCGCGCAACGTTGCAAGGAACTGCACATACATGCGCGAGATCCACGGCACACTGTAAAGGTACAGAAATACGTCTGCAGGGACTGTTCATATTCATTCGAAGCACGCCTTCCGGGATACGGATATAGAAAACACTTTCCAGACGATCCGGGGGACAAGAACGCCAGATCTCGGGTGATCTCATCTCCCAGGAAAGCGGCGAAGATGCACGGAATATTCCTTGGGATTTCCGTCTAGCATGAAGCCATAAAGGGAGAACTGGGAGAGGATGCAACAACGGTGTTCATGCTGGATACACTGAAGCGATTTGATATCTCTTCCAGAGCAGGGATCATCATCACAACGGACGGATCTCATTACGGCGATGCAATCAAGTGCGTTTCCCGCGCCATGAGGATCGGGATGGCCGGGCAGAGGTGCCTGTTCCACATCCTCAATGGCCTGACCAGGAAGGCGTATGATGCCGGAAAGCCGGAGGAACTGAGGGATGCCCTGGATCTGGTAAACTACATGTTCTTCCTGACCCTGAGAACTGGGGAATAATTCTGAGCCGATTGCAAGGATCGTCTCCGGGTTGCCGGAGAAAAAGGTGACATTCAGGATACTCGATCCTGTCCGTGACCTGTATTCCGGAGACCCGATTATGGGGAAGTTCCTGGAGTTCCTCAAGAGGAACAGAAGACAGGTGTTCGGGTATCTGGAAGATGACAGGGTGCAGAAGGCGAAAAACATGACTGAACCCCATTTCTCCATGAGATTGGAACTTCTGAAGAGGAGGTTCAAGACAGACGGCGGATTGCTGAGAACATCCTACTGGTATCACAAGTTCTCAACGGAGATTTGACAGTCTCCTCTTAAAGCAAGTTTAATAAATTCACTAATGATGTTACGCTGATGCTCGCGGCAATCAGGAAACATAAGGCAGTTGTCATAGCAATAATGCTTGCCATTGTAATAGTTGCCCCGGCATACTATTTCCTTATGCCCAGAGGTGCTGCCAGTTTACCGGTGATTACCGCCACGAACGCAACGACGGTTTACGACTGGACTGAGGATTTTTCAAACACCTCAGTAGCTTGGTTTTTCCTCAACGGGACTTTTGATACCGAATTCACGAACGGTTACTTGGGATATATTTATGCAAATTCAACTGTGCATCAGAAGGGGTATCCTGAGTCACACTTATACGTCAATCTTAAAGCTGGATACTCACCACAATCTTATAGTCTGGATGTTGGAGTGAACGTCACCGGGTACACTTACCTTAGTCCGAGTCCCAATGAGCTTAACATATCGTTCCGTGAGAATCTACCAGGCGCATTCTCTAATGTATCGTTTGTAAATTACTGGATCAATGCGACAACTGTGAAGGATACTTTAGGATACGCACAATTTACTTTGAACAACGGTTCCGGTATTGGAAGCGATCATGGATACCGTTTCTGTGCAAACTGGAGCGGATCTACAACCCTTTTCTATCCGCTGAAATCAAGCTACCCCTATCTGCTTAAGATAACCGTTTCCATAGGTGGCCTCTATGCACCAGTGACATCAACATTCATCGTCAACTTCACGGACGTGAAATCATGAAAAGCAGATCCAAATTACTCAGAACCCTGCTTTCTCTGCAGTTCGCCATACTGATGATCGTTTCTTCCCTTATGGTGCTGACTTCATCCTCCGCAGCATCCCCTGCCACGGAAAATACCGCTCTGGTTCCCGGAGCCCCTGTACACTATGATTGGGTTGGATACGCCGGAAACGATACGGTTTACCTTTCATCCGGCTTAAAAAGTAATCTTCTTCTGTCTCAAAGTTTGCCCGGAACTGCAGGAGCAAGCTTGGTGACTGCCAATACGAGTTATACTGACTTTGATCGAAACCAAGTCACTAACAAAGTGCAGGTCGCGAATGATGTCGAAATGGGAACTGGAGGCAACATTGCCCTTGGAGGTGGAAATAACTTTTCATTTTCTGAACAATATCATCCTGCAGGTCCACGACTGGAAATCGCAGTGCCAATTGTCGTAGCAGTAAAGTCCGCTACATTCAACGAATCCAATAGAATGCTGGACTATGTCAATGATGCTTCCGAAAATATTTATCCAAGCTGGCAAAACATTTCGGCCTGGGGAGTAAATATTTCCTCAGTCATTACAGGAATAAAACAATCAGATTATGGATACGTAAACCAACTAAATGAAACCGGTTTGTTTGACGAAGCGGTTAACTCATCCACATCCATAGATCAAAAACTGATAGGCAGCGATTACTGGGGCATCATACTGAGAATTGCGGACATGACTGCAGGGGTCCTTAATGCTGCGTTGCCATTTTTACTTGGAAGTGACCCTGTTCCTATTCTTGACTTTATAAAGATTCCGCTTACGGCTTTCACTTTTACCTATGACGCATATGATCTGGTTCAGGGAGTCCAAGGTTCGGCACAGAAGATTGTTCAAATCCCAGTGTGGAGAACCAATTCGTACGAACCGAATCCAATATACCACAATTATACGGCAACGAATGGAACCTTCTGGGGGTCAAACTGGTCAGAGCTCGCAAGCGAGTTCAAGAACAGCAATTATTCAGATTCGAACAGTAGCTATGAAGGGCCACCTATCGTACCTGCCGAAATTAACTACACGAATACGTTTTTCTGCAACGAGATGTTGCATTATTATATCTGGAAGCCTTATTTCAACCAGTCCGGATACCTCAACCTGACTGCACAGAACTACATTTCACAGCAAAACCCAGGACTCTTCGCTACGTTAAACAACGATTCAAGTGCTCCTCTCCCCGGAGCCAAATCAACACTCAGCATCCACCTTGTGCCTGCAAACACGCTTTGGGGTCAAGTCATAGTAGATAATATTACAACATTAAAGAATCAAAATATACTTATCACCCAGAAAAGCAGCAGCGGACAAGTGACTTATTTCTATGAAAAGATCAATGGGAATGGAAGTTATAGATTCATGGCACATCCCGGTTGGAACTACACCCTTCAGGCAGTAACGCCGTATGGCCTTACTAATGGTAAATCAGTTACCCCTTACGGTGAGGGTGGCACCGAGCTTACCCTAAACACCTACCAGTCCAGATTGGGAATATCTGTTACAGAGGATGGGTTACCATCCGGTGATCAGTGGAGCGTGACATTGGGTAGCAATAGTAATGGTTACCAGACAGAGTTAAGCACTTCCCAGACTGTACTATTCAATGTCAGCAGTGTGGTGGATAACGACAGCTATATATTCAGCTATAACTATAACGCATTTGCGGAAGGTGGATTCAACTTCACATCCCCGGCAGGTGTTATTTCCGCTACTAACCTCTCTCCCATAGTTATCCTGAAAGCAGTCCCAGCAACCGGGAGCATAACCTTCCTTGAATCTGGCCTGCCTGCCGGAGACGAATGGTCGATATACTTTTGGGTAACCGGGCAAACCATAAGCACCACCAGTTCGGGTATACTGTTCACCAATCTGCCCTATCTGGGATATGGTTATACCGTTATATCGCCAAAGGGTTACACATCCACCCCTCAGATGTCGAGCGTTAACCTAAACTCGAATTCGGTAACTGTGAACATAACCTTTTCCAAGATCCCCCCAACCAAATACAGCATCACGTTCGAGGAGAAGGGATTACCCTCAGACACTAGCTGGGGGGTGAAATTCAATGGCACACTGGTAAGCTCCACCACGCCCATCACTTTCTACGCTGTCAACGGAACGTACCCGTTCAGCGTCCCTGATACCATGTCCGGGAAATACACATATGTTTCGTCTCCGTCCAGCGGAACAATCCTGGTGAATGGTAGCAACCAGGTGCTGACCATCAGTTTCAATACCAATTACAATTCCTGCGTGAATCTCACCACCCCAATACTGATGGCCAACGGAACCTACGAACTTGCAAAATACATAACCGCAGGGGACAGGATAATGACCTACAATTACTCCACCGGGCAGCTGCAGCCGGAAACGGTGGAACTGGCTTATCATACGCCGCAGAAAGGTCAGGTGGCGATAAACCATTTCCTCCTGATCGCCCCGGACCAGAAAGTTCTCACCAGCAGGGGATACCAGGAAGCCATGAACCTCACCATAGGGGAGAGAATATACAACATATTCACCGGTCACTGGACAAGGATCAACTCACTGTACTCCCGGCAGGGCACTTTCACCATGGTTGACTTTTACGTACTCGTCAACCATGACTATGTTGCCTGGTTCTACGTTATGGAGGACAAGATAATTTAAGGCCATCGTACTTGATTTGAGCCATTTGATTTTGGACAGATATTCCGTCTTCCAATGAGACATTTTCTATTAACCTCCTTTTCTTCTCAATTCTGTTTTTCATTCTTCTTTCCTCCTTTCTGTTCCTCTCTTCCAGAAATTTAATCCTGAAATTCTCATTTTCATACCATCTCCTTTCAAATTCATCCGGTGAAAGGAACGAATGCATATTCTATACATTTCTCTGCATCTTCAAATTGTTCAACACAGCGTATTACAAAACAATATGCAAATGGTGATACGATACACCGTCCCCACACAATAGGGATCTTATCCGCAACAACAACCACTCTCACAAATTCATTTGCCGAAAGTCAAGTTCGCACACAGCCTGGAATCGGACATCTTCAATGGTGTATGGGACTACACGCAGTGCAGACTGATGCACATGCACCGCTGGCAGCACAACAGGCCAGGCACATGGAAAAACGCTGATATCATGAATCCCGGGCTGTCCATCATGGAGACAAAGCCATCCACCTTTCTGGAAGAACTGCATGATTCCGTCCCATGAAGGCAGTCGGTAAGCAGTGTGCGGGAAAACCGCAAGCGCTGTTTGATGAGAGGCTTCTGGGTAACGCCAGAAATCTAATCTACGAAGAAAATCAGCATCCCGGGAACTGGATCTCCTAAACCGGGAAACTGACGTCCTGCGATAGAGGGATGTCGTTTCCGTAGTTGATAGTGACTGTCTGTCTCTTCATATATGCCTTCCAGGCATCGGAACCGCTCTCACGTCCTCCACCGGTCTCCTTCTCCCCTCCGAATGCGCCGCCTATTTCAGCGCCTGCGGTTGCGGTGTTTACGTTGACTATTCCACAATCGCTCCCCCTTGCGGAGGTGAATTCCTCTACCTCTTTCAGATCATTCGAGAAAATCGAGGAAGACAGCCCCTGCGGGACGGAATTGTGTATCCGGATGGCTTCTTCCAGGTTTCTGTACTTGAATACATACAGTATTGGCGCAAAGGTCTCCTTCCTGACGATGTCCATGTCAGGGCTAGCCTCAACTATTGCAGGTACAACGTAGTTCCCGCCTTCGAATCCGCTTATCTCTGCTTCTGTTCCGCCGAAGATGGTCTTTCCGCCCTGTTTTCTGGCCTCTTCTATTGCATTCCTGAATTTTGCCACGGCATCCTTGTCTATCAATGGACCCACCAGAACGCTATTTTCCAGGGGATTGCCTATTTTTGCCCGCCTATAAATATCCTTAATTCTATCCATGAACTGTTCGTAAACTTTCTCGTGAAGTATCAGCCTCCTTGTGGAGGTACATCTCTGCCCTGCCGTTGCAAGAGCACCGAATGAAACGCCCTTCGCTGCCAGCTTCAGGTCACACCTGTCGGAAACCACTGCTGCATTGTTTCCTCCAAGTTCCAGTATACTTCGGCCCAGCCTCCCTGCAACGCCTTCCGCTATCCTCTTTCCTGTGGGAACTGATCCCGTAAAGGAAATCAGAGGCAGGCGCCTGTCTGTGGCCATCTTGTTGCCTGTTTTCTTTCCTTCTCCTGCGACGAGGAAGAAAATTTCCGGTGACTTTAGCCTCTTGATTACCCTCTCTGCCACTTTCGTAATGGCAGCAGCAGTCAGAGGTGCTTTAGAAGACGGTTTCCATACAACCACATCACCGCATACGGCAGCGATCAGGGCATTCCATGACCAGACTGAAGCTGGGAAGTTGAAGGAAGTGATCACGCCGATTGGTCCAATTGGGACATATTGCTCTATCATCCTGTGCCTGCTGCGTTCGCTAGCGATTTCCAGCCCGTACAACTGTCTGGAAAGCCCTACTGCAAGGTCCGCGACGTCGATCATCTCCTGGATTTCGCCTTCACCCTCGGTCAGAGTTTTGCCGACCTCTATGGAGAGAAGCCTGCCCAGATTTGACTTGTTCCTCCTCAGTTCTTCTCCTATCTCCCTTATTATGGAACCACGCTTTGGCGCAGGAATGTCGCGCCACTTCAGGAATGATTCCTCTGCGGCCGAAACCACCTTCTCATAATCATCATCGCTGGCAAGGGTTATCTCGGCGGTTTCTTCCCCGTCTATCGGAGAAATAGATGCGATGCTCTCCCTGCCATGGGTCTCAGCCCAGATTCCATAATATGTACCGGAATTCAGCTTCCCCAGTCCCAGGGCACTCAGAACGTCCTTTTTCTGTGACTTTATATCCATAGCTGGATAGCTGTCAGCATAAATTAAGGTTTTTTCTCTTTCAGCGTATTTCTCATTATGTCCAGGAGTTTCAGGAACTGAACCTCACCCAGTTCTTCAATTCTCATATCGCCAAGCTCCGGAGGAAGTCCTGGCAAGACATTTTTCAGTTTCTTCCTCTTACCGGCAAATGCTGTCCGGAGGATGTCCTCATATTTGTCGGGATACATCATTTCCTTCCTTTCAAATCTAAGTATAATTGAGTCGACCTTCGGCGCCGGAGTAAAGAAAGTTCTTGGAACGTTTCTGATTCTTCTGGCATTCACGTTAAGGTAGGATAAGGCTGATATCCTCGAGAATCCCCTTTGGCCAGGTAGTTTCAGCAATTTTTCTCCGAACTCTCTCTGGAACATGAGGACCGCAAATCTGAAGCTGGATTTGCAGAGAAGCTCGAACAGCGGGGAGGATATAGAATAGGGGATGTTGCCTGCGATCCCGTCTGTATTCAGAACTCCAGGAAAATCAAGAATGTTGCCCTTTACAATGGAAAGTCTCCCTTCACCCAATTCAGCGCTGAATCTCTCTCGCAGCACATCAATAAACCTGTGATCGGTCTCCACTGCCTTGACGTAATACCCAATTTCGAGGAGAAAAGCAGTCAGAATGCCAGTGCCTGGCCCAATCTCAACAACTTTTGAGCCTGCAGGGAGGGATAGGGCTCTAGCCTCGGCGCGTGCAACGGATGCATTTCTGAGAAAAACCTGGCCGTACCGCCGGT
>JAJZNS010000052.1:22443-24054 GCA_021811635.1 Thermoplasmata archaeon
AAAGCAGTCAGAATGCCAGTGCCTGGCCCAATCTCAACAACTTTTGAGCCTGCAGGGAGGGATAGGGCTCTAGCCTCGGCGCGTGCAACGGATGCATTTCTGAGAAAAACCTGGCCGTACCGCCGGTATAGATCTGGCATTTTACTTTGTGGTGAACATCTTATACTTTCCGGAGCGATCTCCCATCTCCTCGATAATTCTGGCAACAATCATTTTCTCCGGGTGATGGATGGTCTTCACCCTGTCGGTAAGATCCTTGAACGACTGGAAGGGAGCCTTCTTCCTTTCATCGAGTATGTTCCACATTGTTTTGTTTCCCAGACCCGGCAGCAGCTCCATGGAATGTATGCGGGTGTTGATAGGCTGCGACTTGTTGAAGAAGTCCACAAAAAATGGTTCCCTCTCCCTGACTATGGATTCGAGCACAAAAGGAAGCTCGTTCACAGCAGCGCTTGAAAGTTCGTGGTAGGAAATTCTCCTCCTCACGCTCACTATCTTGGTTCTCATTTCGAGGTTCATGCCGATATATATCTTATCCCCGACGGCAAAGACCGCATTCTGCTTTGGAACTAGCTCCAGGAGCTTGAATTCATCCTCGCCTATGGCCTCGACGACAGGCGTATGATGATATCCCTTTTCCTCGGGTCTACCTTGCGGCAGGTAATCAAGCACGTAGGCATATTCTTCCATACAGCCTGCCCCTTACAGTTCCTGCTTGATTCTATCCAGAATCCCGTCTACCTTTTTTTCGTCAAGCAACAGGGAATAAGAGGCCAGGATTGCCGTAAGCTCTTCCCTGGTTTCAGGAGAAATGTCCGCTATCTTCGTGGCCACATTCACCGGTATCCCGAATTCTTTCTCAAGATCCCTTATAAACTTCCCTGCATCCTTGATCTTGACGAACTTCTCTATGAACTCTATTGATGAGTTCTCAAGATCGGTGAGTTCTCCCTTCTCCTTCAAAAGAGAAAGTACTTCTGCCTGTGAAATGTATTTCTTTTCCATTCCACAGCCTCACGAAACAATCCTTTTCAGGTGAACCGGTGCGGCGATTATTTGCTTTCTGACGGAACCGACCTTTACCTCGAGAACATAACATCGTCCCTGCTTCCTAAGAATCTTTCCGGTGCGTCCCTGAAAGTTATGAAATGGCATTCCAGAATGTACTGATGGGTTGATTATCACGGCAGCCTTTTCCCCGATCTCAAATTTTCTCATTATATTGCTGATTGCGGGGAAGCCCTTATCTTTCAGGTCCTTTGTCATTTTCATTCTTGAACCCGATCTCGGCCCATGCGACATTTTTGCCATCTATTCATCTCCTCTTTGTATTCCGATCACGTCCAGTTCCAAAACCGTCAAAGGCGAACCGTATAGTTCCGAGAGTGAGGGCTCCGTTCTTCCTGAATCCCCAGAGATCAATTCCTTGATGTAAGTCCCGGATTCAGCGGTCATCTCGATAACCGCCTCCTTCCCGTTGACAGACATCAGCGATGAGTGTTTTACCGTCCTCTGCCTTATCAAGTCGGATCTGCGACTAGCTACACGCAATGGAGTTCTTTGATATATAATTTTTCCAGTCAGTAATCGCAGGGAATCGTACAGCTTTGC
>JAJZNS010000003.1 GCA_021811635.1 Thermoplasmata archaeon
GGATGCTGAAAGCCTCTTATATTGCAAACCTTCCAAAAGGGAGGACGGTGACCTCTGTTCCAGCTTCGATAGCGGCGGAGTCACCCTGAACTGCGATATAGCCGTTCGCCAAAGAAAGCCTTGACATGGTGCTGGAACCACCCGGAAGAGCCCTGGCAACCAGGCCCCTTTCCTCAGCGAGCTCCACGGGAATCAGGTTCAGGCGCCCTGGCGAAAGCCTGGTTCCATCGGCAAGCTTCGCTTTAAATGTCGGTCTTATCCATGACAGCCCTATGTGCCTCAGTAATTCCGGCAGGAATATTTCATAGAATACCATTTGCGATGAGACCGGAGGACCCGGCAGGCCAACCACTGGTTTGTGGTTTATGGTGCAAAATAGCGTGGGCATTCCGGGTTTTACGGCAAGTCCATGGAAAAGAAGCCCCTGGCTCCGCTCCTCGAGGATTCTGTGAACCAAATCCCGTTCTCCTGCAGAGGTTCCGCCAATCGTAATGACTGCATCGCTGGTCCTGAGGGCCCTGTCAAGGGTGAGGCTAATCCTGTCAGCATCATCTGGCGGAGGCGGAAGTCTGTGAACGATGAACTGGCCAGTCTCCTCGAGCGCTGCCTTAATGCCGCTGCTGTTGGACTCGCGAGTTTTGTAAATTAGGTTTTGCCCCCTCCTGGAAGTGATCTCATCGCCCGTGGGAATTACAGATACCACTATCTTCCTCAGCACATCCACTTCCCCTATTCCAAGCAGGTGAAGCATAGAGATTCTCCTCCAGTCGATCAATGAACCCTCGCGGATCAGGATGCTCCCCTGCCTGAAATCCGATCCCACATGATCCACGTTCTCCCCGCTCGCGTATGCCTTTGCGACAACGATTGATCCGTCTGAGTTCCCGGCCTTCTCCACCGGTATCACTGCATCCAGTCCCGGCGGCAGGTAAGCACCTGTAGGGATCCTCGCGCACGTGCCTTTGCCAAATTCTCCGACAGGCGGGTGTCCAATTGAAACAGTCCCCGTTACCCTGAACTGGACTGGCCTTTCGGCGCTTGCACCGACCGTATCTCCGGAATTTACGGCATATCCGTCCATTGCTGACCTGGGCATGAATGGACTGTCCACCGGTGCCCTCACGGGCGAGGCCAGCATCCTGCCGTGCGACCTGTGGGTTTTGACGCGCTCCACTACCCGCGGAAGCGAAAGGTTTTCCCTGATCGCAATGCGAGCTTCTTCTATTCCAGTCAGCTTACCGAACTCTTTGTGCATTAGGTGGACACCATGTATTCAATGTATTGAGACTGCGTTCGCATTATTAAAGGTTCATTGGGAGTGCGGCCCCATGTGCGAATGCGACCCATGATCACCCGGGATTGCATCATCCACCCTTTTCAGGGCTCCTTTCCTGTAAGCAGCAACAGCTTCTTCATAGGACATGCCTTCACTGGAGTACACGATCAGCCTGTTCCTGGCGTAGGAAAATGCATGCATGCCTATGTGGCCCACAATAAGTGCATCGACGTTCCTCTCAACCAGGGATCGGATCATCTGTATGCCGGGACTCGATCCCGCACCAAGGGCAGGGTTTTCATACCTTTCCCTGACGGCAAATCCTTTTTCGCTGTCAAGCACAAGAATTTCCTGGGCTTCCCCAGGCCCGCTAATTTCGCCATCTGAAACCGGGATAGCAACCAACATAGTCACTGCAATCGCAATCCCGGATATTAACGGAAACACTAACATAATTGGACTGCCCAAACATGAAATTCTCCGTGTTCTTTCGGAGTGTGAACGCCGGGTCAGGAAGTGCCTGAAAAATATCGTTCAGCCAGCAGTCTTGCCCTTTCAAGGTCCTGCCTTGTATCTATGTCAAAAAGTATGTTTTCGTCCACAATCTCCAATTCTTTCACCTGGTACCTGCCTGAATTTATGACATGCATTCCCCCCTTCCCCGCAGGTAGTGACATCAGATCCCCCCTGCCTGATGGCGGAAAAATGGCAGGACTCATTCTCTGCCCCTTATGGGTGCAGCACGCCACGGAAGAGGGATTGGCCCGGTGTAATAGAATCAGCCGATCGACATAGCTGCTCAGGAAAAATGGCATGTCGCCAGGCGTTATGATCGCGGAAGCGGATTCAGAAATACTTTTTATACCGATAGAAATCGACGCCCCAATTCCGTCCTGCGGCGAACGGTTTATCACTACGTTTTCGTACCCCCTTGAATGCAGAAACGCTGAAACTGAGGGGCTTGCCACGACAGTAATGCCTGAAACCTGAGATTTCTCAAGATTTCCTATGACAGATTCTATCACGGTTCTATTGCCCAGGGTCTCGAGGAGTTTCTCCCCGGAGAACCTCGATGAAGATCCTGAAGCAAGCACTATTGCAATGATCTCGGTCATAATGCGCTATTCTCAGTGTTGTTCCAGCTTCTCCCTTACGTTTGAAATAAATTCCTCAATGTATGATTTCGCGGTAGGCTCAACGAACCTTGCCCCCAGAGAGGCTATAGCTCCCCCTATTTTGGCATTCACAGCCCACCTGACCTCACACCTGTCACTGCCCTGATCGACCACGTTCGCGTCTATATGCATTTCAAGGGAACTCCCGGCCCCATGGCCCTTTCCATTGACTTCCACGTTTGTTGGTGACCTCCTGTTGATCTCTATATCCATATTGAATCTGCCCTTGATGAATGCCGTGCCCATCTTTACCTGTACTGACAGGTGGGAGTCGTCCTTGATCTCGCTTGACTGTATGCCGGGGAGGGCTTCAAGAACGCTCTTTGTATCCGAAAGGAGTCCAACGACACTGGAGGCAGATGCTGATACGATAACTGAGCCACTGAATTCCATAACTTATCCGCATTGGAGATTGCCAGCGCATAGATAAATTGAACCTGCAGTCTGCATGATTTTTTCGCATGTGTTTCCTTGGCAATAGACTTGCCCTGTGCCCTGCAAAGCTGATCTTATTTAATGCGTGTTAAACGATCAACATATCGGAAGCGGGGTGCCCGTGGGGAAGATTCCAGACATTCAAAAATAACATATGGAAAGGGGATAAATGTAAAAAAGTGTTAAGACGCTTTCGAAATCCGGCGCACAGATACCCATTAATAGTGGAATCACTTCGATATCTGTGAATGATGATACCCTTGAAATGGCTTACAGACTCAAGAATGAGGGGAAGCCCTTTCTGCTTGCCACCGTTGTGAGAAGCGAAGGATCCACACTTGCAAAGCCTGGCTTCAAGACTCTTTATTCGCCAGACGGAAAAATTCTGGCGGGAGGATTCGGCGGAGGTTGCCCTGAATCAGCTGTCTCGCCATACGTCTCGAAGGCGATGTCGACCGGCATCCCCTTATCCGTGAAGGTGCACCTCGAGAACTCCTCGACGGACCTGAAATCCATCAAAAACCTGAGCGAAAATGAAGTTTATGTAGAGACGTTCTGCGGCGGAAACCTTGAAATATTTCTTGATCCGTATATGGCAGAACAGAGGCTCGTGATCATTGGCCAGGGAGGAAGGGATGAGGTACAATCATTCCTCCTTGACATGGCAAAAATGCTTGGCTTCAGGACCACGCTCATCAGCCCGACCAAGCTGAACGACAGCCCGGACGAGTTCATAGAAGACCTGAACTTTGATCTTTCCAAGTTCAATACCACAAAGGACGACTACATTGTAATTCTGACCAAAGGAGCGAGAGACATAGAGGTCCTGACAAAACTGCAGAACACTGCCGCGAGATACGTCGGTCTCATGGCAAGCAGGAAGAGGGTTGAAAAGGATATGGCTGACCTTAGGAACGGCGGTGTACCGGAATCTTTCCTGAATGGGATTCATGCCCCGATAGGCATTGACATCGGTTCTATCACGCCTGCAGAAATTGCCATCAGTATCCTGTCGGAAATAATTAGGGTCAAGAATGTGAACTCAGGCAAACAGTGAAGAGGTCTTTGCGATTCATTAGACTGAACCTAGCCATCACTGTTCTGTAACAGATCAATATTTTCCCCCATCAGAGATCAAATGTTAGGCGAAGAGGATCAAACTTCAGACCCTAATTCCAGTTGTGCAGACTTGTGCTGCCCACACGAGCATCACCGATCCTTGCATTGAAATTGTATTATCAATGTCAGCGATTAGGGAGCACACTTAACAATAGGTCACAGTCAACTCCAGTTAAAAGATAGTGCTTGTACCTATCTTGAGAACCTTATGACCTCAGTGCGGGATATCCCCGGTCACATATAAAGGAACAATTCCATCGCATTGCATTTTTTCGATCTGGCATCATCAATTGTGAGAGGAATAATTACAGATAAGACAAGGTCTGCTGTGTTGAACAAGTATATAATTGGAATTTAGCCTGCCCTGCTAACGTTTCCCCTCCTGCAGATCTGTCTCCTCCATCTTTGACAGCTCCACCTCCCACTGGAAAACCTTTGCACTGTTCTCTTTGAGGTACTCAACAACAAGGCTGCTGTTCTTTCCCATTACAAGGATCACCCCGTTTGCGTATTTTATGTACCCGATCCGGTCGAGGAATCCGGGTACCCTTGAGTGGTACTTTCCGTAGTGGGACGAGTTGTTATACCCGTACAGCTTCCTGTAGAACGCAGAATATGAAGCGGGGCTGACACCTCTTCCGGACCTTTCAACAGTGAAAACGATCAGGGAACCTTTCACAGTACATCGAATAGCAACACCAATATAAATATATGACTGTATGTGCATACGGTTATAATGCCAAGGTGGGGAAATCCGCATAAAGATGAGAGAAACTGGGTGGAGTACAACGAGGAACTGGTCATAAGGGAGACGTTCTTCTTTGACCTGGATTTCGTGGATCAGTGGAATGCGTAGCTGAAGGGGGATGAATGATGGAAAGAGGGGATAGCCATTCCTCTTCCCTGAATCGTTCATGCAGTTCATGATGCTGTGGAAGCAGTATCTTGACTACAGGGAATTTGAAGGGATGGCAAGATCTATTGTGAATCTTGGAATAATACCATATTACGGGGATTATACCACCATATGGCACTGCATACACGATCTGAAACCTGACCTGGACATATCCGGTATGGAATACGCGGAGATCGGCACAGTACAGGGTTGGAGACAAACAACGCCGGATCATACCGCATCATGAAATACGGTGATCCGGATGCAGGGAAAAGAAAACATCCCGT
>JAJZNS010000050.1 GCA_021811635.1 Thermoplasmata archaeon
TAGGTTTGATAGACATACCGATCGGTTATTACCTGTATTTCGCAGTTCTCATAGTTGTAGGCCTCCTTCCCGGCCTGAGGTGGGGAGAGGGCGGATCCGTCTACAGTGTCGACGGGAAGCTGATGTATCGGCGTTCCTCAGTGGTTCTCGCACTCTGGGCTGCCTCCCTCATAGCCAGAATTGCAATCGAGATTGCGTTCCCAGGCAACCTGAACGCCCTGGTCATTGTCGAGGGGATACTTTCTTTCGAAAGCGGGATGATTATTGGAGAGAGCAACAGACTCTGGAGAAAGTACAGGGATGCCGTTTCCAGCCTGACAACAGAAGTCTCACAGTAATTATATCCGCAAGTCATAAACCATGGATGCCTAAGTACGACCTCATAGTGGTTGGTGCCGGAATAGTCGGATTGACGTCTGCCCTCTATATCAAGAAGAATAACCCTGACCTCTCAATGCTGGTCGTGGACAAGGCACAAACGTACGGACAGGGGAACACAGCCAGAAGTGCCGCAGGATTCAGAGATCTGTTCACTTCGCCCATCAACTTCAACCTTTCGCATTCCACCATCGGGTTTTACAGGCACGTGCAGGAAGAGACAGGGTTCGACCTCGGGATGCAGTTCGTGGGTTATCTCTTTCTGCTGCCCAGGAAGAACAGGCTTGACGAACAGCTGAAGAGCCTTGGCACCAAAACAAAACTCAGATATTTCGACGGTGATCAGATTTCAAAGGTGGACGGTCTTAATCTGGAGCCTTCAAAGGACATGGCAGAGATACTGGGACTGGAGAAGATCGACCATGCAGTACTTGGGGAAAACTGCGGGATCATAGAACCTGACCTGGTTTGCTCCTACTATTACAACGAGCTGAAATCACTTGGCGTGGAATTCTCTTTTTCCACTGAAGTCACGGCATTGCGGCTCGAACCGGAAAACCCTCTGAATTTCCCAGGTGAGCCATTTCTCTGGCAGAAAAAGAAGATTGGAAGCATTGCGACCAGCAGGGGTGACATGGTCTCTGACGAGTATCTGCTGGCGACAGATGTCTGGACAACTGCCCTTACTGACCCTCTGGGGGTGGATTCACATGTCAGGCCGAAGAAGAGAGAGATCTTCCAGGTGTCCGGAGATATTGCCCAGAAAATCCTGCACACGCCTGGCTTCAACAACCAGTCCATACTCCCGTTTACCATCATGCCCCATTATGGGGTATATCTCAGGCCGGCACCAAAGGAGAATTCCCTCTGGGTGGGCGTGGCAGACGACATAGGCAGAGACTTCTCCTTCGAGGAGCAGCCGGAGGCAAGGGAGGAATACTACCAGAACAATCTCAGGCAGGTTCTTGAGGCGTACTGGAACAGCTATGACAGCACCAGGCTGACTTCAATGTGGGCAGGTTATTACTGCTACAACACTATAGACAAGGCGCCATACATTTACAGGTCAATGAACGTGACAATTGCTGACGGGACCAGCGGGAGCGGTATCCTGAAGGGTGACAGCATAGGTAGATATGTGGCCTCGGTTTACGCAGGAAAGAAGGAAGCAAAACTGTATGGTGATGTCTCTGTTGACTCCACCCTGCTGGGTATCGAGGGAAGAAACGTTCCTGTGGAAAGGATCATTCTCTGATCATATGAACAGGCTTCCTGAAACCTTGAAGACCCTTGCCGGGAGACTCCTTGTTCCATATCGGAAAACCATCGTACAATAATCGTCCACCCCAAATTCTGCCTCCAGGTACCTGACCAGGTCAGAATACTGGGATTCTGGAAGAACGAAGAGAGATGATTCGATTTCTGATCCTTCCTTCTCCAGGCACTTCCTTTCACCGGGGTCCCCTTCAATCCGCGCGTAATCCTTAAGATATGCACTTCCTCTTTCCAAAACCCCCGGTACGCGAAAGGATGCGGGGAGGGCGATGGTCCTGCTGCCTGCAAAGCTTTCCAGCGTAGGAGTATTTTTCAGGGGAACGCCGGAATAGCCATTCCCAAAAGTAGCCACATGGCAATCCTCGCACAGCGTGATAAGATTCTCGAATGAATCACTTCCATTCTTTGATCTTGGGATTATATGATGCACCTCAAGGGATATGTGTACCTTTGATTCCTTTCCTGCAACGCCTGAGAATTCCGATCGGGAACAGATTCTGCACTGATAGTCGTCCCTGACAAGCACAGCTTCCGATACCCTCTGCCAGGCGTATTTCCTTCCTTTGCCGGCAGGCATTCCATCCGGCTCAAAATCCCTCACAGGGGAGAGGCCCGTTATCCTCTCTGCCTTCTTCAGCGAGGAGAGTGGGGCGCGTGCTACATTCTTCAGTGCGCTTTCCCTTATCATCCGCTGTCGAACAGTTCAAGCGATCGCTTTAGCAATTCGTTATCGGGAGTGGATCCGGGCTTTGGCGCCAGCCGGGTAACCATGCCCTCCCTCCCTACAAACTTGGAGAATTCAGCCAGGATAGCCCTGTCCGGCGAGGCCAGTACAATTGACGGACCGGTGTCCTGAAGAAGATAGATCTGCCTCACTTTTTTCCTGAATTCTGTAAATTTCTGCAGTATCTCTATGCTTCCCTTTGTATTCGTGATTATGCCGCTTGAATAGAGCAGGGAATGCATGTACAGTGATTCCTGTGTGGCTCTTTCAAGCAGGACGGGAAAACGGAAACCCTCCTCAAGATCATCCATCAGCCAGCTGTACTTGTTCTGCACCCATGGCTCGAAGAACGGAGAGGTGATTACTGCCTTGTGGGCATTCTCGGTCGTCACAGATATATCGTCGGTGTAGGCCAGGAAGTGAAGCAGCGGTATATCGTTCCCCAACTTCACGGAATGGGAATCGTAGGGCGATATCCCCGGATAGGATATCCACAGTGCGGGATCAAGCTGCGCTGTTCTGCTGCCGGACCCTGAAACAAGCCTGGCTAGTGTTGAGACAAATTCTGCTGTAATCTCATCGCCGGGGTATATGGTCCTTGCAAGAGCCCAGGCTACGGCTGCAGCCACAGCAGAGGATTCACTCATTCCTTTGGCTTTCTTGTATTTCCTGTCGATGAAAATGGCAAAATCGAAGTGAAAATCAACTTCCATCAGTTTCCTGAAAGCGTTTAGGGCTTTGACCGCCCTGTCAGTATAAGCCTGCCCAACGTCACTGTCAACCCATACCCTGTCCTTCTCGTAGGAATTCACGTGGCAGTATGCCCTGCATATGGACGCGTCAATTGTTATGGAGAGGGAGGGATTGAATGCTATATTCATTTCCGAGTCGTAGTAACCTAAAAATTTATACAGTGCCTTGGCCGGGTACGCCTCACCGTATCCCACCTTGCCGGACATCTGTGCGTCGTCCGGCACTGCAACCTTCTCGACAAGACCCTGCTTTGAAAGTATCTTCCATATTCTTTCTCCCTTTGCCCTGAATTCCTTTACCGATGAATCATCCAATTTCCATCACCCTCCTTAGTTTCTCGTATGCAGCCTCATAGTCAGAGGTCTCAATTGCCGGAATTGAGAGCCTTGAGCATGTTTCCAGGCTATAATCCATTATCGTCCTGTATTCAAAAAGGTGCGCCGCAAGTCTCTCCCCAGATTCGTTAAGATGCGTGTAACTTGTCCTGCTCAGAAGTTTGTCCCTGTGCACCGTTTCCTCTTGCACGTAAAGATAGGCAATTGCTGCTGAATTGCCGCTGTCCTCCTGCCACATTTCAGGAGTGAAGTAGAGAGTCTCCAGTATCACCCTCTCGCCATCCCTCCTGGATCGCCTAATGATCCTCCTGATGCCTTCAGACAGGTAAGCAGCCTGATCCAGATAACCCATGATTACTGTCTCCCTGCTCATCACCCCGTGGGCCTTCCAGGCATCGTAAACCGATACCGCAATGGATCCTCCTGCATCATATGGCCTGAGGAATTCACGCAGATAATCCCCTGATAGAACAATGTCTATTCCAAGCTCTGACGCAAGCTTCCCGGACATGCTTGTCTTACCCACTCCCGGGACTCCGCCTATTATGTAAACCAGTTTACTGCCTTCCAAATGCCTCACTTTTCTGAAGATCCCTTGTATCAATGATCTCTGCAAACCGCGATATGGATTCCAGTGAAGAGAAATGCGCCCTCTCACTTGGAGAAGAGCATAGATCGCTGATCACGACGGGCAATTGCCCGGCAAGAAATAACTTTTGTACTGACAGGAGTATCTCGAACTCTGTGTTGAACCCCCCAAGAAACACCATGCGACCAGACTGATTATCATAACCTGATAACTTATCAAACCCCGATTCGTAGGACAAACGGACAGGATTCGGCATTCCATTGAGAAATTTCTCGAACCTTGCGTGAAATTCGGAGCTCCTTGACTCGTGCTCTGGTTTCCTTGACCTTTCCATCCTCTCGAGCTGGAATTCCGTCGCCCCATTCCAGTCCATTTCGACAGGGATAATCCTGATCCTGTCCTGAAACATCATAACATACTCAATTGCAGTGATTGTTTCCAGCTTACTGAAGCACTGCCTGAATCTTTCAGATGCGGGGTTGATGTAGATAAGCTCGAATTTTTCCTGTCTTTCAACCAGATCAAGTACCCTCATCTGATCATTCCTGCTGCTTTCCGCCCTGCATTTTCACATAGATTTCCTCAAGACCGTCTATCTCCCGGATGGATGTGACAGCCAGGCCGGTTTTCAATATTCCCGAGAGTATGCCATTGATCCCTGAGGGATCGCCAAGCTGGAAATAGGCGGTATTTCCCTGTATAGTGGCATCTATTTTGGCGAGCGGCGATGCGTCGCCGGCTACTTCCACCTCAAGTTTCCTTGCGTGGTCCGAGGGATTGTCATAAACCAGCCTGCCCCTTGAAAATATCAGGACCCTGTCGGCCAGCTCCGAGGCTTCAAAGATCAGATGCGTACTCAGAATAACGGTTTTGCCCATTTCGGTGCTCAACTTCTTGATTATCTTCCTGATCATTATCATGCCAAGGGGATCCAGCCCGAAGGTCGGTTCGTCAAGCACCAGCAGTTCGGGATCGCCAAGCAGTGCACTTGCCAGCGCCAGCCGCTGTTTCATCCCCCTGGAATATCCTCCGCTTTTCCTGTCCAGATATTCCGAAATCTCTGTAATGCCAGCCACTCTTTCCACTTCAGCGCCGATTCCAGAAATCCCCTTTACTCTTGAGTGAAATT
>JAJZNS010000017.1 GCA_021811635.1 Thermoplasmata archaeon
ACACTTTTCAGCGGAGAATATGGGAAGCGTACCGCCATCGTATGGATACAATGGATACTTTACGATATAGCAGGTTATGGAATTGGCCTATACTCTCCAGTAATACTCAAGAGTTTCGGTATTGCAGGAGCAACGACACTCATCCTGTCATTTGCATTCTACATGCCCGTGGGTTTCATGGGAGCATACGGAGCAGTGAGACTGAACGATAGTGTGGGAAGACGTCCTCTACAGGCAATTGGTTTTGGTTCGATGGCAATCGCCATGTTGCTCTTCTATCTGGCATCATTAACAGTCGGATCCCTTCTGATTGGGGTGGGATTGCTTGCCTTCATTCTTGACTATGGAATGGGTAATCTCGGACCGGGAAACACCATGGGTCTTTACGCTATAGAACTTCTTCCAACAAAGTTGAGGTCCTCGTCGATGGGGAATGCAACCGGAATAACCAGAATCGTATCGTTCCTTAGCGCATTTCTCTTTCCCTTAGTAAGTGACTCCCTGGGCAAATCAACATTCTTTGTGATTCTACTTGTCCTTATGGTCGTTGCTTTCCTGTTCACCATCCTCTTTACGCCGGAGACAAAGGGTCTTACGTTGGAGGAGATAGCAATAGCATCATATAAACGGATTAACGGAAAACCCCAATTAGTCCTCCCGGGGCCTTCTAAAAAGGATTAAATGAACCAATGAGACCCAGCCTTATCCACTGGGTTATTTTTTTATCAAAATCATCTATTTTTGCCAAATCTTCACTATTTTTATCAGGCATCTTAATCTTGCTGGATATTTCAGCTATCTTGTGGCTTGTTGTTTCTCTGGTGATTATCTTAATTATGGCAATGCTGGCTGAATAATATGAAGGTACATTATCTGCCCAGTATTTTGGGATCTTGAAATCCAGAAAGGTGAGAAGCAGGAAATCAAGTGAGGGCACTCTCATTTTTCCTATAATTGCGTATCTTTTGACTCTCGGCCTCAGCCTGAAATTGTTTGGCGGAGCCATAAGAATAAAATTCATGTAATTGCATATTTCTTCCGCAATCTCGCCATTCATATTAATAAAGGAATAACTGCTTTCACCAGGAACGATCATTTTCGGGCTTTTGTCAGCCAGTCCCCTTATCTTCTCTGTGAGGAACAGATAAGTCTCCTTAAGTCTCTCATACTCTCTGTTTTCCTTATAATATAAATGTTTCCTGTTAAGGTAGAGCGTTTTAATTCCCTCTTCTATGTACTCCCTGAGCACTACACCGGGATCAATCTGCAAGTCTGTTTTTTCTGGATTTTCTCTGTTCATTCTCATCTAATTTCACATACCAGACAGATAAGGCGGTCCTGGAAATTGAATATCAAGCAGGATTAATAAAATTTGTTTCCAGTGAAATAGGGAATTAGGCAACAGGTGGATCATGATTTGCTGTAAGTATTAAGTATGCAGCACAAAATCCTTGAATTGCATCAGGGTCCGTTTCGCATCGCATAAGTCATGCCCATTCGTCACTATGTTCTGGAAAGGTTCAATATGTGGCATGATAATCCTTTCCGTGTCATTCCCATCCAACAAATTACCTTCCCAAAGTTACAGGAAATACGCCTTTCTATCCGGCATGGGATATTTTCTTGATGGTTACAATCTCACTGTGGTTGCGGTTTTCACGTTCATCCTCGCAACTTACAACATAATGCAGTATACTCCTTTGGAAATGGGGTTTGTCAGCGGATCGGCTTTCCTGGGAGCAATGGCTGGAGCCATCTTTCTTGGACGTTATTCAGACCTGTCTGGAAGACGCTATATTTACATACTTTACCTTGCATTTTTTATCATTTTTCCGATCCTTAGCTCACTGTCCACGAGTGTGATAGAGGTAATTCTATTCAGATTCCTGTTGGGTATAGGGATAGGCGCCGATTACGCCATAGGGCCGGTATACTCAACCGAAATGTATCCCGACAGCAAGAGGGGAACAGGATACGGTCTGGTCTGGGCGTTCTGGAGCCTCGGTGCGAGCACGGCTTTCCTGGCTGGATATCTGGCATTTGTATATATGGGAGTTGAAAGCTGGAGAATTGCCCTGGGATTGAGCGCTGTCCCGGCTGTCGGCCTCATGGCACTCCGGGCAAGCATACCGGAATCGGTGCGCTGGAAATCGGCTGCCGGCAGGACCTCTGCAGGGAAAGATACCGGCACGGGAAATACAATTAAAACGGCATCCAGAACTGCGTTTTCTTCCCTGTTCAAGGGAGACTATGGAAAAAGGACCCTGATAATCTGGACGCAGTGGATACTGCTTGATATTGGATCATACGGTTTTGCCCTCTATGCACCGCTGATCATTGGGAATTTTGGTTTTCACGGACCGGAGACATTTATCATTACATCAGCGCTATATGCTGTTGGTTTCACTGGGGCTTTTGTATCAATGTCGTGGAACGATACACTTGGCAGAAGGCCATTGCAGATCTTTGGTTTTGGTTTCATGGCACTGGGCATGGCTTTGATGGCAGTAGCTGTTGATCTGAAGGGGTTAACTATGATCCTGGCAGGCGTATCCGGTTTGCTCCTCTGGTACGGGGTTGAGAATATCGGACCGGGAAATACGGTTGGACTTTATGCCATTGAACTGCTGCCCACAAGGTTGAGATCAACATCAATGGGATCAGCCACAGGCATCACCAGGTTTGTATCATTCCTCAGCGCATTTGAATTTCCTTACATAGCTGCGTCCATAGGATATTCAGGGTTTCTCGACATACTCTTCTTTGTAATGCTCGGAGCATTTCTATTTACAATAACATTCACTCCTGAGACACGCGGACTGACTCTGGACGAAATCGAGGATGCAGTTTACGTCCGTCACAGTCTTGTCCAGAAGAAAAACTGAATCCTACTGTTTGGAGAGCGCAATGCTTCTATAGACCAGAACCAGCCTGAGAAATGGAAGCCCCTCATATCTGTCTACGTTAAAGGCACTGGAGAATCTTGGCTCCCTGGAAAGGCGTACAAACCAGAACATCAGTTCCCTTGCCTTGAGTGCGGCTTTCATAAGTTCACCTACCATGGGATTTTTTGATCTCAGCAATCTCTCCGCTGAACTGTCTTCCGTTTCGTCTCCCATTGCGAGGTTAACCAGAAAATCATGAGAAGGGGGAGATTTCGTGTAGACTATTGAATCTGAAAGATCTGACAGATACTTCATCATCTTCTCGTAATTGGATCTCCAGCCGCTGTCTACCAGTCTCAGAGCATTTAGTTCTATTGCAAGATATTGAGCGTTGATGAAATAATTCTCAACGTCAGAATCGTACTGTTCCTGCGTGTTCGATATCATGCATTCAAATGTTGGAAACTGTTTTGTACCGTTCATGAACATGTATCTGCATTCCAATATTAAACATTTGATAAGACTGACTATAATTTCTGCAGCAATCGATCATTGCGGCCAGGGTATTATCCTCTGACAGAATCGGTTTCCAGGCAGAGTACTAAATTTGAACTCTGGTCTCAAAAATTCCCGACATATTAAACATAACCTCCGGCAATAAATCCGATTTGGAGAAGTTTCTATTTTGAGTAATATCTGATTACACTTTCAATAGCCTTTTTCCAGTTGCCATACAGCACATCGGCTTTATCAGCGCTCATCTTCGGTCGGATCGGATCATGATACATGTTCATGCCAGATATATCCTCATAGGACCATATGCCGTCAACAATTCCAGCCATATAAGCAACGCCGGCAGATGTCATCTCGCTGTTGGCTGACCTGTATAGATCCAAATTCAGAATATCTGACTGGAATTGCATAAGGAAACCATTCGATGTTGGTCCTCCATCCACTCTTATGCGGGTTGATCGCTTCTCGCCAGCCTGCTTCATGCTCTCCATAATATCCCTGACCCTGAAAGCTATGGATTCCAGGGCGGATCGAACCAGGTCGTTTGCAGATGTTCTGCCCGTAATCCCAAATATGGACCCCCTGGCAGCTGGCAGCCAGTAAGGAGCGCCAAGGCCAGAAAGTGCCGGAATGAATATCAGTCCGTGATCGGGTGTCGATCGCATTGCAGCCTTCTCCGATTCCCCACTTGTGCCGATCAAACCCAGGCTGTCCCTTATCCACTTGATGACCGAACCCGTATTGAAAGCGCTCCCTTCGTTGCAGTAAACTGTGTTGTCGCCCTGGATCCTCCATGCAATGCTTGTCAGTAGGTCCGGTTTCAAGGATGGCTTGTATCCCGTGTTCCTCAGCACGAAGGAACCGGTTCCATACGTGCACTTTGAGTCTCCGTTCTGGAACGCCTGGTGTCCGAACAGGGACGCCTGCTGATCGCCTGCAACTGAATCCAGCGGTACCTGTGTACCGGAAATGTCCATTAACGCGAGTTCCGGTGCCGCAGACATGACAACTTCCGGTAATATTTCGGTAGGTACGTGGAAAAACTCTGCAAGAGTGCCAGACCACTCAAGGCGGTTTATGTCGTATATCATGGTCCTGGAAGCATTGCTTAAATCAGTGATGAATCTGTGATCCCTGCTCATGTTCCATATAATCCATGTATCTACCGTTCCGAATAACAGATCATTGATCCTTTTGCTCCTCATGCTGTTCTCTAGCATCCATCTGATCTTTGAAACGGAAAAATAGGGATCCGGCACAAGACCAGTTATTTCCTTTATCTTTGAACGCGCCTGGTTATCCAGTTTACCAAGCTCTTCCTCACCGCGCCTGTCCTGCCATACGATGGCATTGTGGATCGGCATTCCACTGGTTCTGTCCCAGATTACTGTGGTTTCACGCTGGTTTGTCAGCCCAACTCCTGTCAGCCTGGAAGGGTCACAGTCAGCCTTATTCATGGTTTCCTTTATACATTCTCTGACAGTATCGAGTATGGCGAATGGATCCATTTCAATCTCCCCTTGCGGGCCATATATTATTCCAATTTCCCTGACGGAGAGATATTTCATTTTTCCTTCCGGGTCCCATAATGCACACTTGCACTGGGTAGTTCCCTCGTCCACTGTGAGAATGTACCTATCAGTCAACCTCAAAAAATCCCGGGCCGATATATGATGCTTTCGCATTTTGCCCGAACAGGGCTGTGGAAATTTGGTGGAATCTCCATGGAAGAAAGAAAGATAAATAAGAATTAAAGT
>JAJZNS010000044.1 GCA_021811635.1 Thermoplasmata archaeon
TTCATGTTTGTCGGCCTGTAACCGAGCTTCTCGTACAGGGAAATGGCAACGCTGTTGTGGCCGAACACGTGGAGGTTGATCGACCTAATCCCCCTTGCCCTGAGAAATTCCTCAAGCGCAAGCATTGCGCCCTCCCCAAATCCCTTTCCCCTGTGTTCGGGCCAGACCACGATGTCCCATATGTAGGCGCCCTTCAACTCCCTGTTCTCAGCCTCGAACCAGAGAATGCCGGCTCTCTCCCCATTTTCCGGGACGATGCTCATCACAGAATGCCCGGGGGTATCCTTTCCCCGTGGCAGCAGTTCAGAGAATGCCCGCCTTGATTTCTCCATGGCGTCCTCTGGCTGCCAGTTACCAGATTTTACCTTCTCTTCGGCATAATTCTTCACAGAAAATTCCATGTATCGCCTGAATTCCTCCTCATCCACGGGAACAAGTTTCACGCCTGTCATACGGTTACGTGCCATTCAGGGCATGCCGGTGCATAAGCTTTCGCGGCGTGGACAAGGGAAATGCGTTGCGGGCATTCAATATCCGGGTTGCCCAGGTTTTGGGAACGGCAGCGAAATCCAACCGGGGAAATGCCAGGCTGTGGGATGTGAACGCCCTGGAACCAGTCGTCAAAGCCACTCCCACACCTTTTCATCCAGGGCTGAATAGTGTTCGACAACGGGCTTGAGATCGTGCTCCGTGCCGCCCATTGACATTATGTAGGACACGTAATCGCCTGCCCCCGTTGACTGTACGATGGTGGTATCCACCAGTCTTCCGTGTTCCTTTGTCAGGAAGAAGGCTAGCCTCGGGATCCTGAGCATCCTATCCTTGCCACCTCCGCGCAGGATTCCAAGATCGTCGGCATAAGTCTCGTACACATTGTCTGTTTTGGAGATCTCCGTTAAGCCACTGAAGTCCAGCGGTTTGGTGGAGTAGAGAATAATCCGCGCTCCCCCCTTGGGTATGTGGCGGTTCTCCACCTCAGCCACAACCTCCCCGGTATCGCTCTTCAGATATTTCAGAAGGCCGATGCTGTCCGGCATATCGACAGAGTACCTGACGAGCGAGAGCTGGGATTCGCGATGTATCCCCATCATCCTTTCCCTGAGACCCTCAGATTCCCTCATGCTTTCCAGCCTGAATGCAGGGGGGTTCTCGCCATTCCCTGAGAGAATTTCGATTATGTCTGCCGCAACGCTGTTGTGGAACCTGAAATCCAAGAACAGTTCTCCCCTCATCAGGTATGAGTCATTCATTGTCACGGATCGGGTCGCCATAATGCGGTGAATGGTGTCGATGCACTCAGGATTCTCCATCTTTTCTGCAAGCGTGTAATAGTATGTCCTGTCCGTCACATCATTCCTTGCGACAATGGCCGCAAGGCTTCCATGGGGCATCATCTCCTTGTCAAAGTACATCTGGAGGTATCCCTCGCCGTTCTCCTCGAAGATGTAGGCAGGCGTCCTGCCCTGAAGCGTTGAGATTACCCTGAAAACGCCCTCGCTCTGCTTCACCGCTATTATCAGCCGCCTGTCAAGCTTCCGATAGGCTTCAGAAATCCTCATTCAGCACCTTCAAATTCATCACATACATAACTGTGTGCAAGGAGGTAACCTTTCACCATTCCGCAATTCATGACATAGAAGAGATTTAAGGTTTCAGGTATGCATTGCGCCGATCGGCTTATTGGCCCAGAAAAAATCCATGGCCCGTTTTTCCTTGTGATCATCTGCTTTATCCCCTACAACCGCATTCTTGAACGCTGACGAGGCAGCCTGATCGCCGGCGGCATCCATAAAGACCGCGTGCCATGAGGGAGGAAGATGAGGGCATCATATCAATGATCAGCCAGGAAAATGGATCGGCTACTTCAGTGGCGCGATCCGGTAGTAATCGTACCAGCCCCCCCTGCTCCCTGCTTTCTTTCCCAGATAGCCCGCGTGCACAAGCTTCTCCAGTGACGGGGTAGGGGCATAGGCTGCATTTCCCGTTTCCTTGAACATGTATTCGGCTATGTGCAGCATGGTGTCCAGCCCTATCAGGTCCCCAAGCTCAAACGGGCCCATGGGGAAACCGAATGCCAGCTTCGACATCTGGTCTATCTCCCTGATTCCGGCGATCCCCATATCGAAAAGCCGGTATGCTTCCATTGACCATGAGTTGATGAAGCGGGTGGTGAAAAATCCGGGCCCGTCGTTCACCGTGATTGGGATCTTTCCCATTTTTTCAGAGACGGAAACGACAAGTTTCAGCGTTTCCTCTGAAGTCTGCGGCCCCTTTACCACCTCGACAAGCTGCATCACCTGGGGAGGGTTGAACCAGTGCATGCCCACAAACCTGTCACCCCTCTTCACAAATGATGCAAGGTCGTCAATCCTTATCCCTGAAGTATTGGACGCGAACACGGTTTCCGGCGGGCATATGGAATCGAGCCTGGAGAATATCTCCCCCTTTACCTTCAGGTCCTCGGTCACCGCCTCAACAATTAGGCTGCATTCCGAGAGGGATTTGATATCGGCCGATGTGGATATCCTGGAAACGGTCTGTTTCAGATCCGCTTCCGTCATCCTGCCCTTCTCGACCTGCTTCTGGAGTCCGAATCTTCCGCTGACTATTGAATCCATTCCCTTCCTGAGAAAATCCTCGCTAATGTCGTTCATGATTACATGGTAACCATGCCTGGCGAAGGTCACTGCAATCCCATGCCCCATGACGCCTGATCCGACAACGCCAATTTTTTTCAGGTTTTCAAGCTGCATCGTACTTGATCGGGTGGGCGTTCATAATGTTTCCAGCCTGGCATTGGTGACGTGTGGGATCGGCGATCATTCTCCGGAGATGTTTCATGCGGACCGGAACAGCTGGGGGCGTAGAATGCATCACCATTTAGCTGCAGCCTTTGGCCAGGCGCCAGAGTCCGGGTCAGGGAAGATCTCACTTACCCCTGTTGCGCAGATCTGTAAATTTGTGAACTGAATACCTGCCATCCCTGTCCACGTAAACGGCAGTGGATTGGGTGAGAACCGCATTATCGATAATGTCATGGCACGACGCCCTGATCGAGCTCATCAGGTCAACCACATTGCCCGACAGCTTCACGCCTGCATGATCGGATTCACTCAGCACCTTTTTTGCCGCGTCGAGGAGGTGGGTGCCTTTCTCTATGAGGATGGTGGCAGCGGAGTTCATCCTGCCAATAATTTCCAGCGTATTTCTGGCTCTCTCTATCTTCCTCCTCGCCCTGCTCTCAAGAACAAGCACGTTCTGCACCCCCGTCCCTATCAGGGTGGCAATCTCCCTGGTGCTCTTTCCTTCCGATCTGAGCTCGATGATCTGCCACTGCCTGGCTGTGAGTATGGAATTGCTACTGTCGTTCATTTGTGTCTTAACTATAACAAAGTTGTTAATAATATGCTCCCTCGAGCGAGAGGAATTAACAATATTTATAATGAAAGGCAACTTCTTCGCCGGGATGGAAGGGGATCCACGTTTAGCGGTCGCGAGGTTTGTCTTCACCAGGGAAAACCTGAGGATGCCACTCTTCATATTCCTGGCTGCTGCAGGCATCTTCATTGACGTGTGGGATCTTACCGCGCTGGGAATAGTCCTCACCCCTTTCAGGAACTATTTCGATCCCGGATCGGCAATGCTGGCCCTGGCAGTGAGCTCCGCGAACATCGGTGCGGTCTTCGGCGCCATTTTCGGTGGGCTGCTCACGGACAGGCTGGGCAGGCGATCTATGTTCATCTACAGCATGATAATCTTCGTGGTGACCGCATTCCTGCAGGCGCTGTCAACAAACATCTACGAGTTCACGATTTTCAGGACGATAATGGGGTTCGGCCTCGGATCGGACGTAGCAACCGGGTTCTCATACATATATGAGTTCATAAGCGACAGCCAGAGGAGAAAATTCTACTCCCTCTGGGCATACGCGTTCTCAGCGACGGCGATTCTTGCAGTGCTTGTAAGCATGATATTCTATTACGCCACATACAGCGACAACCTGATCTGGAGAGTGCCCTTCATACTGGGCGGCTTCTTTGCAACCGTGATCATAATCCTGAGATACAGGATCCCGGAAACGCCCATATGGCTGGCTTACAGCGGAAGATACCGGAAGGCCAGGGAAGTTCTGCAGTCCGTTTACGGCGAGATTCCTGAAGGGATACCGCTTGAGGACGGGAAGAGGGGCACCCTCACCATGATCAGGATGCTGAAGGATGTCTTTGCCATCGGTAAGAACAGGGTACTTGGCTTTGCAATGTCCCTGAATGTCATAGTGGGGGTGATAAGCTGGGGATTCAGCTTCTACGTGACATACTCCCTGACTTCCCTCGGGATCACGTCATTTGCCGGCGCTCTCTTCTTTGATCTCTTCATTTATGGTTCCGCCTTTGCAGGATCATTCCTAAGTCCCTATTTCGCCGGAAAGGCAGGCACAAGGTACGCATCCGTGATCCCTTCCTTCGGGATAGCAGTAACGCTGTCGCTGGCACTCCTCGCGGCTCTCGGGTTTATCTCCATAATCTATTTTGTGCCGCTTTCCGCAGCCACCCTGTTCCTGGAATATCTTGGCCCGATGTCATACAATGCCATAGTGAACCACGCATTCCCTTCCTCGGTGAGGGGATCAGTGAACGGCGTGAATTACATGGTGAACAAGATCGTGGAGGCGATCACCGGGTTCTTAGGTTTCCTTATCATAGCAGCACTCGGTAACGCGCGGGAGATTGCAGTGCTTCTCTTCCTGACGGTGCTTTTCTCAATGATCGCGCTGGTTCTGGGATCAAACGTATTCCAGATGGACCCGGGGAAGGTGGAGTCTGAGACTGTAGCGGGTAGCTATTCTTCCTGAAACATCGCCCCAGATTGGGAAGAATAGACAGCATATGATCGAGCCCGGGGGGATGGCTGGATGCGCTGCCGGTTACCTTGAATATTCTGAAAGGACGAATTCCGCTGTTCTTTCGTAGACCGCCAGATCCCCATCACTGAAGAGCACCATCCTGACTTCTTTGAGAGAGGCGTTTTTGGATGCAAGGTAGTCCCTTATGGTGATCAGGGCAATTTCACTGGCAGGTGCCAAGGGGTACCCATAGGCGCCGGTGCTGATGGAAGGAAATGCAATTGACCCGATCC
>JAJZNS010000018.1 GCA_021811635.1 Thermoplasmata archaeon
AATCAGCTATTTCCTCTGATTTTCCCAATCCCACTTTTTTATTTTTAAAGTTCTGCTTTTTTGACGCTTAAGCCTTATGGACGGTCAGTTTATGCGGCAATTTCTCAACCGGCACTGCCCGATCCCCCGGTCCAAGTAACATCTTAATACAGGTTGTCATAATCTTCTTTGAACGGACTGACAGGGAAACTCATGGAAAAGTATCTGGTGCTTGAAGACGGGACGATTTTCAAGGGCACCGCCTTCGGGTCGGATGCAGACTCCACGGGAGAAGTCGTTTTCACAACGTCTATGACCGGCTATGTGGAAACCCTGACCGATCCCTCATACAGGGGGCAGATAGTCGTCTTTGCCAGTCCAACCGCAGGAAACTATGCCTGGAATGAGGAGATGATGGAATCTGACAGGGTGCAAGTTTCTGGGGTAATCACGAAGGACGGTCATGCTATATACAGGTCAACAGACAACAACGAACCGCTGGACGGACTCCTGAAAAAATACGCAATTCCAGGGATTGACGGCATTGATACCAGGCGCCTTATCATGAAAATAAGGGAAAGAGGGACGATGAAGGGGGCGATATGCAGCGATCCATCCGACCTGCATGGGATACCTGATCCGATGTCCACCGATCTCCTCGGGGAGCTTCGAATCAGGAAACGCACAATTACAGGAAGGGGAGAATTCGCAATCCTGCTTGTGGACACTGGCGCCAAAAGGTCGATAATCGGCAGGCTTTCTGCTATAGGAACTGTCGACATAGTTCCTTACAATGCAGATTTTGCATCGGTGGGCGAGGATTATGACCTCATTTTTCTTTCCAACGGGCCTGGCGACCCTGCACATCCGGCAAACCGTCCTCTCACTGATTTCGTTGCCAGCAGAATGGGAAAGGTGCCGATAGCGGGCATATGCCTAGGACACCAGATAATCGCGCTGGCCAGCGGCGCACACACGATAAAGATGAAGTACGGGCACCGCGGGGTCAACCACAGCGTTACGGACGGAAAGAAGATACTGATAACAACGCAGAACCATGGCTACTCCGTGGACGAGGCCAGCATTCAGGGAACCGGCCTCAAGGTCACGCTTCGCGACAGCAACGACGGAACAGTGGAGGGACTTGAGAGCAAAAGAAAATCCATCATGTCGGTGCAGTACCACCCTGAAGCGTCTCCTGGCCCAATGGACAGCATGAATTTTTTCAGGGAAGTCGAGAACCTGGCGAGGGATGGCTGTGCCGAGAGACAGGGCAATTGACGGCATACTGGTCATCGGTTCCGGGCCGGTCCGCATCGGTCAGGCAGCAGAGTTTGACTATTCCGGCACCCAGGCATGCCTCTCCTTCAGGGAAGAGGGACTCTTCGTAGTGCTGCTGAACCCGAATCCCGCATCAATCCAGACAGACGACGGAGTCGCAAGCAGGGTCTACATCGAACCAATAACCCCGGCGAATGTGGCATCGATAATGAAGAGGGAGAATCTGCATTACATATACCCGGCAGTCGGGGGACAAACTGCACTCAACGTGGTATTGGAACTGAACTCCATGGGATTGCTGAAAGAGATGGGGATCAAGATACTGGGAACACCGGTGGAATCGATACAGGTTGCCGAAGACAGGGAAAGGTTCTCAGAGCTCGTAAGGAGTGCGGGAGATAAGGTTGCCCCCTCCCGGACAATCTGGAGACTGGAGGAAGTAGACGCGCTTGAGGTCGATATGATCCCCTGCATAGGAAGGACGTCCTTTTCGCTTGGAGGTTCCGGCGGGAGGATTTTTCAGACCAGGGAGGAGCTCAGGGAATTCTTTGTCAAAAGCGTGATGGCTAGGGAAGGCGGGTCGCTGGATGTACAGAAATCCCTCGAAGGTATGAAGGAATTCGAGTATGAGCTCGTGCGAGACTCATTCGGAAACAGGATTGCAGTCTGCAACATGGAAAACCTTGATCCGATGGGAGTCCACACTGGAGAAAGCATAGTGGTGACGCCTGCCCAGACCATAGATGATAAGACCCACCAGAGAATGCGTAATATAGGCTTCCGCATTATTGATGCCCTTGGCATAATCGGGGCATGCAACATCCAGTTTGCCCTTTCCGAAAAAGGGGATGTCTTTGTTGTTGAGTTAAACCCGAGGACCTCAAGATCATCTGCACTGGCATCAAAGGCCTCGGGATACCCGATCTCCAGGGTCGCCTCAAAACTGGTGCTGGGATACAGCCTCGCAGAGGTGAAAAACCCAGTTACCGGAACTACATTCGCCTCATTTGAGCCTTCTCTTGATTATGTCACCGTGAAAATACCGCGATGGCCCTTCGAGAAGTTTGCCATATCGAGATCCATAGGGGTGCAGATGAAATCTATAGGCGAGGTGATGGGGATCGGGAGGACTTTTGAGGAAGCCCTCATGAAGGCAATCGCCTCCCTTGAAACCGTCGAATCACTGAAAATAAGGAATTACATGTCAGGCGACAGGCTCATTAAAGCGCTTTCCGATCCATCGGACCTGAGGCCGTATTCCATTTTCGAGGCGCTTTTCCAGGGGATTGACCCCGCACAGATTTGCCGCCTGAGCCATTATGATGCGTATTTCATCAGAAAAATGGAAAACATTGTGCAGAAACTCAGGGAAATTGAGATAGGGAGCATACCGGAGAAACTTATTGAACTGAAGAAGCTCGGCGTTTCCGACGGCCAGATATCGTCTTTTACCGGAATCCCAGAAGTTGAAATAACAAGATTCCGGATCGAGAACGGAATAGTTCCGTCTTACCGGCTGATCGACACCTGCTCCGGCGAGTTCAAGAGTTCCACCCCCTATTATTACTCGACTTATTGTGAGGAAGACGAACTCAGGAAGCCTGAAGGCAGGATAGTCCTGATAGTAGGTGCAGGCCCAAACCGGATCGGTCAGGGGGTGGAATTCGACTATTCAGCCGTAAAGGCCGTGCAGGCGCTCAAGTCAATGGGACTGAAGGCGGCAATAATCAACTCAAATCCAGAGACAGTTTCTACCGATTTTGACATTTCCGATGCCCTCTTTTTCGAGCCTGTCACGCTTGAGCATACCTCAAACCTGGTTTCAAAGCTTAACCCTGAAGGCGTAATAGTGCAGTTTTCAGGACAGACCGGACAGAACATGGCAGCCGGCCTGGGCGAACTGTTTGGTGAAAACATACTCAGAGGAACTAAGCCTTCTGAGATTTTCAGGATCGAGGAAAGAAACGTCTTTGCCAGAATACTGGCGGAGAACGGCATAGATCAGCCAGAATTTGTTTCAATCTCCAACGAGGAGGATTTTACGCGGACAGTTGCGGCTATGGAGCCACCGTACATTATGAGATCGAGCTTTATCATAGGCGGCAGGGCCATGGATATCATATCGGACAGGGATGAGGCGATCAGGCGGGTCAAGTCTATCCTTGCCGAGAGGCCAGGCTTTCCCGTACTGGTCAGCAAATACATTGAGGATGCGGAAGAGATCGACATCGATTTCGTGGCGCACGGCCAGGATTTCTCAATATGCGGAATAATGCCACACATAGAGGAGGCCGGTACTCACTCAGGTGATGCAACCATGATCCTTTCCCCAAGCATCGACAGCAGCACGCTCGACGGCATTCGAAAGCTTGTTTCCAGGCTGTGCATGGCTTTCAGGCTTGACGGGCTCTGCAACCTCCAGGTGGCAAGAAAGGGAGAAACCATATTCGTGATAGAACTCAATGCAAGGGCAAGCAGATCAATCCCATTCGTGAGCAAAGCCTCAGGAACGGACTGGGTGAGGGTCGCCGTTCGTGCGGCCATTAGCGGGGATTCAGCCTTCCCCGAGTCATCCATCTCATCATATTTCCTGAAGGTGCCGGTGTTCCCTTTTGACAGGTACGAGGATCTGGAGCCTCTGCTGGGCCCTGAAATGAAATCAACAGGAGAGGCGATGCTTTCGGGAAAGTCATTGAAGGAGGCAGTTTCCAAAGCTTGTTCACTCATCGGAATAAACGATCTGGGGAAAGGCGTGGTGATTTCCGTCAAGAATTCCGACAAGCCCCACATACTTGGCATGGCCAAGAAGCTTGCAGCTGCGGGAATAAGAATTTACGCGACGCCTGGAACTCATGAATACCTTTGCCAGAACGCAGTGGAATCGCATGAAATCTTTAAGATGGAGGACGTCAGGGAACCTAAAATAGATGAGGTGATCCGGCAGACGAAGCCATCGCTCGTATTAAACACGCCTTCCGATACATCCGGATCCATAAGAGACGGTTTCCGCATGAGAAGGGTATGCGTTACCTCAGGCGTGACCCTGGTCACGAACGCACGCCTTGGAAGACTTATGGTGGACTCCCTTCTGCAGCCGCAGGAGCAGAGATGCAGACCCATAACCGAATATCGTCATGGCATTTCCGATCCCGGCCATCCCACCCGAAATGGTAAAGCAGGATCTGGCTAAACTTATGAAAAGATTTATAGAATCCCATTGATTAAACACTTCATATGCCAAGAGACACTCTCAGATATGGTAGCCTCGTGATTGGAATCATTGCAGGCATCATTGCCATACCCTTTTTCATCTCAGTCCCATTTTTCGGATTGTACCTCGTGATCTTTGGAGGTATCATTGCCGGAATGATCGCACGCGGGGTGGTTAGAGGAATTGCGGTATCTGCTGCTGCGGGGCTAATACTTGCCGCACTCGCGATAGGAATTGCGGCAGTGAACCCGCAGAGTTTCCTCATTTCATTTTACCAGGACGTCCAGTTCTCGTCACTGCTGTCATCCATGGTTGGAACATACCTCCATGATGTTACTGCGTTCAGCATCACGAGGCTGGTCGAACTGACAATGCTATACGTTGTCGCCATACCTGTAATCGGAGGACTCATTGGCGGCGCACTGAGACCGGGCTACTGAAGCCCGTTGAAGTCTCCCGTCCTGGACACTTCGATCCAGTCATGTTAATTTACAGGAAGCCATTACAATAACTGATGGAGACAGAGATCAGGATTGTCGCAGCCTCCTACAGGAGGACGGACGTTGCGATCGAGCTTTTTGGCCGGACAAGG
>JAJZNS010000070.1:0-10133 GCA_021811635.1 Thermoplasmata archaeon
TCTGGTAATCACTATAGATGACGTCTTCACCGGGAAGCCAGGCACGGAGCCCTACTTGAAAGCCCTAAAAAGGATGGGGGTCGAACATGATGAGGTGCTTGTCGTTGGTGATTCGGAGAATGACATGATACCTGCACGGAAGCTCGGATCTACCGCTGTGCTTATCCGGCATGGATCCGGCAGGGTCAGCGAGATCGCAGATTACTTCATAGATGAAGTAGGAGAGGTCCCGGGCCTTATCAGGCTGCTGATGAAAAAAAGGATTATCCGCCGTAAATGACAAGCTGGCCCGCACCGTTATTCTGCAGTGGTATGGTCAGGTTCTGTATTACCAGGTCAAACAACGAACCCACGAGGTTTGCTGACCCAGAGAAAGATACCATTCCAGGAAGCGCGTTATCGATCAGGATAGTACCAACGGCAGCGCCAGAATTAAGGAGTCGCGCAGAGATTTCACCGAATGAATAGTTCCAAAGGTAATTCGCAAACCCTGAAATGCCGAACGTCCCATTGCCCTGTGAACTCAGGTTCAGCGCAAGGTTGCTGAACGGGCTGGTGACATTGACGTTCCCGAGATCAAAGTTCACCAGGCTTGAGAAGAAGAGGGAAGCCAACGTAACAGTCAGATTGAGCGGGATGTTTATGGAGAATTTCGGAAATCCCTTTTGGTAGAGGGAGGAAAGGTTCAGTGTTTCGTTGAGGATGAAGTGTGATATCGTGCCTGCAATCACCTGCGCAGTCCTTCCAAGAGCAGAAACAGTTACCGGAATAATGCCGGAGGTTGTTGCATTTGCAATGACAGTCGCATTGATTCCCCCGAAGCTGTAATTCACGCTCACCTGTTCTACGACAAGGTGCACCGACGATCCCGTAACCTCCTCATAGCTGTAGGCGACCGAAAAGACCAGCAGGGCAGCTATTGCTAAGGTGGAAACCAGACCTATGGTGCTGGTGACTTTCACATGAGGGATATTAATAAAGGATTATAATAATATTGTGCAATTTTTGTCTGACACTGTTCATTGTTCCCCTTCTTCAGCCGAGAAATAGGCCAGTTCCTCCAGTGCACGCTTTCGTATCTGTTTGGGTTTCTCGTATGCTGAAACTCTGGCACCTCCCTTGAGAAAATCTTTCTGCATTGGCTTCATTTTCTCTCCGCATCTGCATATCGCCTCATCGTCCCCGGTCTGCACGCGTACGGCATGACAGTTTTCACACCTGAGAGGTATCTTTTTCCCGGAGAATTTCCCACGCTTTGAGATGCTTTTGCCCTCAACCTCCACGATGTCCATTGAAAAATCGACGGTCTTTCCGGACGCAATCGACGTCCCCACACCAAACGCGTCTGCGCCAGCTCTCTTCAGCGCCGGTATGTCTTCCGCTGTGAGTCCTCCGGATACCATGATCTTGACTTTGTTGAACCCCCTCTGGTTCAATTCCCAGCGGACTTCCCTAATGATTGCCGGAAAATTCCCCCGTCTTGAAGACGGCGTATCGAGCCGCACATAATCAAGGTCCGGAATCATTTCAGCTGCCTTGACGGCACCGAAGCGTTCGTCCTCAAAGGTGTCTATTAGGGCGACTTTAGGCCCTTCCTTCTTATCAGATTTGGAAATTGCCTCAAACACCGCGTTGTCACCATAAATTATCGATACGGCATGTGGAATCGTTCCCACCGGGGATTCTCCTATCAGCCTCGCACCAAGAATCCCGGAAACCCCGTCAGCGCCGCCAATGTAGGCAGCCCTGTCGATCATGGGGGATATTCCCGGATGCATCCTCCTTATGCCAAAGGAAAAAAATGGCGTATCCCCGCATGCCTTTCGTACGATTGAGGAGTAAGTGGATATGCCCGAAGACTGGCATATGAATCCCAGCATTTCGGTTTCGAGCACTGCAAATTCCCTGTAATGGCCGGTTATGGTTAAAAAGGGAACGGGAATACCGCTGTCATCCCGGTGCCTCAGAACGGTTCCCTCTGGAATGGCCCTGAGTTCCAGCCTTTTGCCTTCGAGAAGGGTTATCACTTCGTCGAGCCCGGAAAATAATATCCATGGAAAATGCGCACCGGAGACTGTGATCTCAGCGGTCACCATCGCATCCGGAAAACCCCTCAGGAGAGACTGGCTCCTTTCGAAATAAACATCAGAAGCAAGTCCATTCCTGACATCGCCTGTTTCCGCGATATTGAAGTCCCTCACATTTTCACTTCTCCTGACATTATTACAGACGCGCCGTAAATGTTTTTCATCTCCCTCAGAGCATTCTCATGGGCATCAGGGTTTATGGATGCACAAAGGTCTCCCAGAACGGTTATTCTGTAATTCCTGAAGAAGGCTCCTGCCACTGTGTGCCTGACACATATATCCGTGCTGATGCCGCAAACGAGGAGTGAGGTTATTCTCCTTGCCCTGAGGAACCCGTCAAGGTCAGAGTCGTGGAAAGCATCATAGTGCCTTTTTGTCACCACATGGGAGTTAATGTCACTCAATTCCGGCACAAGCTCGCTTCCTTCTGTGCCCTGCAGGCAATGCTCCCCCCACACTGAGAACTCGGGATCGTCCTTTATGTGGTAGTCCCGTGTCATCACTATAACAATGTCTTTTGATCTCAACAGAAATTCCCTGGTTTTTCTGGCAACTTCCTTCGCGTGATCTGACCCGAATTTGCCATCGACAAAATCATGAACGAGATCCACCACGATTATGGCTTTTTTCTCTGCCAAATTTCTCACCCTGTCACATTCCAAGTGGTCTCCTTTCCGCTATCCTCAAGGTTGATACCCGCTTCCCTCAACCTGGCCCTTATCCGATCCGATTCAGGGTACATTCCCCTTTCCCTGAATTCGTTCCTCAGTGCTATAAGCGACTCCACGACCTTGTCCAGGCTGCGCTGTTCCCCGGCGAATATTGAAAGAAAACTGTTTGCGAATCTGTAAATGTGTGCGTACTTCCGCTTCTTTGAAGGAGTAAGGTCCCCGCGGAAGACCTCCGTCGCTATTACATGCAGCTTCGCGATTGTTTCCCTGGTGTCAAGGTCTTCGTCCATTAGATTAATGATATCTTTCGAGTCCTTTCCAACATTGCATGCCTCAGAGCAGGAATGCCCGTTCATGAGCGCAAGGAAGGCTCTCTGAAGCCTCTTCCAGCCTTCCATGGAAGCTCTGAACACTTCCGCGTTATACAAAAGCTCGGAGGAATATTTCGAGTTGAGGAGAAAGTACCTTATTGCTGTACCCGGATACTCCATTGCAAGGTCTTTCACCCGCACGATATTTCCTGTGGACTTGGACATCTTCTCCCCCCTGAAGTTCAGGAAGGCGCCATGCAGCCAGTACCGCGAGAGAGACGGGAGACCGGAGATGGCACGCATCTGTGCTATTTCAGCCTCGTGGTGTGGAAACACAAGATCGGTTCCTCCTCCATGCACGTCATACTCCGGCCCAAGATAATGTTCAGTGATGGCAGTATCCTCAATGTGCCAGCCCGGTCTTCCCTTTCCCCATGGTGAATCCCACACCGGTTCTTCGCCGGAAAATTTCCAGAGCACAAAATCCTGCGGATTTCTCTTGCTGCTCCTCACTTCCACCCTGGCTCCTGCCTCCACCTGATCCAGTTTCTGCTTCGACAGTTTGCCATAGTCCGGAAACTTCGACGTGTCAAAATATACCCCGTCGGAAGAAACATAGGCAAAACCCTTTCCTATTATCCTCTCAATCTGGGAGATCATTTCCGGAAAGTACCTGGTCGCCCTGGCATGATGGCTTACGGAATCGAGGTGAAGTGTTCTTGAATCCTCCAGATAGGATTCCAAATACCTGTCAGAGATTTCACTCCACTTCCTGTTCTCCTCCCTGGCCCTCTTGAGTATTTTGTCATCCAGATCAGTTATATTCTGCAGGTAGAAGACTTCGTATCCCCTGGCCCGGAGATATTTGGCAAACATGTCAAAGAAGACGAAAGTCCTTGCGTTTCCAAGCTGAATGTGATCGTAAACGGTGGGTCCGCAAACAAAGAGCTTCACCCTCCCCTCAGAAATAGGGATGAATTCCCTTATCTCTCCTGAAAGGGTGTCCTTGAATTTCATGGCCTCCCTTAATTCTGTGCACATTTATATTTTTAATTTTTGTTGGCAGTCAAAACTGCAGTTTATGCTGCAGCTTATTTCCGGTTGGATAAATTAGGTCCCGATCCATGCTTTCCATAAGATACTCGTCAAGAAAGTGAAGACCACCTCCGGCCTTATCGCTGCCTGCGGGCAAAGTGGAGGCAAAATTATAGCAGAGAGAGCATGGCGTGGGCCTTGACGATAACAGGAAGCACATTGATTCTTCGTGGAATATGCACCGTTTCTGCATTTCTACGCGGTTCATTCGCCTGCACCAAAATGCTTCTGAGCCCTGGTGAGGATCCTGGCCGGAAGGCGCAGGGATTCCATTGCTTTCATTTCACCTGACAGGTCATAGGATCGGTCGGCCATGCGCAGCAAACTCATTTTGGTGATAAATATGAGCGAAATAAAGAGCGGGGAAATCTTCTCCCTGTATCTCTCTATAATCCTGTCGACGGATTTGCTGTATTCCTCAGGTCTGGCAATTCCTGATTTCTCCAGCTCTGCGTACAGATCATGCATCATTGTCATGACGGCTATACCAGAATCTGCGGGGAAGTCATTCTTCAGAATGTTCATTGCATCCTGTGGCCGGTTCTCAAATATTTCCGAAATCATTCGGGCAAGCAGAGAAGCTGCCTTAGAAGCATATTCCTTCGCATTTTCAGTGGATTTTATTATATTGCCAAATGCCTTCCTTCGCAGGTCGCTCCTTCCGGCAAGTTCCAGGAAGAAACCTCCCAGCCCGTAGTAGAATGGCAGGAAATCCTCTATCTCCTGGTATTCCTTTGTAATGAGATCGAGGGTAGCATCGTCAACCTTTTCTCCCGAAATGCCCCTGATAATTCCGTTGAGCCCGTTGGCAATGTCAATCCACTGGGCATGACCGGTGATCCCGGCATACTTTATCGCCTTACTGCAGCATTCGATGGCCTTATCCATTTCAAGTTCAAACGCGTAGAAACGGGCAGCTGACCGGTAGAATAGATAACTGATGATCGATTCGTCCATAAGGGTAAGGAGCTTTTCCTCTATGGCAGCCATTTCCATGCTGCGCTTTCTCTCGCCCGTCAGTTCGTAGCTTTCAAATAGATTGAATGTTGCATAAGCCCTTGCCCTGATGTCCCCCAGAAATATGGACAGTTTCACAACCTCGGTATACAGGGAGATGGCATTTCCGTATTTTCCGCTATAGTCGTATGTAATGGCAAGGTTGTTCAGTATTCTTAGCAAAACTCTGTAATCACGGCATGCACGCGCGCTGGATAACGCATCATTAAACAGGGCAGATGCCTTCTCCAGAGAGAATCTGTCAAGTTCCACAATGCCAAGTGAATTCAACAATTCTGCAATGGCACACTCATCTTCAAGAGTTCTTGCCTGATCGAGCGATTCCCTGAGTGTTGCCTCTGCCTCATCGAACTTCCTCTCGGCTATCTGGACTCTGCCAATAAGCATCGAAGCCCCAAGCTTTACCGGCACACTGGCACCTTCTGCTTTCAATGAATTCTCTGCAATAACCATCGCCTCCCCGGTACTGCCGAGCACGAGTAGCGCCCTGCCCTTAAGCAGCATCAGGTCCGCTGTTTCATGGTGTTCCCTGAAAAAACCATCAATGCACGATATGCATTCCCTGATTCTCCCAGAATGGAAGTATGCTACGCATATGAGGGGGCGTATCACAGGTTCCCCCTCAGGGCCGACAATGTTAAGCGAGCTTTCCAGTTGCTGAAGGAAAGCGCCATAAGATGGGAAGTAATTGATCAGGTTCTCTCCCCTTTCCTTCAGATAGGCAATAATGTTGTCGGCATCGCCAGCCCTGGTCAGAATGGCGAGTGCAACTGGTGGCGGCAGTACTTCATATTTATGATTGGAGCTCAACCTTTCAGCAATTTTCCCCATGATTTCAGAGTGATGAGATTTAGAGAGGTACTCCCTGAACTGATTGCTGGGGATGGTGAAGTAGTTGCCGGTTTCGCTTACCATCCTCTTTTCTTTCAGGCTGGCAAGATGAGCGCTGACCTTCCCGGGAGATTCGCCGATGAGATCGGCAATCCTGTCGCTGGTGGCACTGCCTTCCAGAACAAGGATCAGGTAGAGAATCTCCATCTCTGTGCCCCCAAGTTTGCCAACCATCGCATCATAAAAGATTTCCATTGTTGGGGGCAGTGGGATGTACCTGAGCATAACCTCATTCATGCTCTTGTCCTCATTTATGTAACCTGTGCTTTCATAATAAAGGAGAGAGTACCTGACAAGTTCCATGTTGGCATCGGTCATGGAATACAGGGTCTCAATCACCTCATTCGGGAGTTTGTAACCCCATTCCCGCATCAGGAATTCCATATCCTCCTTCAAGGGAGAAAGAATCCTCACGATTTCCACAGGGTTGATGGTTTCAAGCTGATCGATCAACCTTTCGTCTATTTCACCGTCTGAAACCGCTGACATAAGAAACTTTACATTTGGTCTCTTAGAGAATTCGCTGACCAGTCCCAGGAACAGGTCCAGTGAAAGACCAGTCATATTGGTAATGTCCTCTACCATAAAGGCAACTTTTTCGCCATTTTCCAGTGCGGACTTGAAAATACCAATGATTTCCATCCCGTCCAGGGCATCGATGAATTTACCGGTAAGCTGCTCAGCCAGAATGATGACAGGCTCGTAAGCTCTGGTTTCAGGTGACGGTATGCACTTGACAAAGCACACTCTGATATCACCTGCATTAATCCTGCTCCTGATTAGATTCAGGACTTCATTCTTGCCCGTACCCCTGGTACCGGCAAGCACAATGGGATTGCCCTGTATTTCGCCCTTGACGTATTTTATGCCAGTTTCAAAGGCATCCCTTATGTTTGCATCCCTGCGCATCGTTATATTATGCTGACTTGCTTATTAAAGATAGGTCAGTGTCTTTTTCCCGGCACTTTCTGGAACTTCATTTCAGGGATGCAGGGGGAAGGAAAGCATTCATTCCTGGTAATAGGCGTTTTCCTCCCTGGACGCCCTCACGGTAATGTAAACTACACCAAGAACAGCACCTGTGGCGACCATAGAAAGAGAAAGGTAAGTCAGCCACAATGGCTGTGGAAGCGTGGAAGTGCCCACGAACGATCCTGTTACGGTAATATTGAATTCCCCGTCACCGGTGGTTAAATTCACTTGGTAGTATTCTTCGGAGTATGTGGTCATTCTGACCTGGACTGTGTCACCGTTGACAGCGGTCCCTCCTTTGAGGTACTCGTAGTAAACCGTGGAAGAAAACCTTCCTCCGCCAAGCTGAACCATATAAATCGAGTAGTTTACGGATTTGCCCTGCGGCATTTCGAATGAGAAGGTTTCATTCGTGAATAGTTTGCCATAAAATATACCGGTGCTGACTGACTGGTTCACCGTTAGATTAACTGGTGTGCCAAAGGTGCGGTAAATGGTCTGAGGGATGTGGGTATAGAGCCCGACGAATCCTCCAGTCAATATCACAATGGCAAGAATAAGATAAAAGTGCTTTCTCAGCTTCTTCTTTGCCCTGGCCCATCTGGTGTTCCTTGTCCTGGTTACGGGAGTGAGCATGGGCATTGTGGGCAATGATGGAAAATCCGGTTAAATTCTTATCGGTGGCGCTGCACAATGGTGGAGTTGGTTGACCAATTCCACCTCATCCATTATAAATTAAAGCTCTATCCTTATCCTCCTACCGGAGCGATCGAGCTTTGTCATGCCGAATTCTTTTGATTTCCTGAGCCAGCCTATTCCTCTTACCGGGCCCTCCCTGCACAGCTGTATACCGTCAATCGAGCATGAATCGCAAATGCCTATTCCGCATTTCATGGATCTTTCGAGTGAAAACTCTGCCCTGTCATTCCTCCCCTTGAGCGCAAGAAGAACTTTGTACATCATTGCCTCAGGCCCGCAAACGTATATGTACTCAAAATCGTCAGGGTGAACGTCCTTGATCACCTGATCAGGAAACCCCTTTATTCCGTATGTCCCATCGTCGGTCAGATAGATGATTCTCTTCGCGTTTATCTTTCCGCGGTAGATCAGATCGCTCTCCGTTTTTGCAGAAACCATAACTGTAGAATTCCGGTCAACAAGCGGGAGAAGAGACGCTATGCCGGAACCGGCTCCGACTATAAGTTTGGCCCCCCTGATCTCTGTAAACGGTACGCCGTAAGGGCCACGGAAGTAAAGCGTATCGCCCCTGCCCATTTGCTGGAGTTGCCGTGAAGGAGGGCCGTATGCCTTTACCGTTATTCCCTTGGGTTTTCCAGTAAAGGACATGGACATAGGAATCTCCCCCTGGCCTGGAACCCAGATCATGATAAACTGTCCAGGTAACACCTTTTCGATCCAATCGAACTTCAGCGTGACAGTTGAAGGGGTCTCCTGTATCCTTTCAAGAATTTGAGAATGTATCATTGCACCGCGACCCCAACGATTTCAGAGACTGACTTTATGCCCTCTTTTTCCAGAAATTCCGCAACCCCTTTTTTTATGGTGCTAAAAACGGAAATCCCATGCTTCATAAGTGCGGTTCCTATCTGCACTGCACTGGCTCCTGCCATCATATATTCTATGGCGTCGTCGGCCGTTTCTATGCCCCCAACTCCTATAATGACCGGGTCAAGCTCCTTCTTGACCTCGTAGACGTAGCGAATGCCCACAGGCTTGATGGCAGGTCCTGAAAGACCACCGTACATGTTCGAGAGAACCGGCCTCCTTGCATAAATATCAACCGCCATGCCTTTCACCGTGTTGATCAGCACCAGGCCGTCAGAGTCGCTAGCTGCGGTGGCTATTTCCAGCACGCTGCTCACATTGGGGGATAGCTTTGAAAAGACAGGTATAGAAAGACTGCCCTTCAGTGTGGAAACAATCTGTTTTACCAGGGCAGGGTCGCTCCCCACTTCGGCGCCCACCCCCTTTACATGCGGGCATGAAAGATTGAGTTCCACGCCGCTCACCTTCATGTCCTCCATGGCAGACCCCAGCCTGAGAAATTCGTCCGGAGTGGCGCCGAATATGCTTCCTATGACAGGTTTGCCCGCTTCCTTTGCAATGCTTATCTCTGTTCCAATGTGGATGATTCCAGGATTGCTCAAACCGACCGCGTTAAGAAGCCCGCCATCAAAGACGGAGACAATCGGGGGAAAATAACCCTCCCTGGGCTCTACCCCTATGGATTTCGTCACCACTGCAGCCGCTCCGCTTTCAAGTACCCTCTTCATGGTATATCCATTCTGGTCAAGGATTCCGGAAGCCAGCATCAGGGGGCTTTCAAGAACGATTCCGGCAACGGACTGGGAAAGCATCCATTACGGCATGCCTGTCCATCCTATTAGATTTTCAGGCAGTTTTTTGCATGTCATCCCGTTTCATATCAGTTGCTGCGCAGCGAAGGAATAACAGTAACTGCCGGCGTAGAATCAGAAAATGGTAGCGTTGTTCATCTCTTCCGGGAATCCTGAAAGAACTATTGCGTTGTCCCCGGGGGGATTCTGGCCGACATAATACAGGGATTCATACCTGACGGGTATGGTGCTCCTGGCCAGGTATCTTGTCCCGCCAACTTTTTCGAACTCCAGTGCCTTTGCCTGCCCGGTGAACGGTAATATGATGTTCTCTGTCAGCCATGTCATCTCTTCCATGACCTCAAATGGAATGTCTGGCGGAACAACAACAGAAGCTGCACCGGAAATCAGAGCGTCTTCAAGCTGTCCAAGGCTCCTCGGGTAACTCATGACATGCAGCTCAAAAAATTTTGAAAGCTCCACGTATGCCTTTGTGGACATCTTTCCCCTGAGTATGCCCATTCTGTCGACGAGAAAAAGTGAATCGGATCCATTTCTCACCAGCCTCTGCACCTCGTCGTTGTTAACTGTGCTGGTGTAGAGGTAATAGCAGTCCATTGCCTTCGACATGTTTTCAACCATGAGTTAACCCCTCAAAAAATACTTTGTCCTCAGTTCTGCAAAGGAATTCATTACTTCTCTTCCCTTATATCCATGGCAGCGAGGCAAAAT
>JAJZNS010000070.1:10233-22989 GCA_021811635.1 Thermoplasmata archaeon
AATAGCAGTCCATTGCCTTCGACATGTTTTCAACCATGAGTTAACCCCTCAAAAAATACTTTGTCCTCAGTTCTGCAAAGGAATTCATTACTTCTCTTCCCTTATATCCATGGCAGCGAGGCAAAATTAGCATAGAAGGCAAAACGCCGGAATGGGATCTGGACATGGTGATCGCGAAGCCGGGATTGGTAACGCAACTTAGGCTCTATCCTCTATTTCTGCTACCGTTTTAATTTTCTGATCCATCCTGGTTCAGTAAGGCAATGGAAGTTATGTGTCCATGTTAATGAATGTCAATGGCAGGATCAATTCTGGCTAAATTATACAAAAGTCTTTAATCTTTCACTCGTTATTATCTCGTGCTTGAAGGATCTTCGAGGACGCTTAACGTAAAACTTGAAAAGATAATCATTCCAATGGCAAAGGGACAGAGGTCAAGAAAGGCGCTGAAACTTGCAATGGATTTTTCCCGCGAGTATGGTTCTGAAATCACTGCTTTTACGGTAAAGGACTCCATGAGGGAACTGACATGGAGCGACAAGGTGCATGTAGTGACCAGCGCCTATAAGATTGGAAAAGAAAGAAATATCAAGGTTATTCCGAAGGTGTCCAGCAATAAATCGGTAAAGGCAGGCATAGTCGAAGAGGTGAAAGGGAGAAGCTACGATCTGCTCCTTATGGCATCTGAGAGCCGCTCTTTCTTTTCAAAGAGGATATTCGGCGGAATGGTAGATTACGTGGTCAGAAACGTGAACATCCCTGTCGCCGCCCTGTCGATCAAAACAACCGGATATCCGTATTCATCCATAATTTTCCCAATGAGCGAGAGGCTGAACACGAAAGGATCACTCTCGATGGCACTGGCAGTTAAAAAAGCGATAGGAAAGCCGCTTTACATATATGACCTCAGGTTCATTGACCGTGCGCCACAGCATGGATTCCGTCTGCTTAATGACAATCTGGACCGGATAATCGGGGCCTACGGGGGCGATATCAACCTGGTGAGGGTCTCGGAGAATACTGTTCCCGAAAATTTCCTGAAGAGTGAGCTTACCAGGGAAAAGAGCTCCCTGCTTATACTGGGCATAAGAACGGACAACAGCGGGAAGGTGAAAGTCCCATCCGAGGTGAGGAACCTGGAAAAATCATTGCCTACGGATACCCTGATAGTCAAGAAATGAAGCTTGATCCATATTTTTCCTCTATTATCTGTAGGATCATGAAATCCACCTGTATCACGTTCACTATCATGCTGCCGAAATAGGGGAAGTTCTGGACCTCGTTCTGGCCCAGCATTGCGCCAAGCGTTTGGTTGTAGTACACGTATGTCCTGTTCTCCATCAGGATTGTCAGGGAGGCGGCTACCCTGGGAAGTTCAATCATTGCCGCTGAATAAGGGACATCGGGATCCACCCCTGAACCTGAAAAGGTAATCTGTGTGTACGGAATCTGACTGACATTGATTCCCGGATTCTGTGCCATGAATTCCTGCAGGTAATATTCGGTCTGATTGGTGAAATTGGCATTGTCTATGGTGTAATTGTTGACTCCGGAGTAGGAGAAGTTATAGTCTGTTGCTGACGGCCTGCTCTGGAAGAAGAATGACTGGTTGAATGCCTCGGCAAGGTATTCTGATCCGTAAATTGTGCCGTTGATTGCCACCGGGCTACCATTGGCCCCGTTTCCGTCAACTTCCATGACAATCAGTGATTCGACTGACGGAATGGCAAACCCTACGATGAACATCAGCAGTACAGTGAACGCCCCGATCCTCAGGAATGAGGAAATCATCTGGTTCTTCACCACATCACCCCGAATGAAGCAAGTGCAACATAAATAGCCTTGATCGCAATGAATGGAAGGACTATCCCCCCGATGCCATACAGATAGATGTTCCTTTTGAGAAGTTCAGAGACGGACGAGGGCTTGAACCTGACGCCTTTGAGGGCCATGGGAACCAGGAAGATGATGATGAAGGTGTTGAATATCAGGGCTGAAGTTATCGCCAGCAGTGGGTTTGTCAGATCCAATAAGTTAAGAAATCCGAGGAATCCGAAGGAGGAGAATACCGCTGGCAGTATGACAAAATACTTGGACAGGTCGTTCGCGAAGCTGAAGGTTGTCAGCGCCCCTCTCGTTATCAGTATCTGTTTTCCAATGAAAATTATATCAATCAGCTTGGTGGGATCGTTGTCAAGGTCAATCATGTTGGATGCGTCCTTTGCAGCGGCGGTCCCTGAATTCATTGCCAGTCCTACGTCAGCTTTCGCAAGAGCGGGCGCATCGTTTGTGCCGTCGCCCACCATCGCCACCATCCTGCTCCTGCTCTTCTCGCTCAGCACCACATTGTACTTGTCTTCAGGAGTACTGTTGGCCACATATTCATCTATGCCTGCCTCATAAGAGATCTGTTTTGCGGTCACCTCGTCGTCGCCTGTGCACATTATGGTCTTGATCTGCATCTTCCTGAGGAGCTCAAGCCTTTCCCTGATGCCTGGTTTAAGCATGTCGGTCATTTCTATCACACCGACGAATTTTCCTTCCACTGCCACCGGGATGGCTGTGCCACCACGGCTCGATATTTCCTTGCAGATCCCTTCAATTGAGAGATCCTTGATCCCGTACTTGTTCTCCAATGCCCTGAGGGATCCCTTCATCACGTACCGGTCGCCTTTGTAGATTCCGCTGAACTTGCTTACCGCCGAGAATGGAATGAACTCGTAATCCTGGAATTCATCATTGGCAATATCGCCAAGTACTCTCCGGCACGCCTTCACTATTGACAATCCCTCCCGTGTCTGGTCATTCTGCGAACATGCAAGGCAGTACCTGATGAAGTCAGCCCTGTCCACGCCGGCTGCAGGGTAGAATTCCTTTGCTTCCCTGTCTCCCATGGTTATAGTCCCTGTCTTGTCTAGGATTATTGTATCGATATCTCCGGCGCTCTCCACCGCCCTTCCGCTCTTTGCCATCACGTTGAAACTGGACATCCTGTTCACGGATGCAATCCCGATGGCGGTCAGCAGGCTCCCTATTGTTGTCGGGATGAGACATATGAACAGCACAATGAGGAATTCCATGTTCGGGGTTAGGCCTATGTATGCCGATTCCGCGTAAAGCACGGAAACTACCATCAGGAATATGAGGGTGAATCCGGAAAGGAGGACAGTAAGGGCAATTTCGTTTGGTGTTCTCTCTCTTGACGATTTCTTTACGAGACTAATCATTTTGTCTATGAACGTCTCTCCCGGGTCGGAAGTCACTCTTACCTTGATCGTGTCTGTGAGCAGGTGGGTGGATCCCGTAACGCTATCCCCCAGAACTTTCAGAACCGGGCGCGACTCCCCTGTTATGTTCGCCTCGCTGACGTAAGCGTTTCCTTCTATCACCTCGCCGTCCATTGGAATGTCTTCCCCCTTCGTGACAAGTACAATATCTCCCTTTTTCAGGGTGGAGGAACTCACAGGGACTATATCTTCGCCTGAAATCAGATTGGCCATTGCCTCCTTCCTGAACTTCTGCAGGGAATCCACAATGGACTTGCTCTGCCCCTCGGATATTGCATAACCGAGGTTGGCGAACAGCAGTGTGAGGAACAGGAGCACAATCACTGATATGTAGAACATCCTGTAATCTGCCGTGAATGGCAGCTGGAAGAAACCGTTGAAGATCACTGCCACTATGGACACGACCATGGATATCTCGGTGACCAGCAGGACCGGGTTCCTGTAGAGTAAATCAGGCCTGAAGGAGACAAATGTTGTCCTGATCACGTCCCTGACATTGTTCAAGGTATCACCCCAAGGGAAAAGTCCCTTGCAAAACTGAAGAACGGCCCGAGAACCAGTATCGGGAAGAAAGACAGTATTCCCATAAATATGATGACAAAAAGCATCATAATGCCAAAGTTGAGGCTCCCGATCTGGATTGCATTCGTGCTCTCGCCCCTGGCGCTCTTCAGGGAAAATGATTGTGCAATGAGCAGTTCAAGACCGAATATCAGGAACCGCCCAAGGAGCATGGTGATCGCGTCCACATAATTGAAAAAGTCGGTGAAATTGAATCCCCCGATTTCAGATCCATTATTGGAAGCTGCACTTCCGAATTCATAAAGCAGGGCCGTAATGTTCTGGGAATGGCTGTTCGCGAAGGAGGCCATAAGCGATGGTATCAGCATTGCAATGCCGAAAGGAATCAGGATGATGAGGGGGTGTGTTATAATTGTCAGGGTGGAATAGCGGATTTCCTTTGATTCCAGCTTGATCCCCATAAGTTCAGGAAGCTTTCCTACCATCAGGGAAACCAGGAAGGCAGTGAATATAACAAACATGAAAATGTTCATGACGGATGTTCCTATCCCGCCAAGAGGATCGTTAAGAAGCAATCCTGTAAGTACGCCCAGTATGCCTGTTGGGGTGTAGTCTATCAGCGCACTGTTTACCGAACCTGTAGAGGTCATTGTTGAGGAGACGTTGAGAAGGATCGACTGCGAAATCCCGAACCTTGTCTCCTTGCCTGACATGTTGCCGGTAAAAATCCCCACTATATTCTGAATTGATGGGATTCCAGTAAATTCTGAAAAGTAGGTAAGAAGAATAACGAAGAGGAAGATCACCATCACGACGGAAAACAGCATGTTCCCGAACTTCCTGTTCTCAAATGCCCTTCCCATGGCAAGCAGGGAGGCCAAGGGGATCACCGTCTGTGATACAAACATGGTCAGGTTGGAGAACCAGCTGGGATCAGCCAGCGGAAACGCAAGATTTGCGGAATAAAAGCCGCCGCCGTTTGTTCCCAGTCCTTCAATGGCATTCCATGAAGCAACCGGCCCGAGAGGAAGCAGTTCATAGCCGCTGCTGAATGGCAGCTTTATTGAAAGATAATGCGTCAGGGTTTCAGGAACGCCTGAGAGAACCAGTAATCCTGTGACCAGCAGGGTAAGGGGTATGAAAACCTCTATGATGCCCCTGGTGAAATCCCTGAAGAAGTTTCCCATGTGTCCCTTGTCTGTCAGGATGCCCCTGACGAAGGCTATGGAGGCTGCAAAACCGGTGATGGGGGCAAGGTACATCAAGCCCATAAGGACAAAGGTCTGCGAGAAATATGACAGTTGGAGAGGCGACGAGTAATGTTGTATGTCCGTATTGGTCAGGAATGATACAATGGTGTTGAAGGCAAGAGATATGGAGAAGTTTGTGCCGCCTCCAATCAGAGGGATCGAAGTCTGGAAATAAAGCAGGATAAAGGAAACCAAGCCTGCAAAAAATGAAAAGGCGAGCAATGAGGCAAAATACTCCCGGAATTTCATTTCCCTGCCAGCGATTGGGCCAAGGATCTTTGAAACCAGGGAGTATACCCTGTCGGTGACAGGGCTCAGGAACGTTCTTTCGTCCCTGTAAATCTTAGCTATGTAAGGGAATAGAATGAAGGCGAAAATTGTCACTATCGCGATGTATACTGCAATAATTGCCAGGCCGGAGACTTCCCTGTTTTCCAGGAAGAAATTAGTCCAGAACGCACCGGAATTAGATCCTGCAGGGACACTCAAAACTTATCCGCTCCAATTATAGAGTATAGCAGGTATGCTCCGACGAGTACAACGATGGCAGCCAACAAGTATACACTCGCACCCACCTGAATTCGAGTTCTATTTTACCCGATTATAAAAAGGTTCACCGCAAAAGTCACAAATTGACTGGTTTTCGCCATTATTGTGCCTCATACCAGCAATTTCCAAGGTTATCTTAACACACAGGTCAGTGTAGGGCCCTGCACATGTATGGACCAAGCACCTCATATCCCTTCTTCCTGAAATACTGCCTGACCCCCACACCGCTAATCACAAGTTGCCTTCTCATACCAAATTCCTCTGCAGATACCCTTTCGGCTTCCCTCAGCAGTAACTCGCCGAATCCCCTGTGCTGCCAGTTCTTTCCGCTACTGGATCCAACCCCGACTGTCTCTCCAAAGACCTTGATTTCGCGTACGATTGACGATCCTGTCATCTCCTGTCTGTGCGCATCCTCAGATGGTATTCTCAGCCGAAGGAATCCCAGCAGCACCCTGTCATCGTTTTCGAATGACAGATAAACCTCATTTCCGCCGGAAGCCTCATAATCCAATCTGTTGAGGATAAAATCTGTCCTGTCGATGCTTGAGAATCCTATTTCCCTTGCCCTTATTTCCATGGTGGAGCCTTTGCGCTGCTTCAGTTTCTCTTCTGAAATCACTCTGAGGTCACTTCTCTTTACCCCTGCCTCAATGAAACCCACAGGGATATCCCTCTGCATCCTCTGTATCCTTATCCATGGGGGCATTTCCTCCAGCATCCTTGAAATCAGATCCGCCGCAGATTCAGAGTCCATGGGTATGAAATCCCCCCTCTTCCAGATGCTGTATAGGCCTGTCCCCTTCACTACCAGTGTAGGGTATATCTTCAGCATGTCCGGTTTGAAGCCTGGATCACTAATCATTGTCCTGAAGCTGCGAATATCGTCATCAGGGGAAGCACCAAACATTCCGGGCATAATGTGATATACGATCTTGAAACCAGCATCCCTCGCGAGCTGGGTGGATCTCACTATCTCAGTGATCCCGTGCCCCCTGTTGTTCTTCCTGAGAACACCCTCGTTAAGAATCTGTACCCCTAGTTCAACCTTTGTTGAACCGTACGAAAGGGAAAGATCAATCTCCCTCTCCATGAACCAGTCAGGTTTTGTTTCCACGGTAAGCCCTACGCACCTCCTTTCCGCGTCCTCATTGATCAATATGCTCTCGCTCAGGGATGTTGCCTTCTCCCTGTTCATACCGTCGAAGCACCCCTTAACGAAATCAATCTGGTAGTTTTCCGGCCTGGCGGTGAACGTACCGCCCATGACGATCGCATCCACCTTGGAGACATCGTGCCCTATGGTCTCAAGTTGCCTGAGCCTGCTGAAAACCTGCGCATATGGATCGTATGAGTTGTTTCGACCCCTGAGTGCAGCGGGTTCATGTCCGGTATATGCCTGAGGAGAATTGTTTTCAATTCCACCCGGGCAGAATACGCACTTCCCGTGGGGGCACCTGTCCGGAGAGGTCATGACCGCAACCACAGAAACACCGGAGGCGGTTCTGGTTCTCTTTACCCTGAGAACATCCCTTATTTCGGCACTGAATTCTGCGTAGTTGAGTACCTCCGCATCTCCAGGAATGGTCTCCAGCCCAAATTCTCTCGAAAGCCTGATTTTTGCTCTCTGCAATTGATCCTTCGTCTGGATGGAACCTGATTTTAATTCATGTGAAATAGCCTCAAAGAACTGCAAAGAGTCTGCCATCCACACGCCTATTTATGCCATAATTATGTACTTTTGCAGGTGCGACTATCCTATCGTTTCAACGGAAACAAGACAGGGGAAAGAGGCAAGTACAAATCAGGCAAAACGCTCAGGTATGAAGGGCTCGTAGTGTAATGGATATCACACAGGCCTCCGGAGCCTGTAATCCGGGTTCAACTCCCGGCGGGCCCGTCAGTTGTCCGGTTTGAATCTGCTTGAAAATCTTCAGAGGATGACGTTTCATGGCCTGAATGGCGCTCGATGTGCCGCCTGCAGAATCCTGTATTTATTTCGTTCCGGTTTTTTCATTGAACAGCTTCCCGTAGCCGATCTTTTTCAATATTTCTGTGGAAGCGGGCATCAGGTTGAGGTACCATATCCGGTGCTCTTTTCCAAGCGTGATCTCCATCCTCTCAACCCTTGAAAGGGAGTCAAGGAGTTCCTGCATGGCCCCCCACTGCTCCCTGTAACCGGACTCCCTCAGGAAATGTAAGGGGACAGCAGTGATCCTGCATGCAGTGACCATGACGAATACATATCCCCTGACACGCCTCTCCAGCCTGTGCCTCACGGGAACGATCTCCTCGTGTGTCCTCATTGTCCTGAAGACCTTCTCCACGAAATCCTTTTTAAGGTACATGTTCACTATCTCTTCAGCGGAAGTTACGGGTATGTGCACAGGATTGCAGATCTGCCGTCAAGCGTCTCTGATGCATTTATTGCATGTGAATGATGTCGCCATACAATCCTCTTCCCGCCCTTCCTGATTGTCCTCACATCCAGGTAATCCTTCCACTCCCGGACGATCCTGGATATCTCCGCATGTATCTCCGGATCATCCCGTTCCATGCATTCTGCGGACAGGTTATCCAGTTCCTTCCCGATACGGGAAAGCTCTGAATTGCGATCCTCCGAAGCAGTTGCAGTATTGATAAGGCAAGAGAGCCGGGCCATGGTATAAGATAAAAAGGTTGGCTGTAAGCCAACCAGAAGGCCGTTATGCTGTTGCTGTGTTGGTTCCTCTCCTTATCAATGCGTATATTTCTGACACGTCGTGCTTGTCAAGCTTCAACATTAGCTTGAACGGCTTCACGTTGAAGAACTGCGCACCCATTGTAGCTTTCATCTCCTCAGGTGTTGCTGCGCCTAGGTGGTTTACCATATAGATTGGGTTGTTCCAGTTCAAATCCAAGTTCAGCGTTGAACCTTTCACTTCCATATTGGCAGGCTCGTACCATCCTGATGGATATCTGAGGGCATTTATGCGGTGCTCTAACAACTCTTCATGGTTTGGGCCGAACATTATATTCTTAAATCCTCTTCCCTGACGCTTTTTTAATTCTTTTGCAGCAGCCTTATCCCCCGCGTCAGCCTCAGCCTGCCGTTCTTCAATCTCTTCACGCCTCCCCTTATTTATCTCTACAAGTGTTGGCTTTATCTCTGGATTGTACAGTATTGATATTGTAGTGTATGCAGTCGACGGCTCGTCAGCCCACTTATAAGTAATGAAGAACATACGGAAGTTTGTCAGGACTAATCTTTCTGCTCTAGTCTTGCATGAGTAACCCAAATAGCCCTTCCTAATCAGGGATTTCTCTAAAGTGCGTTTATTTGTAGGATATCTTGGAGCTGGCCCAGTTTCGTTGTTCTTTATGGCATTTACTGACGAGCTTATTTCATGAATGGCCTTCAAAGGATTAAGTATTGTCGAACCCCACTCTGCCTTTGTCTTCTTTGCGGTTACGACTTTCAATATCTGCTCCCCCTCAATCAGAAACTTTGAGTATTTTCCATTCAAATCCTTTGTTTCATCCATTTAATCGCCTTCGAACATACTGAAATAATATAATATATATCTTTTTTTTGAAAGTAACTGGTCAGTCTGATGTGCCACATCATTACGTGGATGCAACATTCCAGACCTAGAAATCCATATATAATGAATACAGTATATTAAAAGAATGATAGAATTTCCTGCCGAGACACCAAGGGATCGGGAGATGGTGGATAAATTTCGGCGTGCCTGTGAGAATTTAAAGAAGATCGCCGACAGACTGAGGATGAAAACAGGAACCCCGGAGATGAACTCAACGAATACAGGAAGAGACATCCTCCCAATATAGGAGTGAAGAAAGGAAAGACATTCGGCATTGCAGGAAGTATATGCGATGCAAAGGAGTTCCATGGTCATTGTACAGTGGAGGATGTGGACAAGCTCCAGCACAAGCTTGTCTTCAATCCGAATGTCGAGCCCACGAACAACAGGGCGCTGATGCCTTCCGTGATTTTCAGGAAAGTCTACGCTGGATCGGGATCAGAGAGAGGCGCAGAAATATACACAAAACTGTTCTCAATATACTACACACCAAAGCTCGGGAGGAAGAATTTTATCAACGACACTCCCTGAAGTGATAAGGAGGGCAAAACCGGGTTAACTGAATATAGCACGCTAGACTGACCAGTTACTATTGAAATTACCGCTGCATGGCCTTCAATTCTACTATGCGTTTGTTTAGCTTGTCAGCAGCGTCGTTTAACCCGTATTTAACTGCGAGGGCATGCTCAAATTCTAGGTCTATCTGCGCGTCAATAAGCTTTTTCTTGCTCAAATGCCACTGTGCTTCGACCTCATACCCATCCATCGCATCCTGTATTGCCTTTTGCTTTTCGGTTTCTTTGCCCATGAATGCGTATGCTTTCGCTTCGCCTTCCTTTATCTTGCTGTATTCTTTTGTATTCCCTTTCTTCAATCTGCCCTCAGCTTCGGTATATAATTCCAGTGCCTTTGATGCCATCTCGTTCGCTATGTCGGTAAAACCTTTTTCGGAAGCTTCTTTAGCAAGATTCATGCTCCTATATGCAGCATTTACGTATGCCTTCGATTTCTCATCATACAATATGCTTTTCATAGCGCTTTCGTATACGCTGAGGAACTCTGAAGCAGGCATCACACCGTAGTTTATGGCTTTTCTGCGCAGGTCAGATGTTTGGTTAAATCCCCCTAGTGGCAGGCTCGCCAATATTCCATGTTCGTTCTTATTCGATTCTATCTGACCTATCGTATCTTCTGCAATCTTCTTTTCCATAGACTCCTTTACCGTTTTGTCGTTGGTTACTCTTTTCAACGCATTGTAGGTGGCTATATTTTCTGAATGACCAGGCATAGAAGGTGCAACAGTCGATTGCTGGCCAGACATGTTAGAGACTGCTTTATTCAGGTACTCCTCTGCCAGCTTCTTCGTTTTGGTTATCCCATCCAAATCTAAATCTGTCTTGTTAGTCAGCTTTTCCAGATCTGTGCAGGCAGATTTATATGCGAAGCCTATGAGATTGAACTTGAAGTTTTTATTTATATAGTGCTCAGCGACCATTAAGTGCTGCTTCGATGCAAGCCTGAGTGCTTTATCTTGCGAAGAGGTATCTGATGCGGCAGCAAATGCGGATGCAGCATCTTCATATGCCCTTGCCGAATACGAATGCTCCAATTTGATAGCATATTCCTCAGCCTTTTTCATGTATTTTTCGGCATGCTTAAGGGATTTCCTTTCCATTTTTTCTGCCCATGACACATTTTCACCTCTAACCACGTCTTTAAATAAGAACAAATGAGATACAATAGGTTTACCTAAAGTCTTCTCTTTACCCGGCATCTTTCACGTATCTGGTGAAATCAGTCTTTTTTTATCAGAATAACTGTGAAATTTGGCATGTTTCACCATGTTTTTACCTCTGCTTTCTCATATATCTCCATAGCTCACGCTGTCCTTTCAAAAAATCTTGCCCTTCCTAGGTTGTGGCATGTAAACGCCGGTCAAGATTTGTATGAATTATCAACGCCTGAATGCATGGAGAATATGTCAAGCATGTTTACGGACACCCTGCTTGATCAGCAATAATTTGACCCTCTGTTCCGGTCTGAGAGAATAGGAGTGACCTGATCTCGGTATGATCCTTATGGAAGATGCAGCTTCCTAAATAAGTGGATCGGGATCCTTCATAGCCATCTTTATTCTTGCGGAAAACTCCTTTTCGTATGAATGCCAGTCCCTCTTCTTCTTAGAATGTTCCAGCTTATATTTCTTCCAGATGGCGCTGTTGATCGTGACTTTACATGGTTTATTTTTATGGTCATCTGACTTTCATGTGGATTCATGGATAAAGCTGGAGATTGCCGCACCTGAAATATATGGCAGTATTCAGGTGCTCCTTATTTCTGAATCCATACGCCATCTTTTCTATGAGCGCTATCTTTGAATTGATCCCTTCTGCCCTTGCATTGGTGATCCTGTGAACGAAGTAATTCATTATCTTTTCCAGATAGACCTCCATCATCCATGGATGGTGCTGTCCATAAATCCCGGATATTCTCCTTCATGGAATAGGTCTTTCCCGCCAGGAGAGCGGATTTCTTCAGTTCCTCATATTTTCTTTAATCCTACATGAGTGGCTTTTCTATTGGTTGCACAGTTTATCACTGAGACGCTGTTGGAACCAGAGTCAGTTACGTACATATATCCATTCGAGTAATCAAAGGCTGCTGCGGTTGGAATAAGGCCATTTCTATTATTGATTCCTTAATCGCCATTCAGAAGATGATACTCAAAATGAGTAAAGCATACTTTACGTAACCTCCACTGTATGGTTCGTTGCCTGCGGCATTGTAGGAAGCAAGAAGCACATAATTCCCGAATGTTTGAGATGCATTGGCATAACTATTTCCTGTGTACCAGGCACTGATTTTGCAGGTATTGTAAGTACAACGAGAACTGAGAATATTTCAGACAGAATCCTCTTCCCCGGGTTGGTCAATACCTTCACTTGATTAATGTGTGTCTTCAATGAAAAAACTTTACTTCGTAAAACTGCCACGCTATGCAATATCTTGAATATGAAATTGGCATTGAGACAGAATTTATGATAGGACAGGAAGGCAGGTCAAGCGAACATTTCAGGAACGCAACGATGGAGGAAACATTGAGTGAACTCGAGGCAACTCCATCCGGGCTGTCCGATAATGATGCAGAGGCAAGACAGAAAAAGTATGGACTTAACCTGATAGAGGAAAAGAAAAGTAATCCCGCAATTGATTTCCTCAGGCGATACTGGGGGCCAATGCCGTGGCTTCTTGAATTTGCCGCCATACTGTCGGGAGTTCTCGGGCACCTTGATGAAGCTATCATAATTGTTATCCTACTGACAATTAATGCCGTAATAGGGTTCAGCCATTCCCGATCTGCTGGAAAAGCCCTGGATTTACTGAAGAAAAAGCTGAGCGTGACTGCTCGAGTGCTGAGAAACGGGATTTGGAAAAGCGTCGCGGCACGTGAAGTTGTACCCGGGGACGTGATTTCTGTGGATCTGGGGGATATCGTACCGGCGGACATGAAGATCCTGTCCGGACAGATTGCAGCGGATCAGGCAGCACTGACGGGAGAATCTC
>JAJZNS010000079.1 GCA_021811635.1 Thermoplasmata archaeon
CCATTGGCCAATTTCCCATGCCTCTTTACAAATTTCCCGTCGATTATCACCGAATCCACGTTGCCTGCATTTGCCGAATATACAATGTTGCTGATGGCATTTCCTGTGCCGGTGGGAATAAGATTAGGCATGTTTGTGTCAAGCAGCACAAGATCAGCTTTCTTACCAGTCTCTATCGAACCGATCATGGTGTTGCCGATAGCACGTGCTCCATTGACAGTGGCCATGTCCAGTGAAACCTGTGCAGGAATAACGGTGGCATCCCAGCGTGCGTTTTTTGTCATCAGCGAGGAGAATTTCATCAGCTGAAACATGTCAAGGGAGTTGTTGGAGGCTGAACTGTCAGTGCCGAGTGAAACGGTAATGCCGTTCGACATCATTTCTGGTACGGCAGGTATACCACCTGACGCGAGCTTTGCATTGCTCAGGGAATTCCAGGAGATGCTGGAATGTGCCCTGGAGAGCAGCCTGATCTCCCTGAGCGTAAGCCAGACGCCATGTGCAGCAAGCAGTCTTTCCGGAAGAAGATTCTTATCAGAAAGGTGCTCCACTATTCTCTGGTTGTTCTTTTTCACAAAGTCGTAAACTTCCTTTCTCGTCTCTGATAGATGCATGTGCACCAGGGTGCCATGCGACCTGGATACTTCTATAGCCCTTGCAATTGTCTCATCAGAGGCGGCGTATATCCCCTGTATGCCGATCGAAGGCGTGATCAGTTCCCTTCCCATGAATGATGAAATGAACTGGCTTGCATTGGCAACCGGGTCTCCATGCTGAGTGGTAAGTTCCCTGTCCAGGGTATTCCACGCAAGGTTTGCCCTGATACCGGAATCCTGACAGGCCCTGGCAATAACGTCCTCGGAATAATACATATCCGCAAAGCATGTGATGCCTGAATCTATCATCTCGGAGATTCCGAGAACTGCCGAATTGTAAATCCCCTTTTCCGATCTTTCTGCGTCAAGCAGGTATGTCCTCTCCAGGAATGCCGCCAGGTCAATATCATCCAGCTGTCCTTTCAGGTGGGACATTGCCACGTGGGCATGGGTATTGATGAGGCCGGGCATTACAATGAACCCGTTTCCATCCAGCTCCTCATCGGCGCCCTGGCTCTTCTCGCCCACATATTCTATCCTGTCGTTGACGACAAGGACACTGCCCCTGAATACTTCCCGGGTTTCGTTCTGGGTGACAATCAGGGCTCCGTTAATGGCTATGGAGGACACAACCCCCAATTATCACCTTATATATTTGTTATACTGGACCTGGAGGACTTTCTGATCACATGAGCAGCATACAGCCAGACCAGGGCAAGAAGGATGGAAAGAGCAAGAAACTGATAACCGGCGTTCTGCATCATCCTCATCACGAGCAGAAACACAATGGCCATGGCGACTCCCGTTGTCATTGATACCGCTATGCCAGACAGCCTGTATCTTCGATCCCTTTCCCCACCGAGATAGAAGCTGGTTAAAATCGCGGCGAAAGAGATCACAAAGGAGACCAGTATGACAAAGTTGTATGGTTCTGCAAGTGCGTTGAGTGGAAGCTGGATTCCCTCCGCACCCAGAAAAATAAGGGTATAGATGGCATAGTACTGCATCAGGTAGCTCATCTCATAGGCGAACTGAAATCCTGAACCAGGAACCAGCGGAAGAGAAGACATGTAAGGCAGAATCTGATTATACAGCACAGGAAACTCGCTCGAATTGTAGAGGTAAACCGCGGAAAGCTGCTCGGCAAGCAGGAAGAATGAGAAAAGCATGTACGAAACGGCACCCCTTTCCCTGCCGGTCAGCGTGCCTTCAATGAGCATTATGAACGCCAGGGACATTTCGAAGGACAATATGTTCGGGAACGTAAGGAGAAGGAACAGAAGGTAAGGATCCCCAAATCCCCACAACAGGCCGGCATATGAAAACTCAGCATAGAGGAAGAGCAGAATCACCAGCACAAGCACAGTACGATATAGATACTGCCTGACCGCCTTCGGCATAAACAGCTTAATGAACGGGAGGGCGAACAGAGGAATCCAAACGTATGGATTCATATTGGGAATGAGATACGGGAGGACATAGGCAAAAACAGCAAAAGAGGGCATCATTATGAGAAAATTGGTAACTTTGCTGCCTATCCTGATATCCATTATTTCACCTCACTATCTTTCCGTACTGGTATTCCATCATCATTCTTGCAAAAAGGTGTGATTCCCGCACAACGTAAGATGGAGTCCCTAGGGAACGGATCATGGAAGCATAGCTCTTCAGCTCTATTTCCCTTCTTTTAAGCGTTTCGGCCATTATCCTGTTGTATGGATCTTCAAGAGTCTCGATCTTTATGAATTCTGATGGCTCCACAATGAATACAGTTATCTGCTTTCCCTTCTGTATCATGGATACTCTGGGAATTTTGAATGCGCCTTCTGATGACAGGGGAGTAAGAATCATGACCAGTGAACTTTTTTTCACCGTGTCCCGGACAATCCCAAGAGCCTGGTGAAGGTCAAAGTCCCCTGCAGGCCTTATTTCGGAAACCAGTCTTTCCAGTGCGTTTATCGAAACCTGTGATCTCGAAGCTTTAATCATTTCAGTGAACTCAGAGGACAGCAGCAGGAAACCAACGCCGTCATGATTCCTGAGAATGGAATACCCGGCATTGATGGAGTTTATTATGAACCGGTCGTACATCCGCCTTGCACTGTAGCCGAAATTGGTTCCTAGACTGTAATCAATTGCAAAGTATACGTCAAGCTGCCTTTCCTCCTCCATCTGTTTCACGTAAATGTCTTCACCGTTGACGAGACCGTATCTTGACCAGGAAACATGCCTGAGGTCGTCTGAATCAATATAGGGTCGAATTCCGTAAAAGTTATACCCCTGCCCGACGGACTTGGATTTGTGGAGCCCCTCAGTGAAGCGGACATTGCTCATTCTGTCAGTCCTCGCGCTGTAAATATCCGATGGGGATGGTGCAACACGTATTTCGGTGGCCCTTTCCGCAACATAATTAAGGACGCTGAGTCGAAGCGGATCCTCTGAATACATGTTAACAGGCCCAACGTAATACTTGCCCACTGCCTGTGGCGAAATTTCATAGTTAAAGGTGATAGTTTCACCAGGGCTGATAACCACATAACCCCTGTAATCACCTCGGGCTCCGAAAACATCGGAAAGTGTGTCAAAATAGTTGAACGCGGTTGACTTCCTTCCATTATTCTGCATCACGAGCTTGACCGGAACCCACTGGTTCTTTCTTCCATAGGATTCCCTGAGCGACCTTGTAATAGTGACGCCCCTCATCCTCTTTCCCTGGTTTAAATGAAACCCGACGATGTCGACCCAGAGGGCCATAAGCATGGCGATGGAAAACAGCACGAGGTATGTATACCCGAGGAACAGGCCTTCGTATACCGCAGCAGAGAAGGCCGCAAGCAAACCATAAGCCTGCTTCTTGATCATTCAGGAACCTTGACCGAGGAGACAAAGCCATCGATCATGCGGGCAATGAATTTCTGCAGGTCAGGCCCTGCCTCTATCACTGCCTCGGAATTGAGTATCAGCCGGTGGTTGAGGAGCTCATATGCAATCATCCGCACGTCCTCAGGGATAACGTACTTTCTTCCGTTGAGCAATGCATTGGATTTCGCTGCTCTGTGGAATTTTCCGGTTGTCCGTGGGCTGGCTCCGAGGTATATCTTCTCGTTTTCCCTCGTGGCGCGGCATATATCAACAATGTACTCCTTTATCCTGTCTGAAACGTAAACCTGGTCCCTCAGCCTACGCAGGCGCATGATCTGGTCTGCATCCATCGTCAGAGTCCCCTTCTGCTGCGACAGCATCTTCTTCTCCTCCAGGATCATCAGTTCATCCTTCTTGTCAGGATATGTAAGGAAGTACCGGAACAGGAATCGATCCATGAGCGCTTCGGCCAGGGGGAAAGTCCCTTCCTGTTCTATCGGGTTCTGTGTGGCAATCACGAGAAAGGGCTGTGGGAGTTTCTCCGTGACCCCTCCCTGGGATACCTGCTTCTCCTCCATGCTTTCCAGCAGTGCAGACTGAACCTTGGGGGGCGTCCTGTTGAGTTCGTCAGCCAGTACCACATTCGCAAATATAGGTCCATGACGGAACTCCATTTTCCTGGTCTCCAGATTGAATGCCATGCTGCCGGTTATATCGGAAGGAAGCATGTCAGGGGTAAACTGGATTCTCTTGAACGGGAGTTTAAGGAAAGAAGCAAACTCAGAAGCTATCATCGTCTTCGCGAGACCCGGAACCCCTTCAAGCAGAACGTGGTTTTCGGAAATAAGCGAGATGAGCATGAATCGGACAATTCTTTCAGACCCGATGACACTGTTTCCAATGGACTTTTCAATTCCCATCACGGTGTTCCTGACCTGCTGCAGGTCTTCAGCTTCGATATCTTCTTCAGCTTTGCTCATTTCTGGATTCCACCTCCCCGAAATTCATCTTGATGCTCCTGATCTCGTCGTAAATGGCAATTATTTCGGAAAAGGCGTTTTTTCTGTCGTCCTCGCCCTTTCTGATCTTGTATTTCGGCGATGTCCTCAACCTCCTGATAATCCTGTTGTATCGCTTTCGGGCGTTCGCATACCTTCTTTCAAGGTCCTTCATCTTTTCGATATTCGAATCAACTTCGTTCAGAAAATACTGGTCATCCATTTTAGTCACTCTCGCTACTTGCAGGTTGAACCTGTTACCAGGAACAAGGAATTTCTCCCTTTTCTGCTCAAAGGAGGGGGGAGCGGTGAGAGATGATTTCCTGGCATAATGTTTCATTACCAGTGAAATCACCAGCAGTGAAATAACAGGGATCAGAAATTTTGCGTCTGTGAGCGGATTGTACAGAACGTCAGGAATCAACTGGCTTGCCGTGGGTAAGGCAGCGGATCCTATCATTTTTTATCCTCAAAATAGAGTTTCACGATATTCAGAAAGCCATAAAATTCAGTTGCCCTCTCCATAATAGCTTCGGGATTTGGAATGGGGCTAATGGAGTAATTGGCTGGTTCGTAATAGTCCAGGTAAAAATATGTTAGTTTCCTCAGTGCATTGTACTGGTTGATCTTTTCCTCGTTGATCGGTGGAGGAGCCGCAATTGCATCCACCAGGTAAAAATTATCCGTGTAGGCCCTACGGTCCAGATCCATGCCGAATTCCCTGTAGCTCTCGATAAGGAATTGCCTGTTCAGCACCGACTCCTTTATGGAGGAATTGTAGAATCGGGTATAATCCGCCCGCATTGCCTTAAAGAGGAGAGATATGGCACGGCGGTAATCCTGGTTGAGGAGAATCCGGTTTGCCTCGATGATAGGGGGAATGTCCTCAACACGCTTTACTTCCACCACTGTATCCACAGTCTTCCGCTGTCCAGAGAAAAGCCTCGAAAGAAATCCTGGCACTTTCAGATCACCACACTGATGTTACCCGTTACATAAGATATGCTTATATTACTTGCCTGCGCAGGGCTGACAGACTGACTAAGCTTTACGAATACCGACAGGGTTACGCTTGAAGAGACTTGGAGTGGACCTGACAGGTTTATGAGCGTGCCCGAATAACCATTGAAATTTCCAGGCGAAGAGCTGGAATACTGCAGAATATTTCCGTCAAGCTGAAGATAGAAGCCGGATATCGTGGCATTGAACGTCAGATTGTACATGAAGCCGGAATTGAGATTAACCATATATGAATAATTTTCGTAGTTGCCGGTCTGAGTCAATGTGGGCAAAATAGGGAAAAGTGCGGAGTTGCTGGTGATGTTGATGTATGCTGTTTTAGAAGGGTTTGCGCTGGTGACAGAGAAGGTTTTGTAGTTCACAGGAAGCGGTTTACCCCCAAAATACACCCATGCCTCAAGAACAAATGTTCCAGTGATCGCGTCAGCGCTTCCAGTGTATCGACCAGGAGAGAGGTTTGGAGCGGAAAAAACGGAACCATTGGGGAAGGTGAGATTATATCCCCAGACCTCTGATGAATTTCCGAACACATAGATCAGCCTGGGCACTATACCTTTGTAGGTTGAGTTAGTGTTGCCATTTACGTTAAAGCTGAAGTTTGTGGTAACATATCCCGGATTACTGTAGCTGAAATTATACAGCCCGTCTGGAAGATAATAGCTGAAGTTCGTCTCGTTGGTAGCATACGAAACATTGAACATTATCTGAACGGCAGAATTTGTAAGGTTGAGATACATATCCGGAACATAGGAATGTGTAGCCGAATTGTAAAGTGCTATTAGAACGGGATAAACCTGCCTCTCGTAAACGGCTACAGCAAGACTGGAATTAACTGTCACTGACGTGTTTGCCATTCCGACGCTGTAAAATCTCTGGCTCTCAGCCAGGATTGTGAACTTCCCTGAAAATTCCAGATGCAGGGAGTAGGATCCGGTCTGGTTGGTCAGAATTGGGCGGAAGAAGTACAGCCCGTCTGTTGCCAGGTAAAGGCCTATGGACTGGTTCTTTAGCGGCAATCCGTTGTAAAGAAAATTCAGCTGCAGGGTGAGGGCTGAATAATTGTAGGTAAGGCTGTCAGAAGTCAGATTTTTTACAAGTTCGGTCTGTGTGAGCCCCTGAATCCCCTCAGTGTCCTGATTTCCTGGGATCTTCACGAAACCGGTGGACGGTATCAGGACAGGGGTTATGTAAAATGTCATGGGATTTCCTGAAGATATAGCACTGTCTGAGACGGGAACATACAGATTTCGGTATCCCGGGCCGGAGATCACAAACGTGTAATTCCCGATGATAAGGTATATTGAAAACGAACCCGTCTGGGAATAGTAAGTCGATGAAACAACCTCAGATCCGTTCAGAGACCCGCGGAAATTGATAGTGGAATTCTGCACATCCCTGTAGAGAATTGAATTCTGGATTGATCCGGTGACAGTGTAGATAGTCCCGAGTAGCGGGATCAGTGTCATATTGTAGAACGTGGTGGCTTTCGATACTATTATGGCCGGAGTCTTGAATGGGTATGTCAGGTATGTGGTAACAAGGAAATGGTAAGTTCCCTGGTACACCAGTCCAAGACTGTACCAGCCGGTGGAATTGGTCTTTACCGTGACGTTGAAGAATGATCCATTGACTGAGGTGTAAAAGGTAATGTTTACGCTTCCCAGAAATATAGTTCTCCCTCCTGTGGTAGAGACCCCAACCTTTCCTGTCAGGACGTAATTTCCGCCTGAGCTCTGAACAATCGTCGAGGAGTTGTTTCCAATGTAATTGTAAAGTGTAGTCCCGTTTACCGTGGTGTTGCCGCTTATGGTGTTACCATTAACACCAAAGGGATTTGCTATGTGCAGGGTTACGTTGAAGTCGGTAACGTTTCCTTTTATGTTAGGGTACGTCGAATTCGTCGCATAACCGGCATGGCTGAATGCAATGGAGTTGACGCCGAGCGAAACGCTCAGGCTGTAATAGCCGTTTGCAGACGAATAGCTGGACTTGAAATTCGAGTAGTCAGATATCAGGGCTCCACCAATAGGGTTGCCGGAAGTATTGTGAATGTAACCGGAAACGATAAAGCCGTTCACGAGAGGGGATATGGTCAGTACCAGGCCACTGATGGAACTGCCAGAAATGTTTAGATCGCGGGGTGTCGGTACCGTGTTATAATTCGGATAAAATACCGACATGGCGTAGGTATCGTTGTAAAGGTATGCTGAAAAATCCCCATTTGAAGAGGAGAAGGTCTGGCTTGTGTAGAAGAAGCCATTGAAGTAAACGTGAGCAGAAGGGACAGCGCTTCCGTTGCTTGAAACCACTGTACCTGAGACCTTGTAGCTTATGTCCCTGCTAAAGGAGAGATTGACCCATATCGTGGGTGGGACAAGATTGAGAGAGCGATAAATAGGTTTATAATATGGAATCTTGAATCCGAACGTACCACTGCCTGCAAATAGCGCGTCAAACGAAAAAAAACCATTTGGTGCGGTGGTGGTCTCCGCAGTTGCCGGGAAAATCGTGATTGCAATCATCTGGTTTCCCAATGCCTGGCCAGTGGCAGCAGCCGTTGCATAACCCTCAATCGTAACATTAGTCTGTACCGTTGGGGTGAAGCCGCTAATATTGGTATTGTTTATGCCAAACTTGCCAAGAGGAGGGATTTGCGGGGTATTTCCCCCAAAAAATTTCTGGTTGGTGACCTGAACGATTTCATTCGGGTTATATGGATAAACTACATTGAATTGAGTTAGAAGCACAGTAAGGAGCACAGCTGCAATGACCACTGCGGCTATGGGCTTTTTATCCATTGTGTTAAAAGGGGATAGGCTTATTTAATTGTTGAGGTGCATTGCCGCTGAATCAATCTGTCCTAATGAAAAGAGGAAACCTGAAAAAACCGGAAATGTTTCCCTAGGCTGGGATAGCACTGTGTTCGACAAAAATTGTATTACTCAGGGGAATACCATAGTAGAGAATGTTTAATAATCTGCGCTGATAAAAGAATTAATGACAGTAATAGCAACGATGACGGGCAGCTATTTTCGCGACGATTCCATAAAAGCTCTGATCTCCGGTTCCAAGACAGGAGAGATCGATTATTCCCATAGCAGGGAGATACTGGAAGCCGAGAGAAAGGCAATACGCGACCAGCTTCATCCAGGTGGATCCAAGGAAGGGCTTGGCTGGGTCAGCAACGGGGAGCAGCGCAAGAGCGGATATACTACATATCTGCCCAACAGGTTCCATGGGTTTTCCGGCAAAGAGAAAGTTCTGCCGGAACTGTCGGCAGATTTTTTCAGGGAGATCGCCGAGACCAATCCGGCAATTGCATCCACGCTGGGTGAGGGTTCACCCCTCTCATCGGCAAGAATAGTGGACAGGCTTTCCTATACCGGCGCCGATCTTGCACGTCGTGAGGCAACCGATGCAGTCCGGCTGGCCAAGGAAGAAGGTGCCAAAAGGATTTTCATTCCTTCCCCTTCTCCCGGGGTCATAACTATCTTCTACCCTCCGGGAAAGGTGTATAAAAACCACCGGGAATACCTGTTCGATATCTCCCGGGAGATACGGAAGGAATATTCCGCAATACTATCTGTGGATGGCATTGACCTCCAGATAGACGCCCCGGACCTTGCCATGGCAAAAAGCATTGGCGTACAGTGGGGGGTGGATTTCTATGAAGCACTGTCTGACCATGTTGATGCGATCAACGAATCCATAGCCGGCCTTCCGGCAGGGAGGATCAGGGTCCATTACTGCTATGGCAACTATTCCTCTTCGCACCTGCTGGATCCTCCGTACCGCAAAGTGCTCCCTGAGCTGGTCAGGCTCAAGGCGGGAACCATTGTCGGTGAGATGTCCAACGGCAGGCACGAGGGTGATTCCCTAATCCTGAAGGAATATGCTGAGGAAAACGGATGGCGCAAGGACCTCAAATTTGCAGCAGGCGTGATAGATGTGAAGAGCCCGTTTGTGGAAACGCCTGAAACCGTCGCAGTTAGGCTTGGGAGGATCGCCGGGATTGATTCAATAGGCCCGGAGCGAACGATTGGCGGCACGGACTGTGGATTTGAGACGTTCATCGGGATGGGAAACGTTCCAAAATCAATAGCACTGGAAAAACTGTCCTCACTTGCCAATGGGGTTAAACTGATAGAGGATTAACATCAATTTCTCACTTTAACGGCAACGCCCTTGGAGAGTGAAATCATAGCCTCCCTGGGCATCTTTGCGATCCCGACGCCGCGTACGTCTCCAGCATGGGTGATCACGACCTCATCTTCCTGTCTGATCCCGGGGCTTACTCCTGTGACGCCAACTGCGTAAACATTTGCCGTAGGCTTGAAATCATCTATTTCAACCAAGTTCCTGCCAGACTCAAGGAAGAACGGGGCTGCATTCCGGGTGATCGTAAGCTTCCCCCTTTCGGGGACAATTACAAAGTTTACCTTATTATCAATAAGAACCTGATCGAGATTGAAATTCCTCACTACCCTGATGCTGCCGGAGATGTCAGGGAACCAGCTTCCAAATTGCAGCCTGAGCTTGCTTACCACGTCCCATCTCCCTGCACGCTGGGGCTTCGTGCCTAGTTCTGAGACCACTGCCGACATCCTATCCCTCAGCTTTGCAAGATCGTCATCCCTGTTATATTTTCCAAAGATTACGTCTGCGGAGTCAAGCACTTCTGATACAAATTCATATTCTTTCGGGAGAAACGCCACAATTCTTTCATATTTCGATCGGGACAGATAGGATCTAAGCATGTCGTTTATCAGAGACTTTTCCTCAAGGTTCCAGTCGCCTGTCACCGGGATATCGTAAAACGAGGGCGGGTACATCTCCTCCAGTTCCCTTGGAACAAGCCCAATGGGAGAAGTCAGTATCAGTTCATGAAGATATTTTCTGAACGGCTGGATCGCGTCCGCTATTCTCCTGTGGGACTTGGAAGTTGAATATGGCTTTCTGGCTGAGCACGGAATGATCAGTAGAACTGGAAGGTGTGACGGGGGTGTGTACTCTCCAGAAATGTAAGACCTGTAGCGACGGATGTCCGGCCTGTTCAACGATTGATTGCCGTATGCCAGTATCTTGCCGGTATAGGAGGGATAAACACTGTTCTCAGGTTCGTTCATTGTCCTGTCTGCCAGCCTAAGGAATTCGATCGCGGTAGAAGAGAGTTGATAATTTTCTACGAGATTTCTGAGGCTAAGGTTCTTTATGGAGATTGAAAGCATCTTCAGAATTCCCTCAACAAATTTCCGGTTATCCTTTTCTATATCCCCTTCTCCCTTCGATGCGCCCATGGCACCGTAAGAAATTCCAACTGCGGACTCTGTCCTGAGCTGCAGGTCGTCGAACACCGATATTCCAAGGTACACAAGGACAGGAATAAGATACGGATCGGAAATCCCAGGAAGATAAAGCAACCGGTGGTAACTATTTGCTGCATGGGCCTCAACAAGGTATCTGTAAAATGACTTCGGCCGTTTTATGAGGGATGTCCCATGGGTAAGCACCATAAAATTATCTGTCACGTCGTAACCTTTGGAGATACCATCAAACTTAGAGGCAAAACTACGACTCAGAGATAGTCTATCTCCGAGAATCATCATGCCGGAGTCCTCCTTTTTAACTTCACCCCCTCTTGAATTTAGCAGGATGGGGTACTGATACTTGCCGTCCATAGTGCCGGTGCGTGCCAGCCCGAAGAATGCAGTGTCAAGTATCATGGCACGGAATTGAAGCTCCTTAATTAATGATAATGGGTGAAGAAGCTTATGGCGTTCAGGCAATTCTCAGTGTAGGGTCTGAGGGAGTTTAGGCTTTGACTGACGGATCAAGGTATATTTCTGCATCGCAGGTGTCGGGTTGGACACTGAACATTTAATAAAGTTATCTTCATTGAGTGGGGAATAGTGGTGATTCATTGCTGAACAAAGAGCCGGGAAATCTACCGGACAAGTATGTTTTGCCGGGCGACGAGATAGGAATTTCTGAGGAATACCTTCCAGGGCGCAACGTCATCGACCTTGATGGAAAGTTATTCTCTCTTGCATATGGAAAAGTGCACAAAGACGACGTAAGGCTGGTCATGTCCGTAAGGACCGGCAAGGAGAAAATGAGGCCAAGAATGGGTGAAATTGTCTTTGGGCAGGTTGTCAAGGATGACAGGGGATCCCAGACCGTCAGGGTCGGGGCATACGCCGACAGGAATGGGCATCTGCACGAAATTGACTTTACAGGCGTTATCAGGCAGCCACGAGGTCACCGGGAAGATCGAATGCCGCCAATCAAGGTTGGAGATTACGTCCGGGCAAAGATTATCAGGGAAGGGGATTTCCCTGAACTGGGCGTGCTCGCACCTAATCTCGGCGTTATCATGGGCCTGTGTTCCAACTGCAGGACGCTTCTCGTGAAGGACTCAGCTGGCCTCAAGTGCCCGAATTGCGATAACAGGGAGGAGAGGAAAATTGCAAAAGACTACGGAATAGTTCTTCTCCCCAATGAGAAAGGTGAATGAGATGGATGCCGGAAAACCTGCGGATTATGAACGAATGAACAGGGAAATCACGCATATGCGTAAGGAGATAGATGACATGAAGGAAGTCATCAAGGGCCTCATACGAATTATAATGAGCAGGGAAGGAGATACGGAAGAAGAGGATTACAACTGAGGTAAAGCGATGCTGCCTAACAAAATGCTTGAGGAGAGCCTGAACAAGAAAGTATCCATACTGTTGAAGGATAACACCGTGCTAGAAGGTACACTGGCTGGATTTGACGATTACATGAACATGGTGGTAGAGGAAGTTGAGGAAACCGGAGAAAACACCTCCAGGAAGGTCGGCACAATCGTAATCAGGGGCAGCAACGTGGTCAGGATTTCACAGAAATGAGTCAGGAAGCATTAAAATTTTAATCTGTCGATCTGGCATTTATTTCATCTATTTCCGGGACTATCCTGCCGTATGCGCGTAAAAGCTGTTTCCTTGTATTGGAACTGGAATAATCCGATGCAAATTTAATCAGTTCATCCCGATTTCTTTTGTGTGCTAATGCATCCATTACCCTGTCTACAAAGCTGTCCTCTTCGGTAAAGTAGAACGATTTTTCTTTCAGGAATTCCCTGAATACTGGGATGTCATTCACAAGGGTGTTGGTTCCGCAGGCCATCGCCTCAACAGGCGGCATCCCGATACCTTCGTCAACTGTATGAAAAACAAACAGGTCAGCGGCGGAGAGATACTCACGCATACTTTCAAAATCCAGGTAGCCGAGTATGTGTACATTCTTAGACCTGTCAGAGTATTCCTTTGCGTAGGCGTATTGACGCGGCCAGACGTCTGTTCTCCCGATTATGTAAATGTCCATGTCGCTCCTGCCAGAGAGTTCCGGGAGCAGCTTGTCCAGCCTTTTCCTTGGGTTATAATCCGTGATGAGGATCAGGTGTATCTTACCATCATCAGGAAATGGGTTGCCAGATACATGATGATAAAGCGTAGTATCTACGTTGAAATACACGACGTCAATGCGATCCGGATCAATTCCAAACATCCTGGTTATGTCATCCTTTACGTGATGTGAGACTGCAATGATCCTGTCCTTTCCCAGTGATCTTTTTATGACATATTCAGAGTACTTCCGGTCGAGAGGCAGGCTAGGGTAGAGGTCTTGCAGCTTGTAACGGATCAGATCATGAATTGTCACCACGTTAGTCCTTCGTGTTACGACGTGTGGAGACGTGGAATGTACTATAACCCCGTGCGGCCGGGCCAGCATCGACCCTATCTCCTGGGAGACCCATCCCCCGACAGGCTTGCCAAAAATAACAGGCTGAATAAATCTAATTGGGAATTCCTCCACCTTTAGCCCTGTTCCACGAAGCACATTTATGAGGCTCTTTGAATACCTGTATACCCCGGTTTTCTGCTTCGGGGACTCATATAGTATGGAGACCGTTTTTGAATTTTCCAACTGTACAAGATGAGTAACGGCTTTTTTAACTTGTTCTGTTCAAAGTTTCCACCGGCGCATTCGATAGCTTTCATGTGGAAGTTTTGCAGCGCGAACGATGACCAGGCGACTCGGTAAAATTAGTTATTCCGGTCTGATAGCCACAAAATGAGCATCTCCCATCCGGATGCAGATTGATTTCAAACGTGTGCATCAGGTCTCTTTTTATTATTCCCCTACCGCATGAAGGGCAGTAAGTGTTCTGTTTCTCTGAACCAGGCACATTTCCAGCATATACATACCTGAAACCTATTCTTCTGGCTACTTCGTAATGCTCATCCAACGTGGATAAAGAAGTGTATGGGGAATCCATCATCTTGTAGTCAGGATGGAACCTCAGGAACGATATAGGGATGTCCCTGCCAGCGATAGCCATTATCCTGTCAAGCATCTTTTCCAGTGCGGTGAGTGAATCTCCCACATTTGGAACTACCAGATCGGTGATCTCCGTATGTACACCATGTTTAATGAAAAGTGCAAGGGTATCGAAAATTTCCTCCACATGAGGAACAGACATGTACTGCCTGTAAAACTGCTCCGAGGCGTTTCCCTTGAAGTCTACCGTCACAAAGTCCAGAAAATTGGAAATGAACTTAACCGCGTCAGGAGTTTCATAACCGTTGGTAACAAAGATATTGAACAATCCCTGATCGTGAGCAAGCTTGCCCACCTCCGCAGCAAATTCCGCAAAAATCGTGGGTTCATTATAGGTATATGCAATGCCGCTGCAACCATAATCAATGGCTTCCTCCACAATTTCCGCAGGCGAAATCCCGTAACCCTCCGGTGTCCTCCTCTGGCTTATGTCGTAGTTCTGGCAGAATTTACAGGCAAAATCGCACCCTGAGGTCCCTATCGAATAAATAAGTGAATTAGGGTGTGCATGGATGATTGGTTTCTTTTCTATTGGATCCAGCTGCTTTGCAACTATCCGTCCGAAGTTGGCAAGATAAAGCTTTCCGCCGACATTGGTTCGTATACCGCAGAACCCTGTCTGCCCGTTTGCTAGAAGACAGTAGCGTCTGCATGCCGTGCACCGGACTTTAAGATCTGGCATTGGAGCATAGAGGATGGCCTCCTGCATGAGATACTATCAAAATCGCTCATAATAATCTGTGCGAAAATTGCAGGATCAATACTTCTGGTTAAAGGAAAAGATTCTGCATCTGGCCTATGAACAGTTATACCTATTTAGTGGCTCACTATTATTGCTTTTTTGGCAGCTTAAAGGTATCAGCCAGTGAAGAATATCCGCTTGCCAGAATATTGAACCTGCAAAGAAATGCGTCCTATTAGAATAAAGAGAAACTATGCCAGAAGGAATGGAAGGTGAACCGTCTTGGTGACTTTAAATTTGTCGAACATTTCCCCTCTGATCCTGAATGGGATCAATTCTTCTCATAGCACACAAGGGAAGAATACCCCACCACTGAAGATAAATCTCCAGTAGCGTCTGCCGAAGTGCCGTAGTCTATCTGATCGATAGCGTAACCATTCTCCTTAGCGATCGTTATGAGAAGGGCAATCGGGCCATATCCACACGGTGTAGCGCCTTCATGAACGATAGAAAAGAGACCATCAGCGTCAAGGTGCACTATTCTGTCTATTATTTCCCTGTCTATCTTTCTTGCAACGCTGTCGGGCATGTAATGAGTAAGATCGGAGCTTATCACTAGGGTCGTTTGATCAAGAATGTCTTTCACTGTATCGTACAATTGCCTGACAGACTCCGCTTCCTGATCGCCCATGATTATTGGCACTATGCTCCTTGCACTGGTGAAAGCGAGGATCATGGGAATCTGTACCTCCAGGGAGTGTTCGATCTGATGGGCTTTTCTGTCAATTAAAAGGTCTGTTCTAGAGGACAGCTTTTCAATCGCATCAGCGTTCAGGGAGATCCTGCCATTGGGAACGGACCAGGATTCATGGTTGTCCAGCACAGCATCTCTGGGGAACCCTCTGTGGTTAGGCCCTACCAGCAGTAAATCCTCAGCTCTCCCCTTGTCAGCAGCTGCCATCGTAAGATAGCCGGAGGCAGCTATTGATCCTGAGTAAATGAATCCGGCATGGGGGACTATTATTGCCCTGATGTTTTGCCTATCTAATGGATGGGCTCTGCTTCTGCACTGTTCAAGCAAAGCTGCAAGTTCCTGCGACCCCTCAGGATAGAAACTGCCGTTGAAGCGTGGCAGCCTGGCGTCCTCTTTAGCTCTGACAGTCATTCGAGATCAGCATCCGTTCCTCTGATGATAGGAAAAGTATTCTTACTTATTTAGTGATGCTTATTCATGCATCCCAACGCTATCATTGATGGCACTGACACTTCTCTGGACAGTAAAATTTTTGAATCTGCCAGAAGAGGAGTCAGGGACGCGGTTCAGGGAAATTGGAAACCGCCGGCCAGGGATGAGGGGCCTGCGATCGGGGTATTCGTCACCATAAATGAAGAGGTGCGACTCAGGGGCTGTATAGGTTTTACAGAGGCCGATAACGGGATTTTATACCAGACGTACCTGGCTGCAAGGTATGCCGCAACTGAAGACCCACGCTTCCCTCCGCTTGATAAAGATGAGCTTGAGAAAATTGAGATCGAGATTACGCTTCTCAGTCCACCGGAACAGATCGACCCGGTCAAATGGAAAGGTTTCAAGAGAGGTCTTCACGGCCTGATGATCAGGAAGGGATTCCATTCAGGGCTGCTTCTCCCCCAGGTTGCAGAAGAGTATAATTTCGGCTGGGAGGAATTCCTTGAGGAGACCTGCATTAAAGCCGGATTACTGCCGAAGTCATATCTGGATCGGGATGCAAAGGTCTACATTTTTTCAGGAAGGATCATCAGAGATCACTGACCTTTTTCTGCCTCATCCCATCGATAAAATTCCAGAACTCATCACCAAGGTTCATCAGCGAACTGAACTGCCCTGCACCCATCAACCATTCGCCTCCATCAATGGTTACAACTTCGCCATTGATGAAACCAGACCCATCGGAAATAAGGAATACTGCGAGATTAGCAATCTCTTCAAGCTGCCCAAGTCTTTTCAGGGGATTCTTGTTCCTGACTGCTTCGACCATCTCTTCGGTGGGCATCAATCTGCTTGCCATTCCTTCGGTCAGGAACGGACCAGGGGCGATGGCATTCATTCTTACCCCTTTTGGTCCCCATTCCACTGCCAAGGAGCGAGTCATTGCCAGTACCCCGGCCTTTGCCACGGCAGACGGAACGACAAAGGCAGACCCTGTCCAGGCGTATGTCGCTACTATGCTGAGTACTGTACCGCTTTTCCCCTCGCTGATCCACTTCTTTCCCAGGTGTGTGGTGCAGTTCAAAGTGCCGTTTAGCACAGTTTCTATTATAGTCCTGAAACCGTTTTCGCTGATATTTTCTGTTCGATTGAGAAAATTTCCGGCTGCATTGTTGATGAGTACATCAAGATGCCCGAACTCGGTATATAACGAATCGATAGCCTGCTTTACCTGAATGCTGTCCCTGATGTTGGCGACTCTGTATCCGGCCTGCACACCATTACCACTCAGGGACTCGACTGCCTTCTGAAGGTTGGCTTCGTTACGGCTCATCAGGAATACATTGGCGCCAAGCCTACTGGCTGCATCTGCAATAGCGAATCCTATTCCAGTGGCACCTCCTGTTATAAGTATATTTTTACCTTTCAGCAAATCGTTCTGGAACACCTGCTGTTATCCCGGATAAATATTAAACACTGATTATCAGCATTTGGTTTGAGGGATGAGAATCCTTCATTTTATACAACCATCCTGCTAAATAATATCATCGAAACCGTGACCTCGCTGAACAGAATTTCACTTTATAGTTTCAGTGAGTTCGGGTCTAAGGTCGGCCCAGGGTACTATCTATTGCAATCTATTGGAAATGGCTCCTTTGTTACAACTTATGGTTTGCCTGCCGGTGTAGTATTATTTGAGGATATATTCTGGAGAGTGAAAGGCCTGGCCATATCAGGCGATAGCCATAAAGATAGACAATACCACGCTCTCTGTCAACGGTACCTACCTGCAGAAACCTGACTTCAACGAGAACAATGTGCTGCAATATTCAACGCAACCTCTTATTTTTCCTTACCAAAACGGCATAATAAACGGGTACATTTATCAAATCCATCTCGGATACCTTAACAATCCGTCGTATACCTCGGCCTTTGCTAATCTTGGGACTATTCATTCACCCCGGTTTTCGAAGCTGACCGTACTTTTTCAGCGGGCCGGAGCAGACCATAACCTATCTGTACGCCCATCAGATTGTCAACGTACCAATTTAAGGGGCTTTCCTTTTCCAAGGCTCATCGTTTTGTTACCTGCGTTAAACAATCGCAAGCCAGAATGAGAAAAAGGTTTAACATATCAAAGAATCTATGGGTTGCTGTTCGAGTTGAACCTGGAACAGTCCATAATGAAATGGAAGGGTGCGTAAGCTGGTTAACCTTAGAAGATTAGTGCTGGATATACACAAATCGGTCAACAGACCTAGCCTGGTGGAACTGTCGGAGGTCATAACCAGGGTTTCCGGTGTTGAGGCTATCAACATTACCGTGACAGAGATGGACGTAGGCACGATGGGGCTCAACGTTACAGTAGAGGGACAGAACATAGATCACGAGGCACTGATGAAGAATATCGAGGAACTTGGAGCGGTTATCCAGTCAATTGATGAGGTAGCTGCCGGAAAGAGGCTCATTGAAAACATAAAAAGATAGACAAAACAATGAAACACCTATTCCCTACAATTCTCGGACTGACGGATGGAATCATAACGGCACTTATCTTCACTTCAGGATTGATATCGGGACACTCCAGAATACCTTTTGATTTGATTTTGAAGTTCTCGCTCGGGTCAAGCATCATCAGTGCATTCAGCTACTTCATTGCGAAATATTCGGAGCTGAGGGGGGAACTCATTGACACTTCAATCCGTCTGAATCCGGGCTCACCGCTGCATCTGCTTAAGGGACGGCAGGGTGTACTAATAATGATGGAGGCAGTAACTGAGGCGGCGATATCAGTAGCGAGCGGTTTCTTCGGGGCATTTATCACAATGTTTCCTTCCTTCCTTTTTCCTGGAGTCGGACATGTTTCAATCATATCGGCGATAATAATTCTTGGAGTGCTGGGCTCGTTAATATCGCGATCTCTCGAAGGGGGGTGGGTCAGATGGTCAGTAACCTTTGTGCTGATTGGGATCACCGCATCTCTGATGGGAATATACCTCAACATCCTCTAGACGTAGGCTCAGATCAGTTATTCCGGCTTTGCCATTTACAACTCTTCGAACAACAGAACAACTGAGCCTGTGATGTATATGAATTGTTGGAGGCTCTCGAGCACGCTATAAATAAGATGGCACACTGATGTTGGCTGTATAACTAACGTTATACGGCAATATAGCTAGAATTATAACATTAATTCTTAAGTACATCAATTAGTTCGAATACTGCCACCTTTTCACTTGCTGCTTTTCTTTTGAGTTCAAGGTCGTCAGTAATAAGTTTTAAGTGATCTCTGTCGCATATATAGATATATGACGCATCGTAAAATGATATTTTTGTGTTAATTGCTATACCAAGAATACCAGATATTTCAGCGGCACTAATTGAGACCCTAGGGATTTCCTTTAGAATATTTCCAATCACCCCGGACAATGTCATAATTTTATCCAAGGAGATTTCCTTAATGCTGGAATCTTTTCGCTTAAAAAGCGCATTTCCAATTTCAAAGAGGGTAAGATCCGTAATGCAGGAGTTCTCCAACAAGTTTGTGTCGGCAGACAAATTATACGACAACAATTTAAAAAGGGAGCTAGCATCAATGAGGTAATCCGGCATGTTATCTCTCGTCCCTCGTTTCTCTAACCGCTTTCACATAGAATTCAACATCTTCTGAGGATAGTAGTTTCCTCGCCAAATCCATGTTCTTCTTTAATTCTTCCTTTCGGCGTCTTTTGATTTCCTCGCGTAGCGCCCTTCTTACAGTTTCAGAGACATTTAGGTTTAGTTCCTTCAGTTCCTTCAAGATTTCGTCATCTAAACGTATACTAACATTATGCGACATATATGAATGTATGCCGTTGAGCGTAATATATATTTGTATTAAGTATCTATAAGGGTAAACTCCCATTATGGATCCGTAAATTAGACCCTTAATTCTTAATACCCGAATGGAGCTTACTTCTGGATGAGAATTAAGCAAATACAGTTGCTTCTCATATTCACACTTGTGACGATTCTATTCGTTCAGGCAATAGGCGTTGCTCAAGACCCTTATTCGAACGAGGTGGGTGCAAGTACTGGCCCTCATGATTTGGTCAGTGGAAGTCATGCGGAGCCAGTAAAAGCACCTGCGGGTATCAATGTGAATGGTGCTGTTAATCCCAATCAATATTATACCCATGAACCTGCACCGATGGGGATTGCAGACTTTGGTATAGGGCCAGGAGGTTTACCATACTATTACAACACAACGTCCTTCTTGGGAACTGTACAGATAAACTCGCTTCGTGTTTACGGGCCGTATGGCACTAACATGAGCTTCCAATTGAATGTGAATTTGCAGTTTAATACCACCGGTGGATCATTTGAGTACTGGATCCAGGATGTTTTGTATGTTAACACCACGCTTGGAAGCGGCCAGGGAGAACTTTCCTTTATTGATAATATCTGGAACCAGACTTCTAGCAATCTTTTTACTTCAACTGTACGGGGCAACGGGAACGCAGCTTCCGGATTCTATTATTTTGTACCTGGATCATTGCCCGGTAATTCTATAACTGTCCGTTATCCCACCACAATTCAATTCAAAGTTGTTTCTTACAACGCAACCTACCAGTCTTCAAAAGTGCCTGCAGTTTCCTTTGCTTACAACGATGGATACGGCTGGCAGACATACGATAACGTATATTTCATCTTTGCAACCAACCTTGTCTATAATAGTGGATTCATAGTAAATGGTTACAAATACACTGGAAACAGTTTGTACTCCGATGCCGAAATGATCATGGGTGGGCCATATGACGGGATAAATACTACAATTAAGCAGTCAGACGTAAATGTCTCACTCGATTATTTCAACGGGCACAACTATCAGAGCATATCCAATGCATACAACTTTGGAAGTGATACCGCAGAAGCGTTAACAAACCTTACCGCTAGGCTTGCGTACTCGAATGCAACCGGCCAGATGTATGTGTCCTGCACACTGAATAATAGTACTCTCTCCATGGCTTACAACAGTACTTTTTCGAGCTGGATGAAAATAGGGAACCCCCTGAAGTTGGGATATCTATACGTCAACGGTACGAATGTAACTCAATTTATCAACAATCTGGTCAACATAACAATAGCACCAGGGACGTATCATTTCGAGATTTTAAACCCGCAGACCGGGCAGTTCCTTCAGGTGGGAAATATCAACTTTGTGCTGCTTCCTGGTAAGGGGCAGTTTTACCAGCTTGGAGGTTACAACGTTACCTTCAACAGTACCAACCTGGTAGCTTCCTACCCATGGTATGTGAACGTGTCTGGTTTTGCAAGTTCTGGTCCCATTAAAAGCCAGACTTATACAATAATCCTTGCTAATGGTTCCTATTCCTATCAGGTCACCTCCCTTGCAAAACTATTCCATCCAGAATACAACAATACGTTTACTGTTAATGGAAAGTCCCTTACGGAAAACATATCCTTCACTGCTGTAACGTTCAAGGTCAACATCACTGAGTCGGGGTTGCCTGCTGGGGAGGCATGGTATGTGAACCTTTCAGGTTATGAACCTATCGACCTAGGCAATTCCAATGTCTCTTTCATGACCTACATGACCTTCACTGTGTTCAATGGCACATTTTCATTCTCATTGGGAAAGACGGACAGCCGGTATGTTCCACAGTATTCTTCCTATTCCTTTACCGTTTCCGGAAAAAATAAAACGGTATCAGTCATGTTTGTTCCCAAGGAATATACCATTTACTTCGAAGAGAGTGGTCTACCATCGACAGTGAAATGGAATCTGGATATAAGCAACTCCTCCGGAATAGTGGGGCAGATAGGTGGTACTGGGAATCTCAGCTACTCACTTCCAAACGGAAGTTACTCCTATTCCCTATCTACCATTGATAAATTGTATGCTCCCTCTGTATATTCCGGGTCGATTGCGGTAAATGGGAAGTCCTTTGCCCTCAATGTCAGTTTTTCCCTTGTAACTTACGCAGTAGACTTCAGGGAGTCAACACTGCCTGCCGGCATTCAGTGGTCAGTTGCCATAAACGGGACGGTGTACAATGCATCTGGCACAGGCCTATCTGTAAGCCTCCCCAATGGAACCTATTCTTTTGTTGTTTACGCTGGCACAGGATATTACCCCAATAATGCAGGCGGAAACCTTACGGTAAGTGGTTCTGCGCTATCGGTGCCCGTATCATTTTCGGCTTATTCCTACTTAACCGGCACAATTTCCCCTACATCTGCAAGGCTCTACATCAACGGGAACTTAATGTCAATCAACTCAAACGGAACATTCAACTTTACGCTGAAAAACGGAAGTTACCAGGT
>JAJZNS010000058.1 GCA_021811635.1 Thermoplasmata archaeon
GAGGTTGTCTTCATTCCTCAGATCCTCTTCACAGTGGGTTATTCAAACAGGCCATTTGATCAATTTCTCACGCTGCTCAAGGTCAACCGTATTGATATTCTTGTGGATGTGCGCACAATCCCGAAATCCCGGCACAGGCCGGAGTTCAATATAGATTCCCTGCCGACCGGACTTGAAGCTGCAGGCATATCGTACATTCACATGAAAGGGCTGGGAGGACTGCGTAAACCGCTAGGAAATTCCGTAAACAGCGGATGGATCAATGAAAGCTTCAGGGGGTTCGCTGACTATATGCAGACTGATCAGTTCAGGAATGCCCTTGCGGATCTGCAGAACCTGACCGGAAAGAACAGGGTAGCCATAATGTGCGCCGAAGGAAACCCATTCAGCTGCCACCGCTCGCTGATTGCGGACGCAATGCTTGTCAGGGGATACCATGTGTATGAGATCACGGGCGGGACCAGGCTTTCCATCCATAAATTAACGCCATTTGCAGAGGTCAGCGGAGAAAATATAACCTATGGGGGAAAGAATGATAGTTTACAACGTGCCTGAGAATGCTTTGATACTCTTTGTTGGCATCAACCCTCATCCCGGATCTTTCAGGAGGGGCATCCCTTTCTCAAACAACAAGAATTTCTGGTATATTCTTTCAAGGGCGGGATTGATCGACAACCCTGTGGAGGATCTGAGGAATGAAGACAACCTCAGGAAGGTGTATTCAGTGGACTTCCCCGGCGTTTACAGATATGGCTTTATGAATCTTGTGGACAGGCCGACAATCAATACTGCTGGCCTCCTGAAGGGTGAGGAGCGTGACGGGGTAGCAAGGATTCATAACGCAATCATGACGATGAAGCCCAGGATAGTATGCTTCATCGGCAAAGTTACGTACGCCACGTTCTCCGGCAAGAAAGAATTCAGCATTGGCCTCCAGGATTCCCGCATTCATGAATCCCTGGTTTATGTAGCCAGCTTTCCAATACGGGGTCCAAACTCCACCAGAGTCGCGGAGATGGCAGAGATTGGAAGAATCATAGGCAGGAAGAGTAAAGAAACAATTCGTCCAGGGAGCTGAAACAGTGGAATCGCAGCTGATAACCGCAGAGGTCAGGTTCAAGGGAAAGGTTCAGGGTGTTAATTTCAGGAGAAACGCCTCCGTTGTCGCTAACAGCAATGGAGTTTCAGGCTGGATAAGGAATGCAGAGGACGGATCAGTGGAGGCTTGCTTCAGCGGTCCGGAACCGACCGTGTTGGCAGTAATCAATGAATGTACGGCTCTTCCTGGCGCAACGGTGACTGGAAGAGAAATGAGACTCCTGCCGCATGTTGATTATGTAGGTTTTTCCATCAGGTATTGAGTCACGTTTCAACCTCGAATGAATAGCCTAGGGTCCTTAGCTTGTCTATAAGTTCGTCGGCATGGGCTTTTCCCCTAACATTGACTGTGAACTTCACACTCTGGAAACCGACTGGTGTGCTCCTCTCCATGTTGTCTACCTGCGCGTGGTATATATTGCCACCTATCGATGAAATTGTCGTGGCTATCTTCATCAGCGTACCGGGTCTGTCCGGTATCTGAAAATTAATCCTTACAAGCCGGTTTTCAATCTCCATAGCCTTGTATATTATCTTGGAAAGAAGCAGAAGGTTGGCATTTCCTCCTGAGAGGACTATTGCCACTTTCTTTCCCCTTACCTCGATCTTTCCTTCCATCAGTGCTGCAAGTCCTACAGCACCAGAAGGCTCTACAAGAACCTTGTTTCTCTCAAGCAACTTGTAAAGCGCCATTGCAATGCTTTCGTCACTGACGGTAACTATGTCGTCAACATATTTCTGGACGATACGCAGATTAAGCTCTCCTGGATATTTAACTGAAATGCCGTCTGCAATGGTGTTTGTGCTTGTATAGGGGACTATCTTTCCTGCGGCAACAGATTGCTTCATGGAATCTGCCTGTTCTGACTGAATCCCGATAATCCTGATGCCGGGCTTTAACATCTTGGCAGCCAGTGCTATGCCTGATATTAGTCCGCCGCCTCCGATTGGAACGAGTATGATATCGATGTCTGGTTGATCCTCTAGTATCTCGAGACCTATGGTACCCTGGCCAGATATGATCCACCGGTCATTGAATGCGTCTATGAACGTCCTGTTCTCAGCTTTGCATATCTCATCTGCCCTTATGTGGGCTTCATTGTAATCAGCGCCAGAGAGCACCACCTGCGCCTTGTAGTCCATCACTGCATTGACCTTTGCCGGGACTGTGTACTCCGGCATGACGATCTTTGCATTTATCCCGTTGATCATAGCTGCATATGCCACTCCCTGGGCATGGTTTCCGGCACTCGCGGTTATTACTCCTCTCTTTTTCTGGTCGCTCGTGAGCCTGGATACTTTGAATATGGCACCCCTTGCCTTGAATGACCCGGTTTTCTGGATATTCTCCATCTTGAAGAAAATGTCGGCACCGTAAATCCTGCTGAACGTCGAGGAATAGTTCAGTGGCGTCCTGTTTATCTTCCCATCCAGTTCCTTCTTTGCAGCCAGGAAATCGTCCATGGTAGGCTGAACCAGCAGTTCATCTTCCATGGCTGAGTTATGCCTGGTTGGCTAAAAATATTGCTGTAGCCTGATCAGGCCAGCATCTTTCTTACTGTGCCTTCATTATCCCTGTACAGATCGAGCCCGGTATCAAGTATCATGCGTATCTTGGCGTCAATTTCTGTTCTCATATCCGGGTTGGATATGGATTTGAGGTTTATCCGTGCATTGTATAGTGATCCTCTCAGGGCAGCCATTGCGAACTCTGAAGCGCACGCACTGTCCGTGATTGCGTTTTTGTTGCCCCTTGCAGTGAGATAGGAAGCCATTTCCAGTATGGCGAGTGATTCCCTGGCAATCTTGATTGGAACGTTTATGGCAACAAGCGTAGCCTTTTCTATCTCCTCCTTCCTCCTTGCCTTTTCCGCGTCTGATCCCTTTGGCAGTCCCCATGCAGATACTATAAGGTTGAAGGCTGCCTCATCCTCTTTCATCAGGTTCCGCAACCTTGTGGATGTGTCGGCTGCAGTCTTTTCAATTTCCTGCATCCTTGCCTTTTCAGCCTCGTAACCTTTTTTGTTAATGGTCAAAGCGGAAACCATTGAGGCAAGAGAAGACGCTACAACAGACACCAGTGCACTTGCCGCGCCACCTCCCGGAGCAGGAGATCCGCTGGCCAACCTGTTCATGAAACTATCAAGATCTTCCAGATTAATCACCCCACATTTTCTTCTCAAAAATCTGAGCCGTACTGAAGCCATTCAGCTGAAGGTAGAACTGCGCGGTCTCCGTTATGGCATCCATGGGAACTAGACCTACAATCTCAGATTCAGCAACACTGATCCCGTATCTGGACGCTTCAAGTTTCACCATCTCAAACGCACGGTATATTGGAGTCTTCCTGAAGCTGGTGAGGTTCATGGATATCTGTACCATCCCTTTATCCTCGAGGTTAAATGCAAGCGCCTTTACGAAGGTGAGTCCACCATCCCTTGCTCTCAGCGCCCTTGCGATCTTCTTGCCCACCGATATGTCCCTGCTGTTCAGGTTAACGTTGTAGGCGATCAGGAAATCCCTGGCGCCAATTATTGAGGCTCCTGCGGTGCCCATCTTTGAGGGTCCGAAGTCAGGCTTCCATTCTTCACTGCTGATGGCAACCGAGAGCTGTTCATACTGGAAGCTCTTGTTCCTGATATCCTCCAGATTTCTTCTTGCCTCAGATCTTGCGGCAGATCCATACAGGTAGACTGGAATATTAAGCTGTTCCCCCACCATTTTTCCCAGATCCAGGGCAAGTTTAACGCAATCCTCCAGCGTCGTTCCGGAAATCGGTATGAACGGAATCACATCTGAGGCGCCGAATCTTGGGTGTTCCCCGCTATGCTTCGTCATGTCTATCAGCTCAGAGGCCTTCCTTATCCCTGCAAATGCGGCTTTTACTGCATTTTCATATGATGCTACAAACGAAACTACTGACCTGTTATGGTTTGGATCAAGTTCCACGTCAAGAAGTTTCACAGTATCGACCTTAGTTATCTCAGAAACGATCTGGTCAACGAGCGCCCTGTTTTTGCCTTCGCTGAAGTTTGGAACACATTCAACGGTTTTCATGCATCAGAATCCGCTCTGATTTAATGAATCTACGCAAAAACCCGGATGATCAGTGCCTTCATGGGTAAGCAGCCACGAGATGCCTTACCCATATGCTCTCCTTATCGGTGCAGGTCTGTTACATCTTTATATACTTATATAAGCGCTAGAAATTAACTGGCGGGAATTGCGACATATTCCGGAACAGTGACCTTCGAATGCTAGTTGGTCACCAACATAGAAATAGATATGATCACAGATATTGATCACTGGTTTGATCAAATATGTTTACGAACTGAATCAAAGTAGTTAATCCAGTGAATAAAGTAAAATATACCGTTAAGATGTTTATGTGTAAGGAAGAGAATGTTTTCGCGATCTTCCGGGTGAACCAATGATTAAGACTATTATCAAAAGAGATGGGACGGAGGCTTCCTTCGA
>JAJZNS010000035.1 GCA_021811635.1 Thermoplasmata archaeon
CCGGGTTAAGGAGCGCCTGCCTCCTTGCAGGTTCGCCGACCAGCAGGTCCCCCTCTTTTGTGAAGGCCACGTAACTTGGAAAGGATTTTCCCCCTATGGAGACGCCCTCGGAGCTTGGAATCATTGTTGGCTTCCCGCCCAGAACCACTGCAGCCGCTGAATTACTAGTTCCCAGATCAATCCCGATTATTTTCGACACTTTTTTCACCTTTTCGTAACTATTACCTTTGAAGTGCGCAGTACCTCGTCTCCAAGCATGTATCCTTTCTGAATCTCTTCAGTTACTGTACCTTCATCCCCTTCCTGAGATACGCCCAGCACCTCATGCAGAAATGGATCATATTTTTTTCCCTTCGCCTCAATTTCCTTGAGGCCGTGCCTGGAAAGGACAGAAAGTAACTGGTCTCTGAGAGCCTGCACGGAGGCATTGTCCGTAGCCTTCATTGCAGCATCCATCGCATCCAGAGTCTGCAGGAGATCCATCATGATTGATTTGTTTAACCTTTTTCTTTCCGAGGCCAGCTCCTTCTCCCTTGCCTTCAGGAGATTGTCGCTGTCGGCAAGAGCCCTGAGCATCTTATCCCTCAGCAGGTCAAGTTCCTCCCTCAACCTCTTGTTCTCCGCTTTCTCCTTCGCCAGCTGTGTTTTTGCGCTTGACCTGTTGAGGTCCCTTGCAAGTTCAAGTTCCCTGGATACAGGATATTCCACGCCTGAAGAATCCGATTCTATCGGAACGCGCATCTGAGGTATATATGTCCTTCAATATTAAACTTGCTAGTGGGGTTCCGTTAAGCCCTGCGGGGGTCTGATCAGCCTGAATTGAAGGGGTATGGCGCATCATTCCTTCTCAGTTACCTTTCCCGCGGAATCTTTGATTATCCGGGAAGATGCTTTCCCGATGGGGAATATTCTAAGCTATCTACTGCTTTCGTTTCCTGATCAATCCGGTATGGAGGAACGTTGATTTCAGCCGCATGCCTTCCTCAGAGAAGTCTGGGCGCTATGATATTCCACATCAACAGGAAAAATACCAGTAACCCGAAGAAGTTCGATAGCTTTCTTACTCTCTCCTCTGTAAGAAAACTGAGCGATTTTCTCTTAGATGCAATTGTGAGCGTATCCTTGAAGAACTGACCACCGTCGAGGATAAACAGGGGAAGAGCGTTCGTCAGTCCAAGGAGGAAATTCATCCAGAACAGCCAGTAAAACGAATTGACAATTATCCAGTATGCCGCAGGGGAGAATGGAACAGAATAGAGAGACTGGAGCGAAGAAGGCACGGGGGAAAGACCTTCCAGTGGAAGTATGATAAACTGGATAAGGCCGTTGGGAAATGTGGATGGGTCAACAGCCATCCCTCCAAACTCGATGTATGACATCTGTGACAGGGATGCGTACTCCAGGCCAGCATAAACCACGGTCACTCCCAGGAAACTCTGGTTCCTGTATGACGGGGAATTCTCCAGGGGGTAGTACTGGTTGTAGTAGTCGTATTTCGAAGCGGTTGTAAGCGAAGTGTTGAACACATGTCCAGTGGAAACGTCCATAGCTTCTATTCTTATGCTGGTCCCAGGAGCTATTCCGTCGAGTATGGAATTCATTGCGTTCTGGTTCCACAAAGTCCGGTTCTGTATCGATATCAGCACGTCTCCGGCGGACAGATTGCTATCTGATGCCGGATATCCCGCCAGCAGCCCGTAAATCATAATCCCGGCAACTGCGGTGGTATTGAACAGCACCTTGCCATTGTATACCGTGACATTATAAACCATCCCCGGAACCAGATAGGATGAGATGCCAAGGCTGGAAAGATTGTTTCCGGAATAATTTCCGAAGCTGGTGATTTCCATCCCTGTGAGGTTGTTCACCGAAACCGCCTGCGGTTCAGTGCCCTGAAGATAAATGCCGTCGTGGGTGGGGGTAGCCAGTGGCGCCATCACTGAAATCAGGAGAAGGAAGAAAATTATGGAAAGGACTATGTTTGTGGCCGGGCCGGCGGCGAACACTCTCCTTCTCACAACTGAAGATACGTTTGTCATCTCCGTTTCGTCAGGTTCAACGAATGCCCCTATGGGCACCACGAAAAACAAAGCGCCCACAGATTTTACAGTAATGTTGTGCTTCCTTGCAAGGACGCCGTGCATCAGCTCGTGTATTACGACACCGACCACCAGTGCCAGGGTACCGTAAAATATCGGTATGAATGGATTAATGCCGGGGAGTGCGATATAATAGGAAGCGGGTTGATTTACGATAACCTTGATCGAGAGCGTCAGGTATACTTCATAGAACAGGAAAACAAATGCCCCAAGCATCGTAACCATGACAATTACAACGGAGGCCCTTGAAACAAGTTCTTTCGGGAAGATCCTGGAGAACTTGTCAAGCACCCCGCGGTTCTTCGGGGACTTGATCATCAGCGCAGGGCCAAGAAGGGAGAAATGTGCGCTTTTCCTAATTCTTGGCGCAAGCTCAAAGATGGCGGCAATCCATATCAGGACTATAATGAGGGCTGCATAGAGTCCGTTGATCATTCAAACATCGACTGATGGGTTAGTTAAATGCCAATTAAACCCTTTCGCATCATTCATGGTCCGTGAAGAGGAAGGCAGAAAGGAATGCCCCAATTTCTTCTGTGGCCTGTAAGGCCGCACGCCTGCCTGATTTCATGGAGCCGGTCTTAAAGGTTAAGCATTACCAATAAATAATAGATTAAATTAACGTGTTATGAACCATGACCTGCAGGTCGTGCTTTTGCTCTTCGCCGTGTCAGTGATCATCGGAGTGATTTCGGGGCTGATCATTTATGACCTGTATTCGAGCTTCTACGGCGGCAATCCAGGATTATCGGAACTGGATTACACGTCTTCGTTTCTTGCTACCGGGATAGCCTCTGCTGCCTTCACCATTATGCTGGTCTTTTACCCCGTCATCAAGAAAGGGGTGCCCAGTGGCGGGGATGACTTCAAATGAACGAGGAAAGAAAGGGAAGACTGGAACTGTATTTCGTCGCGGCCATACTTGTCGTTTTGCTTGGCAGCGCTGCCGCAAATTACGCTATGATCGTGGCCAACCCCAACTCTGTCCCTTCAGATACGCAACCTATTCCGGCGGGGTCCTACGTCGTGAGAGTGATTGCAACCCAGTGGACCTGGTCATTTGAGTATCCGAACAACACCACAAGCGTGGGCACTTTCACGGTTCCGGTAAACACAAGCATCACCCTGGTTGCTACATCCGTTGCCGGTGCCCAGGGATCAGCCGTAATACATGATCTTCTTATACCGCAGATGGACGTGCAGATATACGCGGTCCCGGGCCAGAACAACACAGTCACATTTGAACCCACCCACACCGGCAGCTATTATTTTGAGTGCGTGGAGTACTGCGGAGAGTTCCACTATGAAATGAGAGGATACATGGAGGTCGTATCCTGATGAGTGATTACGTAACCACCCTCACAATTTACGGCGGTATAGCCGCCGTTTTTGCCATTGTTATATTTGCGATTTATAGCCTCCTCAGCACGAGGAAGGATATAGTCTCGAAGCTGGCCTCGCAGGATGGATATGACAGCGAAGGACAGTATGTGCGGGACACCCTGCTCACAAAGCCCAGGGAAATTGGGCTGTCGATTTTCGTGAACGACGACGCCAAGAGCATAGGTTTGCGTTACATTGTCACCAGCATCCTCTTCTTTTTCATTGGGGGGGCCTTCGGCCTCACGATGAGGCTGTCGCTCACCTCGCCAAACCTGACATTCCTGACGAGCGATGAATACAACGTCCTAATTTCCCAGCATGCAGTTTTGATGATTTACATGTGGGCCGTAGGAAGTGCGCTTGGCTTCGGGTACTACCTCCTGCCTTCCCACATCAAGGTGATCAGGGACATCAGGGGGGCCCTTTCGTCTGCCGGCTACTGGTTGTGGCTTATCGGCGGATTCATAGTCCTGCTTGCGCAGTCTTCCCCGAGGTGGTATTTCTATCCGCCGCTGTCACTCCAGTTGAACCAGAATGGAGGCGGCCTTTACGACTGGCTTTCTGTCATCGGCATAGAAACCGTGCTCATAGGGCTGATGATTACCAGTATTACGATCCTGCTGATTGTGATCTATGATAGATCACCAGAAGTAAAGAGGGAAAATTTCAGCCTTTTCACCTGGTCAATCATTTTCACAGCGATAATGATAATCGTTTCCGCACCCCCACTTATTGCCGGATTCGGAATGCTCTTCTATGATTTCTTCAATCCGATTTTCTTCACGGCTTCATCTGGGTCGGTCCTGCTGTTCGCAATCCTTTTCTGGTTCTGGGGGCACCCCGTCGTTTATATCGCGATAATACCATATTTCGGGCTGATCTACGAGATACTTCCGAAATTCACGGGCGGGAAGATTTTCAGCTACAGATCCGGCGTTTACGGATTGGGGTTGCTTCTGATCCTTAGTGAGGTAGTATGGGGGCACCATCTCTTCAACTCCGGCCTGGGTTTTGCCTGGGTGCTGTTCTTTTCGACCACCTCATTCCTTGTGGTTATACCTTCAGCAA
>JAJZNS010000002.1 GCA_021811635.1 Thermoplasmata archaeon
GTCAAGTATTATAATGTTAGCAGAGGTTGCAGCGGGCAAGTTCCTCACGGATTCTCCTCCCTACCTCTTTCAGATCTTCACTTGTGGCCTTCTTCCTTTCCCAGTTCAGCCTTCCGTCTCTGGATATGAAGTTGTGCATCTTTGCACCCTTGCCTGCCGAACCCGTGCCAATGCCAGAATCACACCACCTTGGAATTATGTGCACGTGGTAGTGCATCACCACCTGGTTGGCACACGGGCCGTTGTTCTGACCGATATTTATGGCATCGCAGCTCATGGCGTTCATAATGGGCTGGCACAGCTTCTTCACCAGCCCCTGCACCTTCATGAAGTCCTCGGTGTCGATGTCAAGGACGTTAACGAAGTGATTCTTTGGAATGACCAGCAAATGCCCGTCCTCGACCGGAGCGTGATCCAGGAACGCCATAGTGGTTTCATCCTCGTATACAATTTCAGCTTTCCTCTTCCTTACCACCTCGGAACAGAAAACGCAGCTTGGATCGAACATCTCTTATGGTAACGTGTGAGTTTAATAAAACATTTTATCAGGCGCCCGCTTAAGCAGGCTGGTCATTGCCTTACCAGCCCTCCGCCATAGTGAAGATCATACGCAACCCTATCATCCACCATTATCTGCTCGGTTCCATGGAACCTCCCAATATCTCCACTTGCATGGTTTTCATAAGCCATCCCGCGGGACAGGTAACTGCGTGGCCCGCGTACGGGGAATTGCGGATCTGGGCGCAGAAGTGCCTCCTTCAGGAACGTATATATGCTGCCACTGTCCGTGGAATATCCGGTCAGGCCACCGGAATAGGACAGCGACCAGAAAGGTGTGCCCTTATAATAAACAATCTCCTGCCCGATGAAGTAGGCTGACCCAAAATAGATATCATGGTAAAGAAAATTTGAATCTGAGAACTCCAGCTGCACGGAGCCATCAAGAACCGGTGATCTCTTCCCCGTTCCACCTGCATAGGTGTTCCTCTTCGCATTCAACAGGAATTCCAGGAACCCCTCGGGCAACTGCCTGAACATGGCTGATGAAAGGTTTGCCGCTATAAATTGGTTCCCGCCCACAATGATAACATGCAATTTTTATGGGTAATGCCTGTTTGGGTCCTTATCCTGTCATCATCCAGCTTGTGGCACAGGTAAAGTATTTAATCGGAACAGGCTATGTTTGCAAATGAATATTGCTGATCGCCTCAGGCTGGTGCATGGCAGTACAGTACTTACGGGAAGAGAAGAGATCATACCCTACGTGAGAGATGCTTCATACTTCAGCGGGAAGCTCCCTGACGCCGTCATTATACCGGGCAGCACAGGGGAAGTTGCCGAGATAATGAGGATATGCAACGAGATGAAAGTGCAGGTGACCACAAGGGGCGGCGGATCATCCCTTACAGGTTCTCCGGTTCCCATTAGCGGAGGGGTTGTGATAAGCATGGCCAGGATGAACAGGATAATAGAGACGAAGCCGTCCGACAGCTATGTCGTTGCCGAACCTGGTGTAAGGCTGGATGATCTCAATCGAGAACTTGGAAAAATTGGATTCTTCTATCCTCCCGACCCTGCGAGTTCCATGGCTGCGACCGTGGGAGGCACGATTTCCACTAACGCAGGCGGGCTGAGAGCTGCCACTTACGGTACCACAAAGGAATGGATCCTGGGGCTCGAGGTCGTGCTGCCAACGGGAGAGGTGATAGAGACAGGGGGCAGGACGCTAAAGAGAAGCAAGGGGTATGACCTTACCGCCCTTATGGCAGGAAGCGAGGGCACACTGGGAATCATCACCAGGGCAATCCTGAAGATATGGCCCCTGCCGGAAGCAACGGGGAGGATAATGGCGTACTTCAGGGAGATAGCACCTGCCGGGCGTGCGATTGCGGAACTAAAGACACGGGGTATCGTGCCATACGTTGCGGAATTCATGGACAGGCTTTCCCTTGAATCCATCAGGATTGCTAAGGGCCTGGAATTCCCTGATGAAGCGCAATACCTTCTTCTGATTGACGTTGCGTCGACCGTTGAATCTCTGGACAGGGTCATGGATCGGGCTGCCGGGATAGTCCGCACATTCGATCCCATCTCAATCGCTACAACAAGGAACAGGGAAGAGATGGAAAGGATGTACGAGGCCAGAAAAGGGCTGTATTCGTCAGCCCTCAGCCAGCGTGACAGCCCCGACGAATACGTGGTGATTGGCGATGTCGTTGTTCCCGCCTCAGGCCTTCCGGACACCCTTGAAGGCATCAGGGAGGCGGCCAAGAGGTTCAGCCTGAAGGTTGTCCTGTTCGGGCACATAGGCGACGGAAATGTGCACGCCAACATTTTTGCCAACCTGTCAAGGGAGGATGTGAGGAAGAATGTGGATGGATTTCAGATGTCCATTGCCGGAATCGCCCTCGATCACGGCGGTTCCGTCTCCGCGGAGCACGGGATCGGGCTGGAGAAGAAGGATCTTCTCAAACTGGAGCTTGAAAAAAGAGGATCCTCTTACACCATTGATCTGATGAGAAAGATAAAATCCGCCTTTGATCCAAATGGCATACTGAACAGGGGTAAGATATTTGACTGAAATCCATGGCCTCCTGTCCGAGATGAAAGGGGAGGTTGAAAAATGTGTTAACTGTGGATTCTGTGAAAGCGTATGCCCCACCCTTCCAGCTTCGGGTTTCCGCTCCACTATGGGCGCGAGGGGAAGAGTCGATCTTGGCAAGGCATTCATTGCCGAAATGAATAATGCAGGTGGAAGTGAACTGAAAATCTCGGATTCCTTCTATTCCTGCCTTGACTGCTTTGCATGCCTCCAGGTGTGCCCTGCCGGCGTAAACGCCGGAAAGGTAAGCGGGATTGGACGCGAGATAGCGGCCATATACGGGCAGCATGCCCTGGAGAAACCCGTAGCCAGGATGATAGTCGAGACCACAATGAAGTTCATGAACCCTCTAGGGGTGAGGGAAAAATGCGCAGGATGGGCTAAAGGGCTTGCCTTTGACAGCGATTCCGAAACGCTCCTCTACACAGGAAACATGTACCAGCTGATGGCGTACAGTTCCTCCCTTGGAAAGTTGAAGATGAGACTTGGGGAGAAGGCTGCTGATTTTATGGCCGGCATCATATCACGCCACCCGGCTGCAGCGCGTTTGAGCGGAATGGCTGTGGACAGGAGGATGCGGAGGCAGATGGATGCATTCCTCAGGGACATTTACTTCCTCCTTGCATCTGCTGGCCTGAAATTCAACTATCTGGGGGTGGATGAGCCGTATCCTGGGACATTCATATATGATCTGGGGTACAGGGATAAATTCCTGGAATACGGCCGGCGGATAATCAGCATCTTCAGGTATCATAATGTGAGAACCATAATAACAGTTGATCCCCATACTTATGACATCCTGAACGTGCAGTACAGGAAATATTTCAGCGACTTTGACTTCAGGGTTGTACATTACCTTGATTATCTCAGGGATGTCAGGTTCGCGGGAAACGGAGAAAGGGTTACGCTGCATGAGCCTTGTCATTTCACCCTCCGCGAGGGCAATTATTCCGGACCATCAGAACTGGTATCCGGCCTCGCGCAGTTAACGTTCCCTGAAAGGAGCGGAAAACGGACAATGTGCTGCGGCGGCCCTGACGAGCTCCTGTTTGGAGAAATCTCCGGAAAGATATCCGAGGAGAGATTCTCCCAGCTCAAGTCCACCGGTGCGGAGAGGATAATAACAGCCTGCCCGATCTGCTTCGCGAACCTTCGGAAGGACAGGACGGTCATAGACATATCGCAGTTCCTGGTGGAAAGGCTTGAAGCGGGGGCAGTGCCCAAATCCTCATGATGGGTTGAAAAACGTGATGGTTTATAACAGATGACCCACTATGATGCCTGTATGCAAGCCAAAGAGATCCTGCCGGCAGAGCAGACGTCCCCATACAGGTGGGTTATGGCGCTTGTCGCCGGGATACTTATGACGACAAGCTTCATTTCTCTCACTGCTTTCAGCATAGTTTCATCCTCAATCGCACAGACCATTGGAGTCGGAAAAGGAACCCTGGATGCGTATGGTGTGGATGCGTTCTCAATAGGACTCTTTGTGGCGTTTTTCCTTGGGCACGGAGGTCTGTTTGATGCGAGAATCAGGACCGGGGTCCTGGTTGCACAGATATTCCTCATAGTCCCGCAATTCATTATTCCTGTAGCCGGCAGTCTTGAGTTCCTGGTGGCACTGAGATTTTTTCAGGGACTCATGATAATGATGCTGGCACTCTTTTCCATACAGCTGTCCGGATGGTTCCGCCCATCTGAAAGGGCCAGGTCTCTTGCATTTACGCTTGGAGCCATAACGCTGGGGAGTGCAGCAGGAGGGATACTTTCCGGGCTGCTAAGCTCAATGAGCTGGCAGGACGCGTATTACGTCACGGGATTCGTCATGCTTGCAGGCGCAATCATCTATTTTGTCTTTGCAAGGGACCCGAAGACGCAGGCAGAGTCCATGACGAAAGCAAAGAAGGCGAGGCACC
>JAJZNS010000090.1 GCA_021811635.1 Thermoplasmata archaeon
GAAAGCAGGGCGAAACCAAGGAATATAGAGATTTCCGTCTTCACGCTTCTTTTTCCGTTCAAGGGTGCATCTCTTTCTTCGAGGGTCCGCTTGATGAGCGGCAACGCATCCAGGCCCTTCTCTATGCTTATGATCGATTTGGCAGCGAATTTAATCAGCTGGGATCGGTAGAATTCGTTTAAGACTCCCTCATTATACAGGATCTGCCTCAGTACCCTGATGAACCTGAAGTCCCTGTCCAACTCCCTGCATATTCCCTCAAGCAGGCTGGCCATTCTCATGTAAAGGACGAGCGCCCTAGGAAGCCGGAAAGGAAATTCAAAGATCACTTCATTTGCTATCGCGAAGAGTTCCCTGATCTCGCTTTCTTCAGGGTTAACCCCCTTCAGGTTTGCAATAGACAGTTCTATGCTTCTTCTTATGACCCCGCGATTGGCAGCCGGAGAAAGTGCATTAAGGGAAACAAGGGCATCCATGATCACGTCCGCATCCGAAGTTATCATGCCGACGTACAACGCGATGAGGTTTTCTCTGGTGTTCTCATCAAGCGTGCCCACCATCCCGAAATCGTACAGTATCAGTTTCCCGTCTGTCGAGACCGAGATATTGCCGGGATGCGGATCGCCATGGAAAATGTCATCCTTCAGCACCATTCTTATGAACATTAGATCAAGGGAAAACGCGAGCCTTGCGGTATCATGTCCCATTTCCCTTAGTTTCTGCACATCAGTAATCTTCACACCATCCACATGCTGCATCACCAGGACTTCTTCTCCGGATAGTTCTTCCACGATTTCCGGAATTATCACGTTTTCCCTCCCGGATATATTCTTCCTGATTTTTTCCATGTTGGATTTTTCTTTCCTGTAGTCAAGTTCGTCGAATATCCTTGAACTGAAGTCATTGATCACGTTTTCAAGGGAGATGTAAAGGAAGCTGTCCACACGGTTCTTTGCATGTTTTACCAGCCTCTTCAGAACAATCAGGTCTTTTTTCAGCCTTTGCTTGACGTAGGGCCTGTTGACCTTGACTGCAACCTTCCTTCCCCTGTAGACGGCGGTATATACCTGCCCAAGGGAAGCGCCTGACACAGCGGTCTGATCAAATTCCTCAAAGGTCTTTCCAAGTTCGCCCAGGTTGCGTTCAAGAATTGGCTTAACAAGTGAAAAGTCTGCTGCAGGGACATCGTCCTGAAGCTTCTGGAACGAAGAAACATATTCATTCGGAAGGAGATCCGGCCTGGCAGAAAGCATCTGGCCCAGCTTTATGAAAGTGGGACCAAGGTCCACGAATGCGTTCATTGCCCTCAGGCCGTTGTATTCGATCCTCGGGTCGTAAACATGTTCTTTTTCCCTCTTGATCCGCTTTCGGTCCTTCACGTACCTTCGAAAAACCGGATAAAGCTTTAAAAGCACTCTGATTTCGCTTCTCAGAACACCTCTTACGGGATTTTCCGGTTTTGATTTCATCAGGACTCAATGTTCATATACAATTTGAACTGTATCCTTACCAGTAATCCCTGTTTATTAGATCTTCATAAAGTGTTTCAAGCTTGTTCCTCGCACTGTCAAGGTGTTCCAGGATTGAACCGACAACCCTGTTCACAGATTTTACGTTGTACTCACTCGCCATAAGACTCAGAATGTGCTGCAATTCCTTGTTTTCCTTCACAGCATTGAGCAGTACACTCTTTAGATCATTGGGATCCGGTTCTGGAATGTTCTGGAGCAGATGATCAATCGCTCGCGTCCCTTTCATGTACTCCTCTGGAGAGGCAATATCTATGCTGTCAGACTGAATGGTATCCTCAATCATGCTGATTATGTTATCATATTCGATCTTGATATTGAACACAATTTCCCTGATGTTGGTGAGTCGTGAAACTTTTATGATCTCATCGTTGGCAACATTCATCCTCTCCATCACCCTTTTGATCCTTTCCATTATGGAGATAGCAAGCTCCTTCCCCGGTTTGCCTGAAATAGTTGACTCCCTGTTGCCATTCTTACTGCTCATGCCAAAATCGAACCAACTCCACAATATAACTCTTTTCCTTCCATTCCTGAAATAAGCATCTAGACCATGTTAATGCCCCAGAATTCAGAAGGAAGTATTTATCTCAAATTTACATGGGCGTCTGTGCTAGTATCTCCATCAATAATCTCTGCAGATATGGGAAACCTCAAAGACCAGATCGAAAGGTGCGAATCAGCGGGATCATATTCCCTGCACCTTGATGTAATGGACGGTCACTTTGTCCCCAACCTCACGATTGGATTCGATTTCATAAGGGCCATAAGGAAGAATACAGGGATGAAGCTTGAAGCCCACCTAATGATAGATCGACCCGACCGGTATTACAGGAAATTTATGGAAGCAGGTTCCGACACCCTTCTGATACATCTGGAGTCGCCGATTGTAACAGGCGAATTGCTGAAGTCCATTCAGGGTGAGGGAGGGAAGTTCGGCATTGTTGTCAACCCTGAAACCCCTGTAGAGAGGGCCTTCCCGTTTCTGGAAAACGCGGAGATCCTTCTCGTGATGTCTGTTCATCCAGGATTTTCCGGGCAGAAGTTCATACAGGAATCATTGGGAAAACTGGTGGAGGCCAGAAAATACGTAAAGGATCACGGACTGAAGACATTACTGGAAATTGACGGGGGAATAAACGATGTGACTGGAAAAATGGCTGCGGATGCCGGAGCCGACATCCTTGTCTCAGGTTCTTATATTTTCTCAAGCGAGATAGAGGAAAAGATAAGGCTCCTTAAAAGCCTATGAACCCACCTTTATGATGATTCTTCCATTATTCCTGCCCTGGAATGACTTTAGCGCATCCCCGAGTTGATCGAGGGAGAATACTTTCTCAACAGGGACGTTCTTCTTATATCCGTCAAGCAGAACAAGGAGATCAGAGAGTTCCTTCCTGTTCCCGCCAGTGCTGCCGAGTATACCCAGCTGTCGTGTATATATCTTTCCAATATCGGCCTCTATACGGTTCCCCCCAAGCGTACCGAAGGTGACAAACTTCCCGTTCTTGTCAAGGTGATCCATGGATTCCTCGAACCCGAGCGAACCGAGAGGGTTGACCACAACATCGTACAGGTATCCTGAGGGGATTTTACCAGGCTCAAATACCTGTCTGGCGCCAAAATCCGCAATCCATTTCTTCCTGGATACCGCGTGAACGTCAGCGCCGATCAGGCTGGAAATCAAGACGGAAAAGATTCCGGTGTTCCCCGAAGCACCATAAACCAGCACCCTCTTTCCATGGGAAGCGCCGGCAACGTTCAAGGCATGCATAGCGGTTAGGCCTCCCACCGGGAGGCTTACAGCAGTCTCATCAGAGATGGAGTCCGGCACTTTGAAGATGTATTTCTCTTCAACGTTTGCAAACTCCCTGTATGCCCCATTTGTTGAAACACCAAAAAGCCCGCCGTTTTCGCATACCTCCTCATTTCCAGTCAAGCAATACCGGCAAACTCCGTCAAATAGCCTGGGAAAAACAATAACCCTGTCCCCCTTGTGAAGCTTTTTTCCATCATCCATGAGCTCTCCATACAATTCCACGCCTGGGATGTGCGGAATTGGCCATATGTTGTACCTGATATTCCCAGACATAAGGTTTACATCGACAGGATTCAGGCCGGCAAGTTTAACCTTTATTTTCAGCTGTCCTTCACGTCTGGGCTCATCCTGGACATCCCTGATCTGCAGAAAATCCATCCCCTTTGGTTCAGACAGTATCGCAGCTTTCACATTCAAACAGTGCTATCTGTGTAAAAAATTTATCATTCCCACTCAATGGTTCCCGGGGGTTTGTTGGTTATATCATAGAGAACCCTGTTGATTTCGGGCACGACATTGGTTATCCTCGTCGAAAGCCTGTCGAGAAAATTCCAGTCCGGCCTTGCAAATGTTCCGCTCATTCCGTCTATCGAATTGAAGATGCGAAGCCCAACAGTGAGCCCGTAACTGCGCTTGTCCCCATGAATCCCAGTGGTCCTGAATGGAAGCAGGACCGGGAAATATTGCCATGGTTTTCCAACCTCGTCTGGAGATCTGGAAACCTCCTCCTCTACAACGTCAGTTATTCGTTTCAACAGATCAGCTTTTTCCGGGGTGATTTCTCCGATGATACGCACTGCAAGTCCGGGCCCAGGGAACGGCTGCCTTGCTGTATCCATACCGAGTGTCTCCGAGATGAGTTTTACCTCGTCCTTGTAAAGATCACGCAGAGGCTCCAGAATCTTGAGATCCATCTTTTCCGGCAGTCCGCCAACATTATGGTGGCTCTTTATGGTATCCCTCTTTCCTCCGCCGCTTTCAATCCAGTCAGGTGCTATTGTCCCCTGGAGGAGGTATTCTGCGCCAATTTCCTTCGCAATCTCTTCAAATGCCTCAATAAAGGTTCTCCCGATTATTTT
>JAJZNS010000009.1 GCA_021811635.1 Thermoplasmata archaeon
TCTGTGAACACCAGGTCGTTTCACCTGAAATCAGTCATCGTTACAGGAATGGGCGTTTTCTCGGATTCCTACAATCTTTATGCTATTTCCCTGGTATACTATTCTGCACTTTTTTACCTGAATCTCGATTCCATTCAGGCCTCACTGGTTACGGCGTCCTCGTTCTTCGGTGCCGCATTCGGAGCAATCCTGTTCGGGGCAATCGCAGACAGGATTGGTAGAAAACCCATGTATGGAATCGATCTCCTGCTGATCTTCTTCGGCGCAATTATGCAGCTCTTTGCCGGCAGCTTCACCTTGCTCTTCGCGTCAAGAATAATTCTGGGTTTCGGCATAGGCGGTGATTACGTGATGTCTCCCGTGATCATGGCTGAGAACTCCGACACGGCGAACCGGGGAAAGCTAATGGCAATTTCATTTTCCATAATGTTCCTCATGGGTGCGACTCTATCGGCATTCGTCGATCAGGTTTCAATGCTTTTGCTGGTGCCTTCATTTTCCTGGAAGGTGGTGCTGGCATTCGGTGCAGTGCCCTCCCTCTTTGTAATATACTATAGGAGAAAAATACCGGAGACCCCTAGATTCACAGCCAGAATCATGGGTCAGGATGCCGGCGGCCTGAATATTGTGGGCGATCCGGGACTTACCGGAAGGCTTGGACCGGATCGCGTTCCCTACAGGGAAAGGCTGATGCGATCCCTGCCCATGGTCCTGGTCGGTTCCCTGCTGTGGGTGCTGTATGATACGTATTCAAGCACGTTTACCATCTATGGGCCAATCACCATCGCCTCCAACCTCGGCCTGACGCCTGTGATGTTCACGTATGCTGCGGTTTTCATAGCCGGGTTGCCTGGGACTCTGCTGTCCGTGTATCTTATTGATAGAGTGGGGAGAAAGAAGCTTGTTGTCGCGGGTTATGCCGGGGTCTTTGCGGCGTTGCTGCTGTACGCCATCCTGCTTTCCAGCCCCTCTTTTTATGGGCTTGGCAATGGAGCAATCGTCAACGGCAGCCTTATCGGTTATGCTGCATTCCTCGGTTTCTCCTTTTACCTGCTGAACTATCTTTTTTCTGCAGCGGGGCCGGCAACCGTGATTGGCGGAACCATAATTGTGCCAGAACTGGTAGCCACAAAAGTGAGGGCGAGCGGGCAGGCCATAAACGTGTTCATCGACAAAATGGCCGCTGCACTCGCAATCTCGTCTTTCCCTGCATTCCTGAGTCAGTTCGGGCTGGCTGCGGTCATAGGTTTTTACGCCGCGATTGCAGCAGGATCCAGCGTCATAATGCATTTTGCCATACCAGAAACAAAGGAGAGGCTGCTTGAGGAAATTTCTGGTGAAATTGCGGAAGCTCAGTGATATCCGGCAACGGACTGCCGGCGGAAATGCAAATTGATTTACCCATGAAAACATATTGAATCATGCAGAAAACTGAAGGTATTGCGACAGATGCCCCGAAAGGTGGCTCGACATACGGAGATTTTGAAATTGTCGACGATCAGGGCGATATAGAAATCCAGACGCTCTTTACAGGGGTCTGCGGCACCGACAGGGGAATGGTTGCAGGACACCTCCAGTTTGCCTACAATCCCAGGGGTCAGAGCAACATCATTCTCGGCCATGAAGCAATCGGAAAGGTGATTGATCCCGGCAGCAGCACCAGCCTCAGGAAAGGGGACCTGGTTGTTCCCGTCGTAAGGAGACCTGGAGAATGCGTCAACTGCAGGATAGGCAGGCAGGACAACTGTTCCGACGGAGAGAAGCATGAGGCAGGAATCACTGGAAAGAACGGATTCATGAGGAGGACATTCCACGACAGTGAGGAATTCCTTGTGAAGGTGCCAGATCCATCAATGAAGGATTATGCCGTGCTTACTGAGCCCACAAAGAACGTGATGAAGGCTCTGGAGGTTTTTGGAATTGTGTCGAGAAGGTCGGTATTTGCAGCAGAGGACTCAACGTATCGGGGAAAGAAGTGTACCGTCATCGGGACCGGGCCGGAGGCTTTCCTTTATGCAATGTCATTCTCCGACCTAGGTTTCACCACCCATATCACGAACAGGCATCCGGTGGACGATAACAGGCTGAAAATCTGCGACTATTTCAACCTGGGCTTTGTAGATTATTCCACCGATATGGGTACGTTTGATCAGGGCATAGACGTTGTAGTTGACACAAGCGGAGACCCCGGGACAATTTTCACATTCTACAGGAAACTCAATTACAACGGGATCATGCTGCTTTTCGGCACCAACGGCAAGGCTCAGCCGGCTCCGGTGAGCGGCGTCGATATCGACCATATGATCGAGAGGAACCTCACCATTTTAGGGACGGTGGACGCAGCCAAGATACACTACATACAGGCCCTGGAGAAGCTTTCACAGTGGGGGAACCTGCCCAACTCGCCCCTGAAGAAACTTATTACTGGCCTGTACGATCCCCGGGATGAGACCGTTTTCACCCGGAGAAACCCCTCCGAGATAAAGGCGGTCATCAGATGGGATTGAGTCAGCATGACCACAATCATTGACGGCAAGGCTCTGGCGAAGGAACTCGAAGAGGACTTGAAGGCAAAATTCAGTTCTCTGGGAAGGCAGGTCAGGATATGTGAATTCAACACCACTGAATCCGAAGATTCCATATCCTATGGAAAGGCGAGGCAGGGCCTTGCAAAGAGACTGGGCATCACCATAGACGGGGTCACCGTCAGATCTGGATCAACGCAGGCAGAGGTTGAGGCGGAGCTTGCCAGGGCCTGCAGCTCAGGCTACGATTCCATTTTTGTGACTATGCCCGTGGCGGGCGGATTGAATCCCTCCAGGCTGCAGGCAATGCTTCCGGCAAACCAGGACATGGACGGCCTTAGCCCAATCAACCTGGGCAACCTGATGCTCAAGGATGATTCCGTGTTTCCCGCGACCGCCAAATCCATAGCCTACATAATTGACAGGCAGGACCTTCCAAAGGGCGCGGAGGTGTGCATAATCAACAGGTCGGTCATAATTGGCAGGCCACTGGCCATGGCGCTCCTTAACAGGGATTACTCCGTAACGGTTTGCCATTCCAAGACGGATCGCCTCCAGGAGAAGGCCAGGAGGGCAAAGGTTGTGGTTACCGCCACAGGAAAGGCCGGTTTCCTCACCGCCGATTATGTGACAAGGGACAGCATCGTCATTGACGCATCAGTGAACAGTGTTGACGGAAAGCTTGTTGGAGACAGCTCTCCAACGCTCAACGGGTTTGTGGACAGAATCACGCCTGTACCAGGTGGTGTGGGGCCTGTTACAAACGTTATGGCGTTTTACAATGTTTACAACGGAATTAGAAGATCAATGGCATAGGACTTTTTTATTCGATTAAAAAATTTATTTAAAGAGCATACATTATCCAATATGGATTCTGGCGGTGCCGAAAGGGTTGTATCCGAGATATCGGACTTTTTGGCAGGCGTTTCCGCCAGCAGGGTTTTTGTGATGGGCGTCAGCACGGGCATCGACAGCTCAGTGGTCCTGACAATATGCTCCCGCATCCCGCACGCCACGATCCATGCATACTTCATGTTCGACGCAGCCACTCCCGAAATGGATTTTGCAGATCTTGCTGAACTGGAGAAAAGAAGCAGAGTCAAAGTTGAGAGGATCGATATCTCCCAAATAGAAAGGGCCTACGAAGAGACGCTGGACGGAAGGCCTGACAGGAAGGTGTCCGGGAACCTCAAGGCAAGGATCAGGATGAGCATCCTTTATTACTTCGCAAACCTCTATTCAGGGATCGTGGTCGGCACCACAAACAGGTCAGAATACCTTACGGGGTATTTCACGAAATTTGGCGACGGGGCATGTGATATCGAGCCAATACTCCATCTCTACAAGGATGAAATCAGGGCTGTAGCGAAGCATCTGAACCTGCCGGATCACATTGTGAAGAAGAGCCCTTCTGCCGGGTTATGGCCGGGGCAGACCGACGAGGCGGAACTTGGAATGACCTATGATAAGCTTGATGGGGAACTCCGAAAACTGGAGGGTGGAGAGAGCGGTGGCAAAATTTCTGAAACTGTAAGGGATATGATGGTTTCCAGCGAGCACAAGAGGAAAATGCCTCCGAGCCTTCTTGACAGACGGTAAGCGCATTGTCATTCGGCTACGAGCAGTATTTCCAGCTTAGTTTCATCCTTATCGTCGCGGCCTTTGCAATCCCCATCTCGAGGAAGGCATCGCTAATTGACATTCCCGTACTGATATTCCTTGGCATCCTCCTCGGGCCCATTGCGGGCATTGTGCATCCCGCATTCTCCTCGTACCTGATGACCCAGTTCGGCGGCGTGGGACTGGGAATGCTTGGCATCGTGATTATCCTGTATTATGAAAGCCATGGAATAAACTTCAGGATCATCAGGAGGGAATTTCTCAGGATAGCGATGCTTG
>JAJZNS010000038.1 GCA_021811635.1 Thermoplasmata archaeon
CCTGCAGCGTCCCCGACAAGTATGCTCCTTTCGCTGTAGGTGCGCCTGAGGTATGAGATTGGAATTGCGCCTCCGTTAATTCCCAGTACCCTATCTTTTCCGAACCTGGCGTTGAGATTGTCAAAGAATTTCTTTGCCGTAGGGTAAAGAGAACCTGTCCCTATCTTGGTTGTATCGCCAGCCGGAGTGGCCCAGCCAAAGAACCCTCCGGATGTGCCCGACCCGAGATATACTTCCACACTGTCCTGGTCGGGGAGCTCGTATGCTGCATCCACCTGGTATGCAGAGACAACTCTTCTCGGCCTGTTTCCGTAAATATCGCGCCTCACCCTGCTGTTGACGCCATCTGCGCCCACGACTATCCTGCCTCTCTCTTCGACAAGATTTCCAGATTTCCTGTACCTGACCTCAACGTATTCCCTGCTTTCGCGGACGCCAATCACCTTTGAGTCAATGCTGAAATCTGAACCCGCATCAATTGCCATACCGGCAACGTCCTTGTCAAAGCGATCCCTGTCCATCACGATTGTCTTTTCTGATTTCCTGATATGGGTGCTCTCACCGTTGGGAAAGATGATGCGTGCACCACTGACCTTGTTGACGCCGGCTTTGGTGTGAACATATTTCATGACGCGCTCAGAAACCAGTCCAGTGCACTCTACAGGTTTACCCACTTCCCTGTGCTCTTCAAGGATCAGCGTGTCAAGGCCACGTTTCGAGAGATCATAGCCCATGTACGAGCCAGAAGGCCCGGCACCCACAACTATGACATCCCGCATGTCGGAACATAAATGACGGCAATAATAACTTGACTGAGCAGTTGGTCAGGCATTTCATCCCTCTGATTAAATTTCCATCCGGGAGATGAAGCCTCCCGCTAAAAACAAAAACTAATAGCGGACATGAATTAATGAACCGTGAAAAGGAGCGATCTTCTCGGAAGGAAAGTGGAGGATTTTCACGTCGATCGAAACACCACCATAGCTCAGCTGATGGGGTTCTTTGGCAAATCAGGCGGGTTCTCAACGGAGAAAATATACGCCGGGAAGGAGATACTTTCTGAAATGTTCTCCGGGGAAAACACCACTTTCATATCGTTTCCCGCAGACATAATATCTACCGGGTCGCGCGGAGTGATCTCTGACCTTATCTCAAAAGGGCTGATCGATGTCGTGATCACGACATGCGGAACCATCGATCATGACATCGCAAGATCATATGGCGCCTATTATTGCGGCGATTTCGGCATGAGCGACGAAATGCTCAGGGAACAAGGAATAAACAGGCTCGGAAACGTCCTTGTCCCCGACGAGAGTTATGGCACGCTCATCGAGAAGGAAGTCCAGCCATTCCTGGAGCAAGCATACGAACAGAAGAAGGAGTGGGCGACCGTTGACCTGATCATGGAATATGGCAAGACCATCAATGACAAAAATTCCATTCTCCACAATGCGGCTATGAAGAAAGTCCCGATTTTCGTGCCGGGCATAACTGACGGGTCCTTCGGCTCCCAACTCTGGTCATTCTACGAGACACATAGGGATTTCAAGATCAACATTCTTGAAGATGAGCACAGGCTTGCGGACATAATCTACGATGCCAAGAAATCGGGCGCACTGATGATAGGCGGAGGGATATCAAAGCATCACACCATCTGGTGGAACCAGTTCAGAAACGGACTGGATTATGCGGTTTATCTCACCACTGCTCAGGAGTATGACGGATCGCTCTCAGGAGCCAAGCTTGAAGAGGCAATTTCCTGGGGAAAGCTGAAACCCAGGGCACGGTACGTAAACATTATGGGGGAAGCAACGGTGATATTGCCGCTGCTGGTGGGCGAATTCCTTTGACGTTCAGAGGAAGCTGAGCCAGAGCATAACCGGGTCGTCATGACCGTGCAAATCGGTCGAAGTTTCGCCAAAACTGCTTCTTGTGACGAACCTGAAAAAGAATACTTCCTGGCCAATAAGAGTTCCATACATTACATGCTCCACCTCTTCCCCGTTTGGCTTGTGTGGAATAGCTTCCGGAAAGTCTGGGGTGAAATGCAACTCCAGCGAATCCTTGTCCCTCCTCATTGTGTATGAGTGGTTGGAATTTACTAGTTCTTCCAGCTTGGAGAGCCGCACGGAAGGTAGATCAGGATTCATTTGATGCAGATTGCCGGGGGATATTTTAGTCTTGACAATTTTAAGAAGCAACATCTGCCGGTCTCTCGCAATACGGCTATACAATCACAGGGAATATATAGGCTAAACTGAGAATTGCTGAATTCAAATTATACATCATGTATATTGAAATAACATACTTGGCGAATTTTTGGACTGCACAGATGAATACCGGTTCACAGATCTGCACACCTGAATGTTCAGGGATGAAACTCCAGAATAGTCCGGCAAAAGTGCATGACTCCCCTATCGTTTAAGTTCAAATCATTCATTATCCATTTAGCTTGGTTTTCCGGACGCCAAAAACTATATCACAATCCTGACTCTGATAACCATGTATTTAATCAGCGAGTCCGAAGTAAGAGAAAATCTCGAATATTCTGAACTTATAGATGCGCTTGAACAGGCTTTCGTCAGGGTCTCAGCCGGAAAAGCCACCCTTCAGCCCAGGATACGATCTTCTATAGGGGGAATTACGCTGAACAGCCTCCCCGCAATTATCCCGGACCTCGGGGTTGCAGGAATTAAGGCTTACCTCAATAACGGGAAAGCCACCACTTTTCAGTACATTTTGTTCAGGATCAGCGATCCCAGCCCAGTAGCCTCTATTGAGGCAAACTATCTTGGGCAGATAAGGACCGGCGCCCTTTCCGCGCTGGCATCCAGGCTTCTTTACAGGAAGGGCAAACCAAGGCTTCTGGTCGCAGGCAGTGGATTCCAGGCAGAATCACAGCTAAAAGCTCATTTCAGCGTGTTTGAGCCGGAGCAGACTCTGGTATATTCAAGGAATCCTGAACATGCTGAATCATTCTCGAGAAAAATGGAAATTTCCACCGGCCAGCCTATAAGGGTGGAAAAGGATATTGCCACCGCTGTAAATGATTCTGACCTGATCTGTTCTGTCACAAGCGCCAGGGAACCTTTCCTCAGAGGAGAATATTTTAAGAATGATTTTCACCTTAATTTGGCAGGATCCAATATTCTAAGCAGAAGGGAGGCTGACACGTCCGTGTTTCTTAAGGCTGAATCGGTTATCGTTGAAAGCAAGGAGCAGGCAATGATGGAAAGCGCAGAGATAATTGATTTGATGAAAGCCGATCCAGGATACCATCTGGTTGAACTCAAGGACCTTGTGACAACCCATGACAAGTTTTCCGGCAAAAAAAGGACAATATTCAAGTCCATGGGCAACGGCATAGAGGATCTGGTGGCATCATATCTTGTCTGCAGGAATTTGGGATTACTGTAGCATTCCGTAAATTTCGAGCAGCCTGTCTACATGCTTTTCCACAGTATACCCCGACGCTGTTGTTGCCGGATCAAGGTCAGATCGGGAGACTAATGATTCTGCAAGGTCCGGGATCTGTTCCTCCGCAGTATAAGCATCGCCTCCAAGGCCAGAAGACAGGAATTCAAACTGGGACGAATTTCTGGGAACAAGTATTGGCGTGCCGGCTGCCATTGCCTCAATGTCGACCGCACTCTGGTTTTCGAAAAGCGATGGGTTGAAGAAAACATCAGCGGAACGGTAGTATAGGGGTTTATGCTGCTCGGGGATAAACCCCATGAATTTCACCCCTGCGTTGATCCTCTCCGACAATATCTTCAGTTCCTCAAGATGGGGGCCGGTTCCGCAAACCAGCACCGAAAATCCCCTTTCGGCAAGCCTGCTGCCCGCCCTTGCCAGTACGTCAAGATTCTTTTCAGCACCTATCCTGCCCATATAGAGGACTATCTTGGAGGATCTGTGTATGCCAAGAGCGTTCCTGGCATCGTCCCTGGAGGGAAGATTCCTGAAAATGCTAAGGTCAATGCCTATGTCCTGCCTGATGACATTGCGGAACCCGAGTCTCTCAAGAATAGATTTTGTAAATGCGGAAGGCGCAACTACGTACCTGAATTTTCTGTAGAAATCCACCAGATAGAGATTGAACGCTTTTGATATCATTGTCGAAGTCCTCATTCCAAGATGAATGTATCTTGACATTGCGCCAGGATCATTGATAAAAGTGTGGAATGTCGCGAGAGGGTTGAGTGAAAACTTTTTTGAGACCCTGCAGGCAAGGTTTCCAATAGATACCGGTGTATGGGAATGCACTATTTCCGGCGCAAATTTGACCGCCTC
>JAJZNS010000047.1 GCA_021811635.1 Thermoplasmata archaeon
AACTGATGTACTAGAACTGGTGTATCCCCTGGGCATATCATTAGATGCATTATTAGTATATTGTTATAAGTGTTCGCTTTCATCCCACCCCTAAAGGGTGTGGGATTTCTCGCTCACAAATGTTAAAATAAGAGGACATAATGTTGTATCTTTCAGTTCAACCCGGGTCCCGCCATATTTCGCATCAATCGATCCCGAAGTGCCCAGTCTGCCATTACCGATATCTTGTTTCTCACCGTATCCAACTTAAACAGGTGCACTGCGTGCCAAATGATCCAGCCCCCAAAACCTGAAAGGATGATCCCTCCTGGAAACATGCAAACTGCACTGTATGATCCGGTGGCAACCATTAATCCGGTATCCCTGTATCTGAAACCATGAGAGTTCATCTTTTCGCCTATGATCGAGGCCAGATGCTTCCCGGCGAATTTTCCCTCCTGCACTGCAGCAGCAGCCGTCTGTGGGACCGGGTTATTGCTGGTCGCGTCTTTGGCCAGTGCGTTGTCCCCAAGCACGAACACATTGCTGAACGCTGGTACTCTAAGGAAATTGTCCACTACTATCCTCCCATGAACCTTTTCAACGTGATTCCCGCCGAATTCAGTTATTATTTTTCCATTCCTGACTCCTGCCGCCCAGAAGACATTCTCAGTTTCTATGAAGCCTCCATTCTGAAGTTCGACGCCATTTCTCCCTAACCTTATGATCCTGGTATTGAGTCTAACCTTGACCCCCCTGCGTGCCATATCAGACATCAGCCTATCAGATACTTCCTGAGGCGCATCCCTTACCAGGCGATCCTGAGCTTCCAGAAGAAAGATGTTGATGCCGTCATGCCTAACGCCTGCCTTTCTTGAGAACGCCATGACCTGATCTGACATGGAGGCGGCCAGTTCCACACCTGTAGCCCCGCCACCAACAATCACAAAGTTCACCGGCGAAAGGACCCCAACACCATTACCAAGCGCATTCTTCTCAGGGATAAGCGAGTTAAACAGCCTTTCCCTTATCGTCCTGCCATCTTGCAGGCTCTTCAGGGGAACCGAATATTCCTCCACCCCTGGTATACCGAAGTTGTTATTTTCAGCGCCAAGTGCGACAACCAGGTAATCGTAACCAACAACTCCTGTCGTTGTTATAACCTGGTTCCTCTCTGGGGAAACCCGAAGTACTGTCGATTTAATGAACCTGAATTTTTTCCTTTCCGCTGTAGTATTGAGTGGGGCGGAGATGTGCCGGTCGCGGACGCTGCCAGTAGCCACCTGGTATAGAAGCGGGGCGAACAGATGATAGGAATTGCCGTCAATTACAGTAAGATCGATGCGGCGCCTGTCCTTACCCTTTAGCTTACCTTTGAATGAGTTTATAAATGATGACCCAGCAAATCCTGCACCAAGCACAACCACCTTTATGCGCCTTGATTCTTTGCCATTCTTCATCCAGGTGTTTTCAGTCCCCATAGCATGTCACTCCTTTACAAATTTGTCAGAGGGGATCATTACAGAGTACGCTGGTGCCAGTTTCAGCATCATCCCTTCAAATTTCGCATGCCTGCTGATGATCATCCGGAAACGGTATGCTTGAGCATTCCCTGTGTAACTGGAAAGCCCACGCCTCAGTTCCTCGTGATCATTATCCGGGCACCGATCCCGGGTGTAAAATTCGCACGTCGATCCCCCTCGCCCCGAAATCACTCCTGTTTTTCCCGTAAGAGAATTTCCTAAATTTTCCGCAAGCGGCGCCACAATTTCATCCTCATGAATCGAATGCTCAAGCACCTGGTCCTGCAGTTCCAGGAAAGCGCGCCCCTCGTTCTGCCAGCTATTGTTGTACTTCTCAGCAAAAACTGTAAATTCTTCTTCTGCCCTGCTGATCATCTTCACCATACAAAACTAGAAGCGTGAAACATGGCATGTCAGTAATCCCTTAAAATATAGGGATGTCTTGTTTCTGCATCCCGAAGTATTTCGGGATAACCCAGAATAAGCGGAATGGATTACAATTTTATGACAGAAATGGAAGGTTTCCTTGACAGGGAACATAGCGAACTGTTGGAACAGATGTCGGAGATTGCGGCAGGCAAAGGGAAGGTCGCAGAGCTATACGGTGAGATTCTTTCCATATTCAGCTACCACCTGGATAAGGAGGAGGAGACCGTGATACCGCTATTGGCTTACCTCAAATCGCGGAGTACTGCCCGGAGTGAAGTTGGGTTTCATGATCTGGAATCAGCGTCAAGGAAGTTCATTGGCGATGCCGAAGAGATGATATCTGAGCACCGGGAAATGGCCCAGATTATTGAGAAAGTTGCATCGGCTAAGGAATCCGGTTCAAGCCAAAAGGCTGCAGAAATTGGGAGGAGCCTGCTGCATCATGTGGAGCTTGAGGAGGAAATTCTATATCCTGCCGCTGAGGCTGCGTGCGAGCTTCTTGCGCTGGAAAAAAATTCAACAGCTGGCCGGCAGGTCAGGTGAGGCACCTTAAATTCATTCCCCTTTTTGCCTGAAGTACGAGGATATGATGTTTTTTTCTGCCCTCCTGAGTATTTCAGATAGAGTGACGAATGATACATTCAACCTTTCTGAAAGACCCTCCAGGTTGACCTTCTTTGGATAATCGAAGAATCCCAGATCAAAGGCAGTCCTCACCACAAACTCCTGTCTTGCGGTAAGATCGCTCTTCCTTGTGAGATTCCTTTTCTTAACCAGCCTGAATTTGACTCCGTCATCTTCGAGCCTCTTCAGGAAGCTCACTGCCGTTGCATCGTCAGGAACAAGCAGGCGCATAAGCATGTCCCCGTTACCTTCTGTGAAAGCTTCAGTCAGGAACAGATCCCAGTTCTGCATGTTTCTGCATATAGGGCAATCCCCGGCGTCAACAATCGCTGTGGCGTGATTATCATCAAATGCTTTCAGGGAACTGTTCTCCTCAGGCAGGTATTTTTCAATATCCTCGGCCATTGCTTTGACGTTGCCTTCCGGGAAGAAGACTTCTATCAGGTCCATTGTCCCTTTGCTGGTTTTTCTGATATCCCTGACCTTTATTCTGGCTGAATGGCTTTTTACCAGATCATCAATCCAGCTCACCGGGACCTTGAATTCAATCTCAATCTCCAGCACGTGATCCTCCAGTTGATATTTGCATCTGATACTTAAGAAGCTAAGTCTGATCCTGTTGACAATGCCTTCATCATTTCTGGCAGATTGAGCACCAATAGGTCTGCCTGTTGCCCAGTCCCATCTTCTCTTTCATAAGCGGACGGCCGCATATCATGCAGTGCTTCTTTCCGTATACAGTTAAAAGTGGAGAAATCTTCTCTCCCTTTTCAGATGCCTCAACCCATTTCATGGAGAATTCACGTGCCTGCCTGAAAAGACCGTACAATTCAGTCAGAGTAATGTATCCCATTTTCCTGGCTGGATGCATAGAAGAACGAAAGAGAGCCTCGTTCTTGATTATGTTACCAGACCCGGGCAATATTGACTGATCCAGAAGCACGTCACAGATGGGATCGTCATCCGATGCTGCTTTCTTAGCTTCATTTGCTGTATTTTCCAGGTCAAATTCCACCGAGGTCAAATCCCTGCTTTCGTCTATGAACCCAAGATAACTGTCGGTTGGGATCCTTTTAATGGAGCAACCATAGAATGAGAGCGTCGCTGCGCTGCTGGCAAGGACCATTCCAGGCTTCTTTTTTCCTGTAATTTGCCCTTCACTGAAGCGCCCAAACATCCCGAAGAATATGGAATAGGAATCGCCACCTAACGTAAGGTAAATCCTTTTTCCGTAAATGGCAACCCTTGAAAGGCTGGCCAAACCGATGTCCTTCCCATCAAGCTGCAGTTGAAAAGCCCTTCCGGCATGTCTCTGCAACTTCCTGAATATTATTCTGGACCCTGGCCCTTCCACTGTTTGTAAGTGCGGCAGGTTTAATTACGGTTTGGTCACATTTTGTGGTGATATGAGGGGTTTGTACCACAATTCAGATTAAAGCATTTCTCCTGAATTGGACAATGAACTCCAAAATATTGGGAATAATTGTCGCTGTAATAGTGATAGCCGCAGGGGTTTTGATATACTATGAATTTTTCGACAACGGCGGGACGGTTAATGTGAAGGTCGCCGATGCGCCTGTAGGTGCGTCCGCGGTTTACATTACCTTCAAGG
>JAJZNS010000015.1 GCA_021811635.1 Thermoplasmata archaeon
TTTCCGGATACAACCTGACTCAGTATATCGGGGAAATTCCCACCTCCTTTCTCAACAACGTCAACTCCATTGGGATTGCTGGAGGCATCAACGATTCGATGGGTGAAGTTGTTGCTGCTGGCAGCGTCGGGACGGTGAACCAGGTGACCGCATCACTCATATGGTCCGGGCTCCCGTACATGGTACAGCATAATTCCAGCATTGCTGACAACTTCACTGTTCAGTCATTGAATTCCACCATATACAGCGTGGCGTACAAGGGTCTAAACGGGACAGATTTCACACTGGCACTTTATGGGAACTTCGTGATCTTCGTGCTGTCCGGGAGCTACGGCGGAAACCACCTTTCCGTAAATCAGGTGGAGTCCCTGATCACGGCAGAGGAGAATACACTCTGATTTCCGCCATCTGTGCAATTGCCCTTCAATCCAAGGTTATTGAAAGGCTGCCAACGTTTATCTGTACCGTCGCATTGGAAATGCATGGCTGGCAGATGCCTGGTTATAATAAGTTCAGGTCTGGAGAACAAGGAGAAAGCAATTGTCGGGTTCAGGTTTTCCCTCAATGTGAAGAGGAATTCGCTGCTTGACGACATCAGGGTGATCCTCTTCGGGCCATCAGAAAAGGCGCTTGCATCCGGCGACATGGACTTCCTGAAGCTCACCAGGGATCTCATGTCCCTTAATGTCATCCCTATTGCATGCAGGGGAGTGGCCAAAGCCCAGGATATAATGGGAAACCTGGAGGGTGAGGGGCTGCAGATAGAGGACGTCGGTCCCGTAATCTCCAACTACATCAGGGAAGGATATGAAGTGATAACCTTCTAGCCTACAGGCTGGTCGCAACCACCATCAGGAGAAGGGCTACAACTGCAAGGGCAAGTTCCGCAACGGCCGCATTCAGCAGTTTCCTGGAATTTTCGGAGTTTATGCCTTTTAGGTTCCTCATGAGGAATCCTTCGCCTATCACGACATAGGCAACCAGGGCGCTCAGAATGCCTGCGGCCAGTATTGCACCTGAAAGTGAATTGAAAGACAGAGAGATCCCGAAGATGGACGGCAGCAGCAGAATCACCAATCCTATGATAATTGTAATCCCTCCGGTTGCGCGGACAACCGTTGCCAGTTTAAGGGCGCCTTTCCTGTGATCGTCAGAGTAGTTCTTCTTGAAAGCTGCCAGGTTAAGCGAGAGAAGTGCCAGGGATATGATCCATGCAACGCCAAGCAAACCATGAAACCCCAGCGTGATGTTACCCGTTATGTTCATGGTGTTAGAGTATGTTATGAGATATAAATTTCATTGTCTCCGGCGGGATGATTATTCGGGTTAGCACGTAGATAAGGTCATCAGAGACTCCAGAAATGGCGAACCGGGTAATCATGATCATACAGAATTTAGCCTGTCCCATTTGTAAGAGAAATACACCCTGTTCAGGTATGACCTGATGTATTCCATTTCCATTGTTGTGATCTGCGCAAACGAGGCATGTCCTGTTCTCCTGTATTGCAGATCTGCCCTCTCAACACGAATCCCGGATCTGGAGAGCCTGTAGACCATGTCCCAGTCTTCCCATCCATTGATGAAAGCTTCGTCAAACTGGAACTTTTCAACCACCTTGGCAGGGAATATCCCAAAATCAGCAAAATTTGTCAGCTTTGGCGTGATGGGGCGCGACACTTTTGAAAGCGCCCTTCCTGCCAGGAATCTTCCGATCAGGGAAACCGAATATGCGATCTTCCTGGCTGCCAGCAGCCTGACGAGCACGGATGCAGTCCGGTAATTTTTAAGTTTAAGGTCAATCCCTTCCTTTATTATTACCGGCATGCCGGCCCTGAAAACCCTGAATGCCTCTCCGCTGTATCCGTTGATGTCTGAGTTGAGGCACAGGACGGCGGAATCGCCATGCATTCGGGAAAGTCGAAGCAGGTCCTCGCCTGAAGAGAGCACAACAACGTCGTCATTTGATATCACCACAGTTTCCGGATTGCTTTTATTAAGTGCGTACCTGATTCCGGCATTGACCGATCTTGCGTAATTGAAGTAAGGACCGGAGCTTTCAACAAACACCAGCCCGGAACCACTGTAATTTTCTATCAGGGATCTGCAGAAATCATTTTCATGGTTCATTGTGGGGATCACGAACTGAACAGGTGCATCTTTCCTGCCAGTGTGGAAAATTTTCAATCTCTCAGATGGCCTTCCGAGTGAAAACTTTGCAATTTCACCGGGACCACTGATTTTTGAGTAAAACAGGATCACCCTGCTTGGATCGGAACTGCTCCAGAGTTCCTCCAGGTATGCCTGCCTGTCACTGTCTGAGGATGTCAACTGTATACTGGAAGCGTATTTGCAAGTCAGGTTAAACGTTTTCCTCTGCTTTTTGCCTTAAACGGTTTCCAGACAATCCGTTTAAACGAACACCTACTGCGGATCATTCTTATAGCCATCCAATGATTTTCCCATGATCGCAGTCTTGAAGATATCGGTAATAGTTAATGCGCATAACAGGAAACAGTACCTGGCAGGAGCCCTGAAATCTATAGCTGCTCAGTCGCTCGAGAGGGAAAAGTATGAAGTCATTGTTGTGAAGAACTTCGATGACCAGGAATCGGATTCATTTTCGGAAGAGAACGGATACAGACTGATCAGGGTGCCGGACAACACCATCGTCGGTTACGATCTCTTTACGGGAATATCTTCAAGTTCGGGAGAGGTGATCTCGTTCCTTGATGATGATGACCTTTTTGATAGGGAGAAATTGAAAATTGTCTACGATGTGTTCCAGAATCCTGATGTCTGCTACATGAGGAACGAACTGGAATACATTGATACAAACGGAAAACTCGTAGGTTCCAGGAGGATTCCCGGAATTCGCGGCGATCGGACCCTGAAATGCCAGAGGTTGGGAAGGAAGGCTGCCTTCCTTAACAGGGTGAAGGCTGGATTCAATCTGAGCTCCATTTCCATCAGGAGGGATATACTGGACGGAAAGATACTGGACTTTCTTGAGAACATGCTGGTGCATTCCACGGACACTTTCTTCCTCTGCTGTGCACTCGATCAGAATCTTTCCATATTTCTCACGGACAGGAAGCTTACGAAGTACAGAGTTGGAAACAGTGCCAGCAGGACAACAGGGAAAGACAGGACATCGGTGATGAAAACCATCAATTTCTTCAATAACCTGATTTCAACTTACGGAGAATTCAGGGACATGTTCGGAGGAGCCGCACCAGAATATCTGGAAACAAGGATATGTGCACAGAAAGTCGCCAGGGAAATCAGAGTGCTGAGAAACAAAATCGAGATAGATAGAGATTTCTCCCCCTCCAAGTGCATTGGAAGGGCCATCAGGACAGGAGATTTACTGCTGTGTCTTGACCTGGTCATTTATTTCAGAACCAGATTTTTTGGAGTTTCTGGCATTTAATGGAAGGCAGGTAGGAAATGTCTGATAGCAAAAACATGCAGGATTGGCTGCACACCCTAATTGTATGATCCCGAAATTCTTCCGTACCCATCATAAATTATCCGGCGCAGGAGGCGACTTAATTGAAACTATTCTTTCACATGCCATTTTCAGGTCAAGTTCCATTAGTTCATTTAGCGCAATAGATTTGAACCTCTGCGGTCAGGCACTCTGTAGATGTGCAATTCTCTGGAATTCATCGTCTTTACCGGCATATACGCATAATCCTCAATGCTATCACGGAATTTTGCCAGTTGGGAATGTTTTTCATAATATGCCGAATTCGTAAAAAAATAAAACAGGAATTAATAATAACATTTATTATATATTTAATGTTTACCATGG
>JAJZNS010000045.1 GCA_021811635.1 Thermoplasmata archaeon
ATTTCGTGTTCCCTGCCATCGACCCTGAAAGTGAAAACCTGCTGGGTGCCAATCTCGAAAGGCGTATCTGCAAGGATGTCGTAATTTGTCGCCCTGAACCTGTTTCCGTCTATCTTTTCAAGACCTGTGGTGATGTGCCAGCCATCCGGGATGGAAAGTTCAATTTCAGAGGTCTGCTCCTTGTACCCTTCCACATAGAACAACAACCCTGAAGGGTTCAGGAGGGCATGCGTGGCATCAGCGTGGCTCGCCCTCGGAGTAAGTTCACTGGCATATATCTCATAAACTACTTCCACAGTTCCTGTTTCGTCCCGGGTTACTTTCCAGCTTGATTTGTCAAGTTTTGCTGCCTTTAGAATTGTCCCTGTTTGGGTCCTGAAAGAGATGGATCTTATCCTCCCTGAATAGTCCCTTATCTTGTATGATCCTGGAGTCCAGTTTGGCAGGGTTACCTGAACCTGTGGATCGGTTATCTCCTCAATGACCAACCTTATAGAGATGATTTGCTGGACTCTTTTTTCAAGTGAAATGAAATAAGTTATCTTCATCTGTTAAAGGCGTGATACGAATAACCGATTTAATATTCCTTATCAACCGACAGAAACATACACCGGCTGGAACTCTTCCCGAATATATTTGCTTTAAATGGTGAAATGCACTAAGCTAACTGTGCCAGCCACTTTAATGGAATATTCCGGAGGCTCTATAGTGATCAGGACGGAAGGTGGCATGACCCAGGATTATGTTCTCAAGGACGACCGCGTGGGAATCTACAGGACTGAAGGTTATCGGTACAGGGATCTCAAAAAAAGGTACCCTGAAGCAGAAGACAGGGTTTTTCCGGCAATGAACAGCCTGAAGCTACGTTCTGATCTCAACCTGCGCGAATATCAGAGGACTTCGCTGAAGCGGTGGAAGGACAATGGAAACAACGGTATCGTGGTGCTGCCGACTGCAGCAGGAAAAACCCACATAGGCCTGGCCGCCATTGAATTCCTGAAAACCTCCACCATTGTGATAGCTCCAACCATTGATCTGATTGAGCAGTGGAAGAAGCGTATATCGGAGACTTTCGGAATTGAGGTGGGCCAGATAGGTGGGGGAGAAGATGTGCTCCTTCCAGTTACGGTGTGCACGTATGACTCTGCTTACCTAAGGGCTGAATCTCTTGGTAACCGATTCAGGTTTTTGCTCGTCGATGAGGTCCATCACCTATCGGCCGGGAAGTTTATTGAAATCGCGAGAATGTATGCATCTCCGTTCAGGCTGGGCCTGACTGCAACCCTGGAGAGAACCGATGGGCTGCACGAAACCCTGTCACAATATATGGGTGAGAAGGTATTCGAGCTGGGCTATGAAGAACTTGCTGACTTCCTCTCCTCGTACCAGATAGTGCGTATACCTGTCAGACTCTCACCGGGGGAGGAGAGGGAATATGACAGGAACAGGATCATATTTCTTAACTACGCGAGAAGACACCGGATGACAATGAGTGGGTCCTGGAACTTCGAGAAGTTTATTCTGAGTTCATGGAACCCGGAGGGAAGGGAGGCACTTATTGCATGGAGACGATCAAGGGAAATAGCCTTCAGTGCGGAAAAGAAAATAGAGGCAACTAAGGAGATCCTGAAGCGCCATGTATCTGAAAAAACCATAATTTTCAGTGAAGATACGGAAACTGCATACCTGCTTTCCAAGACGTTCCTTATCCCGGCCATCACGTACCTAACTCCACCGAAAGAGCGAAGAGAATATCTTCAGTGGTTCAGGGAAAATAAGATCAGGGTCATCGCCACTTCAAAGGTCCTTGATGAAGGCGTTGACGTTCCGGATGCTTCCGTTGCGATCGTGCTGAGCGGATCCGGGAGCACAAGGCAGTTCAGGCAGAGACTGGGGAGAATACTGAGACCGTCCCCTGGAAAGCAGGCGTTCCTTTATGAGGTCGTGGCAAAGGGAACTTCAGAGTTTGGCACTTCAGCGAGGAGGAGGAAAGGTGTTCCAGTGGAATCTGGCACAGGTTCGCAGAATTAAGGGAAAGATCATCCCTGCATTCCTTTCTGACGATAGCAACGGATATGCTTCGGCCGTGATACAACTTCTTAGGACTATGGTGGGGAAAACCCGCAGGGAAGCTGACAAGGAGATAAGAGAACTTGAGCTTAAGGTGCAGTTTCACAAAACGCTCAGGGCGATCTACACTGTATTCCTCAGGCAATGCAATTTTGTTGCACCTTCCGTCCTGAACTCCCAGGAAATCAGGGAAGAGGTATTTATCAGGGCAGCGGGCGCAGTTATAGATCCTGCGTTAAGAAACGGCTTGCTTCTCGAGGTCGGGAAAAAATTTGGGGCTGAAGCGCGAGAGGTTGAAGCTGCAATAATTGGCGATCTGGAGTCGGAACAAATACTGGATAGTGTTCCTGTGATTCAGCCTGAGAAACTGATTAGAGAGTATAATTTTGAGCTTTTTGAGACTATTCTTCTGAGATGCGAGAGCCTCAATTTTTTTGCGGAAAATGGGCTCAGGAGGCTTATCACTGCGATTAAATTGCTGGGGTTGATCTACAAACCTATTGCTGAAGGGTCAACGCTGAAAGGCATTGAGATTTCCGGTCCGGTTTCGATTCTCGAGGGGACCAGGCGCTATGGATCGAGGTTCGCGAAACTCGTGAAGATAATGATCTCGCTTACAGGCTGGTCCGTTGAAGCCCAAATTTTAGATGAAGAGAGGAGAGGCGGCAATACCTTTTCCATGATAATTGATTCTTCAGTGGCGCACTATTTCCCTGAAATTGAACCTTATTTTCAGATCAGGGATTATATTCCTGACTGGGCGTCTGACCGGGAACCAAAGCCCGTTGTCGTGGGTTCAAGAGTATATTTCCCGGATTTCTCGTTTATTGCCGGAAGCGGGGAAATACTGGTAGACGTCAGTTCTCCATCATACGAAAAGTTCAACAGGGAGAGAGATGCCATCATCAGAGATGCAGGTATTCAGTGGCAAACCATATACCTCCTGCTTGATGATTCCAAGGCGGTAAAAGGAGAACTCTGCTTTTATGCACCTGTAAACTGGGACAATGTCCTGAAGGTCCTGATGGAAAAATATTCTGGCAGAAAAAAGAAAGAGGCCCCGGCCAGTGTCGACCTATCACCGGAAGAGGCAAAGAGACTGAGGGCCTTTGTTGAAAGGGAGTTAAAGAATCCCGACAGAATCGTAGAGTACATACAGGGTGAAGGATACAACCCATCCAGGGTCCTGCCAGCTCTTGGATACCGGATCAAGTGGAACGGGCTGAACCTGGAAATATTAGTGAAGTAGTTTTCACTTGTATTCAACAGTTATGTCATCGCCAGGTTTGCTGCTTCTCCCTGTCTCGTGATAAATCATCATAGGCTTCCTTGCGACAGGATCATGAAGACCGTCTTTTACCCGCAGGGAAGTTTGGTGCGCTTTTCCGGTTCGCCAGGAAAAATAATAGATCTTAAAAGATAGTTTGGCTCGCTGGAACGAGCCAAATTTGTCTGATTGACTCTGTTTCAAAATTGTGGGTTGACTTCTGCCAGCCGGGCCCAGGCTTTATGCTTCTTTTCAATAAGGTGATCTATGCTGTACCTGCTGGGACCAAGTATGCCATCCACCAGCAGGAGAGCCAGGAACAGAATTACATATATTATGCTCGCACCAACATCCGTTGAGCCTGTCATCCAGAAGGCACCAAATCCATCAGGCACAGACCAGATGAACAGGGTAAACAGCAGGCCCCCTAAGTAGGCAGTCTTTCTTGCAATTCCAAAGATGATTGCAACTGCAAGTAGCGTCTCGATCACGGCTACCGTGTACGCAAAAGCTGCAGGATTATATGCCGTGGCATTTATCCAGAAGTTGTACCATCCCATTATCCAGTTCGGCTGCCCGGTCATCGCAGATTGCAGGTACCCGCTAAAACCGTCGATAAAACTCGGCATCCACTTGAGCACCGCATCAATGAGCCAGATAACTCCGAACGACAGAGTTAGACCCAACCGGTATATGTTGGAGTTCCTGGCAAACCAGTTCTTGTCCGACCCATTTGAGACCATTTTGATCACTCCATCCCTTGTATTGAATTACTGGAATATTCATAATGATAAGTTATACTGAATGTATATATTGACAGATTCAATTGCCCATCATGTCAAAAAATCTTACAGATTTAGAACAACGGATGATTGCGCTTCTGAAAAGTAATTCGCGAAGAACCGTGCTTGATCTCTCTAGGGAACTTGAGATTAGCAGGATTACAGCAAAGAAAATCTTGTCCTCTCTTTCTGAGCAGGGTGTAATAAAAAAATTTACCATCATGCTCGCAGAAGATGAGAGAGACCTGGTGCTGGTACACCTGAAAGAGGTTGAAGGATTGCCGAAGGATCTGATCCTCGAGTATTTCTCCCTGATCGATGGCACTTATTTGGCGGTCATGTACTACGAGAACCTGATCAAGGTACAGAACATGCAGGTTCTTGATGTGAAGATTGCCGCAAGACGGAACGTTAACGAAGATTGCATGAGAATGGAGCACATGAAATGCGACTACTGCGGAAAGGATATAGTTGAGAAACCCATCAAATTGCAAATGCACAGAAAGGTATTCTACGTCTGTTGCTCAAACTGCGAGCGTGATCTGAGGAAGAGACGGGAGATAATGGAAGGGCACGGGGAGCACGCTTGAGAGATGAGAAATAGTTGATTAAGGAGCCAGTTGCGCAGGCTCGAGGCTTCGCACCTCATCGGTTGGCTTTTTGATCCTCGGCCTGTTAAGAAGGATCCGGTTCAATACTGACACCTGCAGTTAAATTGCGATCATATAGTTGATCCTATCCCCGACGAGAACAACAAAATCGCCATTCTCATGATACTCCTTAGCTGTCTCTTTTTGGCATAAGTGGGTACTTCCACATGAATATCGTCAATTACAACCTGTGCTGGAACCCTGTGATCTTCTTCTGCAGAGTCGCCGGTAACTATCAATGCCTTGAGTCTCAGGACACGAAGCATACTATCCGCACTGTGCAACAATACCAGGTGGAATGGGCTGAAGTGCCGAGATGCCCGGGAAATAGGCTCATTCGTATTCCGTGACCGTGTCTGTGCTGGAAATGCTGCTTTTGCCGGTTTCATCGTCAATTATTAGGGTGAAAGGGAGGGCACCTTCTTCTGCTTTTTCTAAAGCCTTCTTTACCCTTAGGAATTCATCTTCGTCGTCGTATGGCATGAGATCTATGTATTCCTGCAACCTGTGCAGTATCCCTTCCACCGTGGTTATGTACCCTGTTGATTTCTCACCAGGTGAGATCTCTGCTCCCAGTTCCGGGATATAGACGAAAGCGCTCTGAGAGCGGTAAAGCATGGTGTTAAGGGCAGATTTATCCTTGACTTTCAGGGACAACCTCGTGTGCTTCCCAGGCTCGCTTGGAAACACGCTGGATTTCCTGAAGAGGCACTTGTGACATGAATAGGTCTGTATCATGATGTGACCCTCTGACGGTATTTCCGTTTCAAAAATGATCATGTAAAGGTTGGAGCCACAAGCAGGGCATTCCACGTTAGTGGGTATTTCATCTGGTTCCCTGTATTCCCTTCCAGAATCAGGCATGCAAATCAATCCATGGCTTGAGGGGGTCTACGATCACTTTCCTGGCCTTCTTTAGATCATTTACGGTCTTGCTCCTGGTTAGAAACATTGCGATCTTTAGATCCCTTATTATCAATGATAAGTTTTTTACTACAGAGTCCTCTGAATCGTCCGCATTTTTGAGAAGTGTCCTGGCAAACCCCCCTGCCACTGCACCCATAGAGATCGCTCTCGCAAGATCAAGACCGTTTCTCAATCCTCCACTTCCTATTACAGGAAGACCAACCTGGCAATATACTATTGATGCTGGTGAGGGTATACCCCAGTTCCAGAAAGTGTTACCGGAGTTCATTTTTTCCTCGTCGTTGATTTTCTTTGCCCGGTAATATTCTATCGCTGCGAAGGAGGTTCCCCCTAATCCACCAACGTCTATTCCCTTGACTCCTGCGTCCTTCAGCTCAAGTGCGATTTCCCTAGATATTCCGTTGCCAGTTTCTTTTACAATTACGGGAAAACTTGACGCGATTTCGGAAATCCTTTTCAGTATCCCCTTTGCTCTTCTGTCTCCTTCAGGCTGTATCATTTCCTGAAGGAAGTTAAGGTGTATGTAAAGCGCATCCGCTTCAATCATGGTTATTGCCTTCTCGATCTCACCAGATCCGAAGGCATTCTTCGACTGGTTTATAAGCTGCGGCGCACCTATGTTGGCCAGCTTAAATGGGATCTTGAATTCCGAGATAACCGAAAATGTGTCCGAGAGTTCAGGTTTCTCGATTGCAGCCCTCATGCTGCCCACTCCCATTGCTAGGTGCAATTTTTCTGCTGCGGCTGCAAGGTTCCTGTTGATCTTCTTGGCAAGCTGGGTTCCTCCGGTCATGGATGATATGATTATCGGATAGTCAAGCTTGGCAGAGAGCAGGTTTATTGAGCAGTCGATCTGCTCAAAGTCGATTTCAGGAAGAGCATAATGGACAAACTGAATGTCATCCCAGAAATTGTGCTCCGAGATCACCCTTTCATTCTCTGCGATCCTTATGTGTTCTTCCTTTCTCTGTTCAATCATTCAATCACTGTACCTTTGAAATCCGCACTATCCGTTTCCCTGATCCTTTCCGGGAACCTTCCGTTAATAATGTAAACCTCCTTAGAATATCTTTTCACCTCAACCATGGTTTCCAGTTTCAGTTTCATTCCTCCCGTTGCATCTTTTCCAGTCGCGTTAATTCCCGCTGTTCCTTTTATCCTTTGGAGAAGTTTGGCTTCGGGATTTTCTTTGGGATCGTCGGTGAACACGCCGTCAACATCGCTAAAGAATATTACCTTTGATGGTTTGATTTGCCTGGAGAGGTCAAGCATAATCCTGTCTCCTGAGTATATCAATACCCTGTTTCCTCTTATGTAAGTATCTCCAAAGAGCAGGGGGATCAGCCCTTTTCTCAGGTACGAAACTGGCTCTGCATAATCCATCTCGCCCTGTCTGAAAAGCGATGAAGTCGAGAAGATATACGGTTTCTCTCCCAGCGAGGCGAACAGTCCGGCTATGCGGCTGGAAAGTTCAAGCATGTCGCTGTGAACCAGTGAAGCTCCGGCGAGTCGCTTTGGCGTAATTTCTCCGGGGATACCATATTCGAGTGATTTAATGTGCCCAAAAGACCCTCCTCCGTGGACGATGATCTTTTCTCCGTCTATCTCCATAATTTCTTTTATTATTTTTGAGGCAACTTGACTGCGAAAATACCTGTAACTGTTTTTCCGCGTTATGATGCTTCCTCCCATCTTAATGAGATTTACCGGTCTATCCATTAAAGTTATGGCCCCCCAGGATATTGAAAATTAGTGAGTGCCAAAACAGACGCAACGGTTGACGGAAAATGGGCAGCAGCGTTGAATGAAAACAAGGCGAGTCCTAACAGGGCCAGTATTGTAGAGATCACGATTATGAAGATGAAGGCTACTATTGCCATAACGAAGGCGTAAACCCAGCCAATGTCGTACATTACCCTCAAGACGGCTAGTATCCCCAGAAAGCCCATCAGGAGTCCAAGAAATGGGAATATGAGCCCAAAGATGGAGGCTAGTAATATGAATGCTATGATCGCGATAAAAGTGGTGATTATAGCCCTTCCCAGGGTAGCCTTCCTCCTTGAAACCATTACCCTTGATGCAATGTAAATGGGGAGGGAGATAACAACCCACAATACAAAGAAAACCAATATAAGCCAACCAAGGGTAGCAAGGCTGGGTAAGTTGTACACAAAGGATAAGCGTGTTCCAATAAATAACAGTTGCAGGTTCCTGGCCCGCAACCCGTGCAAATCCAGCAGTCACGCGGTTAGATGTTTGAAAACGCGTTTCCAATGGTAGTTTTTGATCTGCAGTCAGGTACTGGGCTTCACACTCAGATCGGCATAAAAATTGTGTGATAACGTATTCTGCGTGCAAGAATTGTTTTCTTGAATTTTTCTGAAGAATAATGAACATTCTATGCTCAAATTCAGTGATGTTTTTTGGTAATGTTAAATAACTTATCAAAACTGATACATTGTGTATAAGAAATGTTAAATAACAATTGGGAAATGTTGTCATTATGGCTAAAGATCCGATTTGCGGGATGAAAGTGAAGGAAGATACGCAGTACAGGAGCGAGTTTCAGGGAAAGTCGTTCTATTTTTGCAGCAGCGCATGCAAAACTGAATTTGACAAGAACCCATTAAAACACAGCAGATAAAGGTAGCACAATTGCCCACAGATCCCGTCTGCGGAATGTTCGTTCCGGAGACTTCCGACCTCTATGCAGACGTTGACGGTCAAAGATATTATTTTTGCTCCAAGACCTGCCAGCAAAAGTACGCATCACCAGAGAAAGAGGAGGCGGGGTTAAAGAGAAGATTGATTGTGGCCTGGCCGCTTGCCATAACCGTCCTTTTGATCTCGTACCTGGTATCGCCCTCTGTGGTTTACAGAGATTATCTCCTTTTGACGATCGCGCTTCCTGTACAATTTTATTCCGGATATGGGTTCTACGAGGGGGCATATCATTCTCTGAAGACCAGGAGCGCGAACATGGATCTTCTTGTCACCATGGGTACACTGACAGCATTTGTCTTTTCTGCGTATGTAACATTTTTCCCGAGTATTACCATTCCTGCATCAGAGGTTTACTTTGATGCGTCAGTTTTCATCATAACTCTTATCCTGACAGGAAATTTCATTGAAAACATCACCAAGGTTAGGGCAAACAAAGCCGCCAGCAAACTAATCGGAATGATCCCTAATGTGACCCATTTTATAACGTCGGACGGGGAGATAATAGACAAAAGGACAGATGAGATAGCCCCGGGAGATAAGATCCTGATAAAACCAGGTGAAGTCATATCTGTTGACGGGGTTGTATACGATGGCAAAAGTGAAGTGGACGAATCATCGCTCACCGGGGAACAGGAACCGGTATTGAAGGTCTCGCCCAGCGAAGTCTCCTCGGGAACTGTAAACCTGAATGGCATTCTGAGAATCAATGTGACAAGAACCGGGAAAGACAGCACTGTGAACCAGATATACGAGTTGATACAGAAGGCGATCTCCGGTCGCGTAAAGGTTCAGAGAATCGCCGATGTGTTTTCATCCGTTTTTGTTCCGCTGGTGATTACAGCCGCCATTGCAGCTTCTTTGTTCTGGTATTTCTACCTGTCAAGCATCGGAAGTGCGCTCTCAGTTGAAATCGCAGTGCTTGTGTTCGTTTCGGTTGTTGTGATTGCTTGCCCTTGTGCAATAGGTCTTGCAGGTCCAATTACACTGCTTATTTCCTCAAACGTTTCATCAGAAAATGGCATACTTGTAAAGAACGCCAGCGCTCTGGACAGACTCTCCAAGGCGAACCGGGCGGTCTTTGATAAGACCGGCACGCTTACAGAACCCGATCCCATAGTTACTTCGGTATCAATAATGCCGGGATATGATGAAGCAGACGTTATTGCAATGGCTGCATCAGTTGAATCCTCCTCCAACCATCCAATTGCAAAGGCCATAGTTTCATTCGCTGCGGGAAGAAACATACCCCTGGCAGATGTACGCGATGTGGAGGAGATCCCTGGGGTGGGAATAAAGGGCAGAATCAAAGACGTTGCGGTCCGGGTATCTAGAGCAAAAAAAGAGGGTGGGTCCTCAGTTTCAATTAATCTGGACAATATTTTAGCGGGAAGTCTGTCGCTTTCATACAAGATCAGGGACAGTGCGTTACCTGCAATAAACGCGCTTGGACTCCTGGGCGTGAAGACTGCGATGATCACAGGTGATTCCCTGGAGGAAGGCAGAAGAATCGGAAAGGAACTGGGAATTAGTGACATCCATGCTGAGGTCCTGCCCGCCGACAAGTCTGAGATAATAAAGCGGTATCAGTCTGCTGGCGATTATGTGATTTACACTGGAGACGGAATAAACGACACTGTTGCACTTGAAACTGCGGATGTCGGTATAGCGATGGCTTCAGGCACTGATATTGCGAGGGAAAGCGGGGACATAATATTGCTGAACAACGATCTTAGCCATGTTGTCTATTCCAAGATCATCGGCGATAAGACTATTGGGAAAATAAAGCAGAACATTGGCTGGGCCTTTGGCTACAATACCGCGTTAATCCCTGTAGCAGGCGGGATCCTGGTCCCGCTGTTCGGCCTCTCGATATACTCATTCCTGCCTATCCTTGCAGCTTTTGCAATGGGAATGAGCTCATCTTCGGTTGTAATCAACTCTCTTTTGCTTGACGGCAAGATCCGGCGTTTGCTAAATAGAGCAGCGGAATCTTATGACGGCAAGGAGGCGAAAACCGGTAATTAAAACCCATGCGGGTACCCGTTGGAAGCCCATGGTGCTGATGAATGACAAAACAGGAGATTGAAATAGTAATAGGGAAAGGGAAAATACGAATGGTGGGTCCCTTTCTGCAGGAAATCTACGACAAATCCTTCGTCCTGAGTCTGATAAGCGTTGCAGGCCCATGCAAGGATGAATCCTGCCAGGTAATCAAGAAATTGAAGGTGAGCGAGAGAAGCGGCGATGTTCCATCGCATTTTACAGAGGTAAAGCTGAAGAGTCTGTCCATTTTTATGGACAAAGTGATCTACAGTTCTATCGACAGAGGAAGGGAAACGGTCACTATCCGTTTTACCAAGGGTGGAAGGTTTTTCGCAAGCGGCTTTGCTTATTTACCGCAGATATGAGCCTTGCCTTTCCAGCCGCCATCGAGATTATCCAACTTTGATCAAGACGTTCCGAGAAAGTCTCCTGACTCAAGGCTAAAATGAGGATCCGCGCAGTTCACTGCAGAGATACTATCTGGTTTCCGGAAGATAAAGTTACCAGCAAAGTGAGGAGGATCGTTTTTGAGAAGTTTCAGAGATCTTGGGATCATAAACCGGTTTCATTGTCGTCATGAAACATGTTTCAGCTATTTCTTAAAAGCTCTTTCAGCATGAATCGGTTATGGACAAAAAGATAGGGAATCTGTTGTGGGTTCTTGTGGGTTTTATAGCAATTGTCATTGCTGCAGCCGTAATATTTTCAATGTATTCCGGCGGAGGTTATAATGGTGGAAACTATGTCAACAATGGCTACTACATGATGGGGGGATCAGGAATAGCAATGCCATTAATAGGAGTCGTCGCCGTGGTCTTCTTCTTGATTTTTCTGTATTACATGTTCTCCGCGAGCGGAACCCACAGAGAAGGGCAATATGCGCCTTATCTAAATGGTGCAGAGGAGATTGCCAAAGCAAGACTGGCGAGGGGAGAAATCACAGAAGGGGAATACCAGAAAATGGTAACTATATTGAGGAAGTAGGTGGCTGGCATGAACAGATATAAAGTATTCGGCCTCCTTTCCTTAATTATCCTAGCAACTGTGCTTGTGCTAACGGGAACACAGATATTGAGCGAAAGTTATGACAACCATTCTGGAATAAACTACCTGAATCAATCCGAATTGAGCTCGATTAATGTGACAGGAGCAGGAGTAACCGTTTCACAGGCAACTTCCACGATTTATGTGAATAGTTCTGCAGACTTGCCCGTAATGATGGGGCCGATGAATTCCAGGAGCATGTACAGTTTTGAGATCTTCGGGATAGTAAACCCGAACATTGTGATGCAATCTGGAGTTACGGTTCAGTTTACAGTTGTAAATGTTGACTCCGATGCTTATCATAACTTCGTGCTGAGCAACTCCGGCCCACCGTATTCATATTATATGGACGAGATGGGTATGATGAACGGCTACGAAAACGGATATGGTTACATGTCAATGATGCCGTATCTTCCTCCGGCCGGGGCTGATCACTACGCCTACATGAACATTAGTTACAGTTTCAGTTCAGCGGGAACTTACTGGTATCTCTGTACATATTCGGGCCATGCGCAGAACGGGATGTATGGTCGCATAACGGTAACCTGAGTGTGCCCGACCCTAATATGTTGATTCCGGGTCAGGAAATGGCAAGGGGAGACTACCGCTCATTCCTGCCTGGTTATCAAGATTCTCTGATTTTTAAACGCTATTCTATGCAGGCGAGTGCTCCAACTTTCCCCCTTCTTCGAGTTTCCATTTACAGTATTCATAAAGGGCATCGTATAGAGGGAACTGGAGTTTCATATTTTCATGGTCACTCTTTGCGATCCTTCTGAACCCTAGAGCTGCTGCTTCCAGTCCTGCTCCTTCCGGCTTTGCATCTGGAGGCTCAGCGTCAGCAGATCTCACTATTTTTGCGAGTTCCAGCAACGCCGGATCTTTCAGGCCGTATTTACGGATAACCGCATCGAAGCTGACGTATTCGTAGCCGTTTTCTTCGAAGTGCATGAGTTCTGCTCCCGGTGTATCAAACGGGATAGCGTTGTTTTCCCTTGCAAAGTCCAGCACCTGATTCTTTGGTACAAAGAAGAATTCAGCTTTACTGTCGACAAATCTGCTTATAATCCAGGGGCAGGCAATCCTGTCCACTTTTGCCTTTTCCCTCGTAACCCACTTCATATTGATCTGAACCGCACAACCCTAAATATATTTCTGTATCATCGGACTTCAATCAGATCAGAAGGGGGTTTGTGCGTTATTCTTTCGTATCCATCCCTCTTTACGAGAACGTCATCCTCGATCCTTACTCCGCCGAATCCGGCAACGTAAATGCCCGGCTCGTCGGTTATTACCATATTCTCCTTCAGTTCCCTGTCTGCCTTTCCAAGTGCACTGTGGTCGTGCACTTCCAGGCCGATGCCATGGCCAAGGCCATGCATCATTTTTCCCCTGTATCTGGTGGAGTCGATAATGTCAAGCGCCTTCTGGTTCACGATCCTCCCGTTCACTCCAGCCTTTATGAGCTCCATGCTCCTTGCCTGGGCCTCATGCACTATGCTGTAGATTTCCTTCTGCTCTTCTGTTGCTCTGCCGAACACGGCAGTTCTGGTAGTATCCGCACAATACCTCCTGTACTGTGCCCCATAATCAGTCAGAACAAAATCGCCCTTCTTCAGCTTCCTCCTGCCCGCAGAGTAGTGGGGGATGGCTGAGTTCTCACCGAAACCCACGATGGTGCCGAATGCAGGGCCGGATGCACCTTCGGACATCATCCTGTATACCAGCATCGCGGCGACCTCGGTTTCCTGCATCCCTTCCTTCAGGGAGTCAAGAACTGCCTGGTATACCTCTCCGCTTATGCGGGCGGCTTCCCTCAGCCTCTTTATTTCGTCTGTGGATTTCTGCATCCTGGCTTCTGAAATGTTGGAGGAGACATCTCTGAACCTTAGCTTGGGATTTTCACTCTTTACGCTTTCAAACATTTCCACCGTAAGGGAGGAGAGGTTAACTCCAACCTCACTTTCCATGGAGAGTTCCTTTGCAACCTTTTCCTTCATCTCGGACAAGGAATTTGCAACAACTATCTCGTGCCCGGACTGTTTTGCAAGTTCCTCCTCAAGCGGGTAAACAAACAGTTTCTGCGAATCTCTGGTAAAAACCAGTGAAGAACCCTCGAAAAGGCCTGCTTCGATGCCTGAAAGATAGAAAAATGTCTTGTCGATTGCGTTTTCTCCGCCATTCCTGATTAGGATCTTGTTTATGTTCTCCATTCCCTTGAAAATATCTCCGGCAACCATGTATAAGGAGTCCACACCAATATATATTCCATTTGCAACCACTGCAGGCCAGTTCACAGGATGCCTGTCCTGCCCTTTGCAGTTTGTACCGGGCGATTGCAAATACCCGTTATTTCAAAGAGTGATCTGGTGGTGATATAGCTGCTTGCGAAAGGGGGTTCGCCCGGGTGCTTGAGAGAAATGAGTGGGGATTATCATGAGAGATCATTAAGAACGGTTTCATCCACGGTATTGGATAAGCTGACTAAAGCTATTATGCGCTTTTCAATTACAATTTCGGATATGATGCCATATGTCAGCGGCAGGTGACGATAAGGGGTCAGGGGAGTCACGGGAAGACTTCCTGAGCGAGGTGGCGTATTTTGGGTATGCCGGCGAAACCAATACATCAAAAGTACTGGAACTCGCAAGAAGACGCCTTCTCGAAAGGAGTATAGGGAAAGCGGTGATAGCTTCGGAAACTGGAAGGAGCATACTGAAGGCGATGTCCATCTTCCAGGGATCGGGCTGCAGGATTGTTGCCGTAACACACTCTCCCGATTTCTCATGCGGGCCCAAGGGAGATATTCCTATTGGAATTAACAGGAGCGAATATGAGAGGACAATGAAGCAAATTGAGAGCGCAGGAGTAGAAGTTGTTCAGGGAGCCCGTATTACCGTATCTCCCCCCAGGGTTGAGTGGACCTGGAATGGCATGGCGGAGGCGGTGGACTATACTCTGGAGTTGCTTGGATCAGGCACAAAAGTCGCGGTGGAGGCGGCAGTCATTGCAACAGAAGCAGGCAAGGTGAATCCTGGAGAAGAGGTCATTGCATTCGGGGGCACGTTCAAGGGTCTCGATACAGCGCTTGTGGTTCGAGCAGCCAACAGCAAGGGATTTTTCGATGAGTTCGAGATTAGGGAGATAATCGCAAAGCCCCGTTATAATGTACGTTCAGAGATACCCTATTCCGATTCCAGCTGGAAGGGCGACATCGATCAGTATTATTTGGATTAATCAAATGAGAGTATGTTGAACGACCCGGATGCGCTGAAATCGCGGGCGAATTTCTCGCTTGTCATCTCGGAAATCAGCATTTCAACCCTGGCCACTTCAATTTTCACGGTGCTAATCCTATGGATGGCAATCTCGTACACCTCTTCCCCCCTTGTTACTGGCGTCACTGCCGGGTTTATGACCGCGCCGATGCTCGCCAGTGCAGTCATTGGCGCCTACGTCGACAGATCAGGCAGGAAACGGACACCTGCAGTTGCTGGAACCCTGATGAAGGCGGTGTCGCCCCTTCTTCTTCTCCCGGTATACCTCGGCGGGTATTCCTACCAGTCAGTGATTTCGCTCTTCGTCTCTGCGCTGCTCTTTGGCTTCTCAATCGATCTCCTTGTCCCTGTAAGGGCAATCTGGGGACAGCGGTTTCTCCCGGAAAGAAAGTACGTGAAGGGGTGGTCTGCTGCGGGAGTGGCAACAAAGGCGTCCAGGCTGGCAGGCTACCTTGCGTCCGGCATTCTGGTAGCCTCAAGCGTTGCGAATACCGTCCTGGTTGTATTCCTGCTGTATGCGGTATCGCTTGTTCCAATCCTGCTGATGCCTCGCATCTCTGGAATGTCTGAGCCTCCAGGTTTGGGAGCTATTATGGCAGACGGCCTTAATTATGTCAGGCGCACCAGAGTTGTGCTCAGCGTAGTTGCCATATCTGCCTTCTCAGCCCTGTTCCTTGGGATGACCGACTCGGTTTCGACAGTGATGATCAACAGTGTGTTTTTCCTCGGTCCGGCATTCCTCAGCTTCACCTTCTTCGCAATTTCTTCCGGGGGGATGATCGGATCTTTTTACATGGCTGCAAGGAAGGGGGTGAATGATGTGAGGGAAAAGCTCGCGTTCTACTTCCTTGCTGAAGGATTGGTCCTTGTAGTGGCTTGGGCGCTGCCTGGCTTTTCCACCCTGCTTATTGTGTTTTTCGTGCTGGGAATATTCTCCGGGCTCGTGTCTCCATTGACAACTGCGTTACTTTTCAGATATACGGAAAAGGAGAAAATGGGTACTGTCCAGGGGATCTTTGATACTTTTGGAACCTCCTTTAACTCTATTGCCGGTGTGCTTGCCGGGGCCATAATGTCGGTGTCATTTCCCGGGACCGCTTTTTTAATTATGGCAGCAGGGCTTATAGTCCTCTCTGTGGCAATAATGCAGTCGAGATCACTTGCGTCCGCAAGTGTGTGATTTCGCCGGCATCACTGCATGAATGCGTGTATCACTGGATACCGTGTCTTCCTTTCCCGGAAGCCTGCAGTTCGGTCCACCAGTATAACCTTCATTCCTGCGCTGGCTGCAGCATCGAGCTCCTCCACCACGTCCGAGAAAAACAGTATTCTGGCCGGTTCAATCTTCAGTTGCCTGGCGATGTTTACATAGCTTCCGGCGTCCCGTTTCATTCCAACCGTGGTGTCAAAAAAATCAGATATTAGTTTCGTGAGGTCCCCGTATGCAGTGTGGGAGAACAGCAGTTTCTGGCCAAGCGCACTGCCTGATGAATATATGTATACTTCCTTCCCCGCTGATTTCCATTTTTTCAGGGCCACTGGAACATCCGGATAGACTTCGCTTTTGAGCCCACTGTCCGCGTAACCCTCCTCCCAAATTAAGCCCTGCAGAGCCTTGAGCGCGGAAAACTTGCTGTCATTTTCCATCAGCTTCCTGGCATATTGTGCAATCGACGCTTTTCCAATATCTTCCTCGTTCTCCAGACCCGCGTTTACAGCCCTTCTCATTTCCGATTCCAGTGAGGACAGACATTGCTGGACTTCTTCCTCATTTCCCCTCCTATTGATGAAATCCTGTACCCTCTCCTCTGCATATTTGAAAAGCGTACCATGAACAAATTCCATTGGCACTGTTGTACCTTCTATGTCAAGGAGTATCGTACTGGCCGATCCTTCAATTAGTCTGAATGTTCCAGAATCTATGATCGTAGGGGAAAGTAGGCCGGGCCCATACATAAAGGCTGTTGCTTCAGGTCCTCACCGCTTCCTGTGTAGTATGGAGTCCATCCGGCCCTGTTCTGGAAAAGCCTTATTGCCCTGATCTCACGATCTTCACAGAGGTCGAACCAATGGTAAGTCCGGCTGGGGATCCGTATCAGATCTCCCCTGCTTACCTCGATTGAGGTGATCCTGTGGTTTCCGGTATTGATGTGAAATACGCCATGTCCGGAAATGGTGAATCTGACCTCGTCTTCGTCATGCCAGTGCTCCTTGTTGAATTTAGACAGCATTTCATCTAATCCAGGAGTTTTTTCACTTAGATTGATGAGGTCTGCGGTCAGGTACCCGCCTTTCTCCTTCAGCCTTTCGATTTCCGATCGGTATGCATCCAATATCTGAGCTTCTCCTGCGTCTTCAGGCAGGGGATGGGAAGTGTCCCAGCGTTCGTAGTCAATGCCAATCGAGGCAAGATATTCCCCTGCCTTTGAGCTATCAATTATCGGATCTGCCATTCCCTCTACTCTCACTACTACCATTTTTTTCACCATTTTTTGGTTGTTTTTATCGTATCTGTCTCAGGTTGCAACTAATTTAAGACGACCGTACACTTCAAGCAGAAATTCCAGGGCTTCTACGTGCCTCTTTGCATCTTCAATAGAATCGCCCCAGGTGTAAAGGCCATGACCCCTCAGCAAGAATCCATGGATGCCTGGATTTCTGGAAAATACATCTGCAAGTTCAGTGCATATTTGCTTCATGTCCTGTGAGTTCTCCAGAATGGGTATCCACTCGGAGTTTTGATGGGACCCGACTCCGCGGAGCCCCTTTAACATCTCATACCCACTGATTTCAATCCCACCATTTCCTGAGAACTTTTCGGAAAGAAGAGTGCCCCAGATTGAGTGGGTGTGCATAACAGATTTTGCACCAAGTTTCTTTACGATCATAAGGTGGATTAGCGTTTCACTGGAAGGCCTGAATTGCCCATCGAGGATTGCCCCGTATTCGTCTATTCCAATGATATGGGAGGCCGTAAGGCTGCCTTTGTCAACTCCAGATGCCGTGATAGCCAATCTGAAAGGGGTCTCTTCAGCAACTGCGCTCAGGTTTCCGCTCGTTGCATAAAGCCAACCTCTCCTGTAGAAGGCGCTGCTTGTATCGACTATTTTTCTAGACAATTCTTTAAATTTACCCCGACTGGTGTGTTCCTGTTCCTCCAATGTTAGTTTGGCCCTCGTCATATGTTCATTTACCACCTGCTATTTTCGGCGTGGATTACAAGTCCGCTTCTTGAATCCTTCATTTTTTCTCCTTATTAACAAATATTATTTCAAGTTTATATTCTATAATATGACTCAGGGTAATAATCCTCATTGGCTTGCCCTGAAAGACAGGTTCCACCTGATTCAGTGCTTTATGTACATTCTATATTTAAACGGCATTTGGGACAAAATGGGACAAAAATATTTCAGGCACAGTCCCCTGTATTCCTTGATCATTTCCGGGACCTTATACTTCAGGTAACTGTACTGCCTGGGGTTGTGCATGTTGAATTGATCGCATGTGGTATTCTTCCAGCCATTCGTGCATTGCCCATGAAACTGTAGAGTTTATTCTTCCATGACTCAACGCTTTTGGCACGGAACGTTACATTCGTCTTCGGAGGGAAATACGGTTTTATCC
>JAJZNS010000069.1 GCA_021811635.1 Thermoplasmata archaeon
GTTATCTCTGGATTGTTGATCATCAATGTTTTTAGCCTTTGAAGGCTCGTCATCTGGGATTCCGTCATTAGTGCACTACCTAGCCCACGCTAATGTAATTTCTATATAAAAAACTAAGTCAGCAAGCTTTTCTTTTATACTGAATCCAAATTAATTCCACTCGGATAACCTAGGGTATGCCGCATACCGCTTATAATTCCAATGAAATAGCAAAATAATTACTTCTGGATTCAATGCTTCCCTTCGGAAGGCTGGAAGGAATGTCGAAAAATCCAGGACTTATAAGGGAACTTATAAGAACTGCACTTGAACGATCTGGATCAGACGGGGTGTGGCAGTTCGAACTCGAGCACTCCATTGGATTCACCAAATCCTACATCTCGGATACCCTGAAACGCATGGAAAACGCAGGAGAGATCATAAGATCGCGGGAAGGTGAAAAAGTTCTCAGGATCTGGCTTACCAAGTATTTCCCGCACCCAATTCCCGGGACAGTCAGGGTGTGGATGCTTCGTGCATCTGAATACATCCCTGCGCTATATTCCATATTCAAGACATTTCGGGAAATGGGCAATGAGATAATCGTTTACGTGGGTTCCTCCGGACAGGAAATCAGCAGGGCTCTGACTGCAGGCTACTGCGATATAGGATTTCTGCCCACCCTGACGACAATGATAAACTGCTATTCGACTTCGAGGATCAAGATTATCGCTGGAGTGGCATTCGGAGGATCATCTGTCCTTGAAAAGGAAAATTCAAGTATCATAAAGGTAGCAACAACGAACGCATCTTCTATGTATGCCCTCGCCAGCTTGACTTTTGGAGAGGGGACAAACCCTTTCGAGGTTTATGAAGATCCGGGGAGGGCCCTCAAGGAGTTCATGGAAGGCAAGGAGAAATTCATTGTAACCTGGGAACCCTATCTTTCCCGCGCAATGAGAGTGGAGGGTGTGAAGGAGGTCGCCTCGTATGAGGATGTCCTGGATTCAATACCCTGCTGCATAATGTGCTCAAACGTGGATTATTACAGAAGGAATGGAAAAACAATTGACAGGGCCACTAAACTTTACAAGGAGATGGACGAAAATAGCCTGGAAGATGTGTTCGCGCAGGACTTTACAACTGAATTGCTTAGCCCGTACGAGGGGTTCAGTGCATCCGAGATGCATGACTCCCTCCATAGCATAAAGCTATTCAAGGGCGATCTTTTGCAGTCGGTACTGGCTCTGCGGGAGAAGCTCTACGTTCCGATAGCCGATGCTACCCTTAAAGAATGCTTTCGCTAAAACATGGATTTGAGAAGATCGAGATCCAGTTCTATGACGGTCGCAGGAAATCCGAGTTCAAACTCGATGAGTGCAGATGGATCTATCTCCCCCATTATGCCTATTTCCCTCCCCTCCAACTCAATAATGCCGCCCCGGCCGGATATGAAATCTGGATTGGCCCCTTTTTTAATCACTGGGAGGGATCCAGTGGTTCTCGAGAGTATAGAATCCAATGTTTTACGGCATTCATTGAATGATGCCCGGGTTCCAATCTCGCCAAGGCAAAGCCTGAATGCCTGAATTCCGTTGACCATTACTGCACCGGTTTCGAAAACTCTTTGCGGCGTAGCCCTCTGTTTGTTCACCCTGAAAGTATTGAGGATCGACGGATAGAGGTCGCTCCTTAACACCGAGTTTTCCTCCGACTTTGGGTTGATGATCTTGACGTTGCTTTTTGATCTCCTTGCCGGATAGATGAATGGGGAAGTGACGAAAAAATTGATTACCTCCTGGTATCCCATCGAAATGCATATTCCTCTCAGGCTGGCCATGAGCTCTTTCATGGGATCAGGGGTACCCATCGTCGCTAGCGGGATTTCCTCCACTTTGATGTTGTCATAACCAATTGCCTTCCCTATGTCTTCAATGATGTCGGCCGCACCCATCACGTCCACCCTGTGTCCGGGAACGCCCACCTTGAGCTTTTTTCTGCCGTTTTCAAGAATCTGATAGCCCATTTTTGTGAGCATATCAGCGATTTCAAAAGATCCGGTATTCAGGTAGGACCGTATCTCCTCAATTTCAAGATCAATCTTCCTATGTCCGAAATCCCTGGCCTCTGCGTACCAATCCGCATTCACAGGGTGAATGGTTACGCTGTACCCAAGGCATGACATGAAATTAGCCATGAGATACATGGTGCCAGAGACTGCACGCAAATCTGTTCCGGTGATATCGACAAAGAACTTCCTCGTTTCATTGGTGAGCCTTGAAGCTATGCCGTTGATCACCGGAGGCATTGAGAGAACTTCGCCATTTGAATCTTCTATGACCGGCACGTGCCTCCCTTCAGGCATCAGATGGGAGAATTCCATTCCCTTCGGGTGATTCCTGAGTATGTCTGAGACCTTTCCACGGATGCCGTCATAGGTTGTGAATTCAAATTCATAACCCTTTTTGATAAACTCGAATGGAGGGGAGACATGTTCATTGTCATGCAGCCCTATGGAAGACATTCTCCTGCCCTTCCCGATTGTTTCATGCAGCTTCTCCTGGTACTGTATTAGGAGATCCAGATTATCGCCAATCGGGTTTCCATTGGCGGTAAAGGTTAGTACGAATGGCCTCAGCTTCAGTGCGTCTTTACGCAGTTCAATTAATGGCTCTTCAGAGAAAACGGTGTCGTTGCCGTGTAATTCCCCGGAATAAAAGTCGATCGCATTCCTTATGATAGTGGGAAACGAGGCGAGATCGAGCCTATCGGGATTCAGCTCCAAAGCAAATTCATCTCCTTCCTCAACCGAATAACCTATTACTGAGGCGTAATCTTTCAACAATTTTTTGTATCCCTGACCGTAGTTCCTGGCCAGAACGTCAGGCGGGAGTCTGATTGTTACCATTTGTCAGGCTTTCATTGTCACTGCATTAAGAATCTTTTTCCTTAAGCTCATCCATCAGTTCCTTCATCTCCTTCTTCATTTCCCTTGAGGTGTACTCCCTGAGTGCTGCCTTGATTATGTCTTCAAGGGGAAGTGTCTCCTCTGTTTCCATCTTAATGTTCAGTTCGTCAAGAAGCGATCGTGAGACGGTGACATTAAGGTGCTCTATACCCTGATCTTTGTAGTCCCTCTCAATCAGTACATCTATAGCCTTCCTGATTACATCCGAAACGCTCTCGTAATGGTAGCTTTCCACCAGTTGTTCAAGCTTTTTCATCGTGCTTTCTGACACTCTGATAGTTATTCTGTAAGGAACTGACATCAAATACACCTAGTTTTGGCTGACGATTTTCAGACAAAATAAGACCAGCTAGTTATTATTACTTTCCTTTTTATGCGACGGCCGTAACAAAAGTCCACAAAATCAAAGGTCCCTGAATCTTTGCAGGACGTACTTCCTCCCCCTCCACTCAATGTCCTTCACCAGAGCCGCATGAACTAAATTGTAAGAATAGACAAACGGGAGCATGAATTCGATAAATACAACCGAGGCTGGAAGTCTCAGGTGCACCTGCCTGTATTTAATTGACTGGGTCGCAAATGGCAGGAGCAGAAAAAGAAAAACAGGATATACCAGGAATGCCAGTAGAAGGGAGGATACAATGAGAATGCACTGTGCGAGGAAATATACAAGGCCATAGGCAAGAACCCGTCCGCCGGACGATACCGTCAGAGCGGCCTGTCGGTTTGCCCATTCAAAAAAGCTTTTCCTGCTCTCCTTCAAGCGTATGATTGCACGGGCGTCCTCAACGTATTGAATGTCAAGTCCCTTCTTCCTGCAAATCTTTGAGAGTGCCACGTCATCTGAAACTGAATTGCAGAACACAGGCATGTAACCATCAACCAAATTCCGGCGAAAGGCAAGAGAACCGCCCCAGCCAAACCTGGTTCTTCTGGATTTCATCATTGATTGCCCAACCATGCCCCAGACGGACTTCATCTTTGACCAGAATTTGCTGTCAGGCTGGAAAACCGGGAAGGTGGTGGATAAACCCACTCTTTCGTCATGTAGCGGAGAAAGCAGGCATGAAAGCCAGTCCCTTTCCACTATTATGTCCGAGTCGGCAATCACATAATAATCGAATTGGGGCATTTCCTTCATCGCAGTGCATAATGCCCTCACCTTTCCGCTGCAATCCTTGCAGGCAGCACGGCTTATCAAGGTCCTAAGCCCCACCTCCCTTATAATCGGAACGGAGGGATCGTCTTCTGAATCGACAATGCAGACAGCCTGAAAGCCGCTGTACTCCAGGTCCCTTATGGATTCAAGGGTTTCCTGCAGTGTGAGATCCACTCCCCTGCATGGAACCATGACAAGGACTGAACCCCCAATCTCCCGCCTTAAATGCACTGTCTCACCTGGGAACAGTTGAATTGAGAGGAAAAACAGCGCGCTCAGGACGAGCACTAAGATCAGGATCCAGTAAAGTACAATCGATACGAAAAGAAGTATGGTCAAGCTCAAATCAGGCTTACATTCTGGGTATCCACCTGAGATACCCCGGCTATCTTTGACAGCGTCTCCTCTATTGCCGATATCTTTCCCTCTTCGTCAGGAACGATTACTTCGAGGATCACCGCTTTAAGGCCGAAACCGATCTCTTCCTGCGTCAGCCGGTTGATACTGCAGATGCTGTCCAGATGCTTCCTGATGTCAGATGACAGCTTCGTGATATCTGTTTCAGAGTCTTCGGGAAGAATTCTCAGAGAGGCAAGCACTTCTCCCATTTTCAGCACCTATGGCCCCGTGAATCCGCATTTTGGGCAGGTGTATGGAGTCGAGTGCTCCTTGCAGTGGACACACCTTCCAATGCTTACCTCCCCGCAATCAGGGCAGTCGAATATTGAGAAACCTTTTTCCACCAGACCTACTCCACACGAAGTGCACGTATCTATGCTTGACATTATCTTCACTCCAGATTCTGGGCAAATTACCGCGAACTATTTAAGCTGTCTTCAGGGGACGGGATCAATATGGAAGCAGCACCGTGCCGAAGAGTGCGACTGCTATAATGACCAGGAAGACTTCATGATTCCAGGCAAGGACCTTTGCACCGTCCAGCTGCCATATCGGGATCATGTTGAACAGCCCGAACCAGAAGTTTAACCGCGCCACCTGGATCAGGATCAATCCCGCACCAGAAGCTGCAATCTGCAATCCCGCAATAGCCATTGCTGAACCGATGATTACATTCGTCGCGGGCCCGGCAAGAGAGATTTTTCCGTTCATTTCCCTGTTCGACGCATATCCACTATAGTAGACCGCGCCAGGCGCCGCGAATATGATGCCGAAGAGTGAAGTTACCAGAGCCAGAAGCGCACCGAGCGGCCATAGCTTGAAGAATGCATGCTGGCCAAATCTTCTCGCAGTGTATCTGTGGGCAAGCTCGTGAAGGAGAAAAGCGGTCAACACTGCCAGTAGCGCACCGGAGAGGAACACCCAGAAATAGTCAACAAACGACGATCTTCCATAGGACACAATGTCAAGCAGGAGAAATGCTACAGTGAGCACCGTGATTGCCACAAGAATATCCTCCAGTTCGTCCCGTGTGGTGCCAATAAACTGCATGTTACCTTACAGCACCCCGGCTCATGTCAAGCACGTAATTCATCAGGGTAAGAATTTCCATGGCATCATCAATCCCGATGTTCAGATTGTATGCAATGTTGAGTGGTTCAATCCTAATGCGCTCACGAAGTGCGGACTTCAGCAGTTTCTCTTTATAAGGGTTTTCAGCATCTGGAATCCTCTGCTTTCCCATGCACTCTTTCACATAGGTATAGAGGTTCTTGGCAAGGATTATGTCCCTGCTGTCAAGACAGTTGAATATCACGTTTATGCGCAACTGACCTATATTTGTCAGGCCAGCCTTCTTTACTGCCCTCTGAATTACATCTCTTGAAAGTGCCTCGTATTTTGGCCTGTTGATGTCAGCATAGTAACCTTCCTCCGCGAGGAACTGGAATATCTCTTCTGCCTTCGCAACCGGGATCGAGGCCTTGTATACTGCCTCCTCCATGTCAAATACCCTTCCGCTCTTGAATTCAGCATCGAGGAGTTTCGCTGCGAATCCTGCAATCTCATGGAAATGCTTTGATTCGCCTATCTCTTTCAGAATTTCGTCGAAAATGGATGCTTCCAGAATCGTGCCTACATATCTGCTCGCGATCTTCTCCGCCATCTCATAGTCCTTCCTCTCAATATATGATCTGATTATCATCTCAATGTTTTCCCGATTTATGTACGTTGGATTGGCTTCGTATACCCTGACCACGTCGCTGAAATAACCGTTCAGGTACGAGATGGTCAGAAGGGTATCGATGACTTCCCTTCCGGATTCCGGGTTCTTGATTTTTCCCAATGAACGGTTCAGGAGTGCTATCGCGTCCGATGGGAATCCATCCTCCGCAAGGAGGGTCGCGAGCTTCGAAATATTGGAGGATTCATCCGGATAGGCCTTCAGGATCTTTTTTCGTATGTCAATTGCCCCGACCTTGTCGCCGGAGTTCTGCATGGCGGTGGCCATCCTTTCCCCCAGGTGCCTGTTCCTGGATTTGTCGAATGCCCTGAACAGCGCTTCCCTTATGTCCGAATTTTTCCAGAGTGAAGTCGTCAGGAAATTGACAGACTCCTTCCATTCGAAGCTGCCTGTTTCCATTCCATGGAAAAGAGTGATGATATCCTTGTACAGGTGCTGCCTCGCCAGATGCATTATCTTTAGGGCCCAGTATTCATTTCTTGTAATCAGCTCATTGGCTTCCTTGTATTTGCGAACATAAAGCAGGGCCTCTGCAAAAGACCTGTTGGTGGAAATGTCGGCACCAAGATCCTGGGCATGCTTGAAGTGATCGTACGCCTCCTGAAAATTCCCATCCTCACACAGGGTGTTTGCCAGCATAATCTCAATCTGCGGATCACGGAACTTTACCTCGGCTTCCCTCAGGCTGGCGATCTTCTCAGCGCGGTTGCTCATTCTTTCGAGAAGGGCTATGTGCTTCAGAAGATCGGATTTGAGGTATTTCCCACTCATGATCTTTCTTGAAACCTTGGATGCGTAGGAAATGTCTCCTATCCTCTCCTTCTCCATCAATAATATTCTCTCTGCCTCCTCGCTTTGCTGCGGATTTTTTTCTAGGAATTCGGCGAACCACGACAGCAGGCCGCTTTCAGCAGAAGCAAGATATTCCCTTATCTCTGCATACGGTGCCCTGTGAGTTTCGTCCAGCCATGCAAGTTTTTCAAATGCTTCCCTTATTTGTGCATCATCCCGGAGCCTGATTGCTGCACGTATTTTCAGGACCAGAAAATCGGCGTTTGTGAAAATCTGTAATGCCTTCTTTATTGATCGCATGGATGATGCGAAGTCAGATGTATTGAACTGTATCAGCCCGGAAATATACCAGTAAAACGGATCTGTTTTCTTGTCCTCCACGGATTCCTCCAGCGTCGACTCCGCCTCTTTATATCTGTTAGTCAGGGAAAGTGCCTCGCTCACCGGGTACATAAGGAACCTTGAGTCCCTTATATTGGCAGGAATTTTACCTTCAATAATTTCCTTGATTCTGGCCATGGTAGTGCTGAGGATATCGTATGGCTTTGTGGAAAGGAACAGAAGCATCTTCTCGTCTATATCGCAGTTCTGGGCATAGAACCTGGATTTTGCTAGTCCCCACATCAGGCCTATTGACCTGATCCTGGAAGCCTTATCAAATAAGTCGTTGGCCGATATAATGGACTTCCCTCTCAGGAAATTAAGGCAGAGTGTAACTGGCCAGGCATCCTCTGAATCCAGCGGAACTTCAGCCTTCAGGATTTCGGCAAATTCATCCGATCTTGCGAGTTCAAACAACGTGTCAAGAACTATGCCCTGATTAATCAGCGGCCTGGCCTTTCTCAGGGCCTCCCTTGTGCCATCTACCCCAGGGGAGACTCTCAGGTAGCTTGCGATCACGTAGGCAAGCACTTCCGGATCAGTCGAGCTGATCTTTGCGAAGCGATCCACTATCCTCGAATATTCCTCAGTGTCGTAGAGCATGCTGATGACGAATTTTAGGGCCTCCTGGTATGTGCTGTCAAGTTTCAGCAACTTCTCCGCTGTCTGGAAGATTTGCCCTTTGTTCTCGAACTTCTTTTCCAGCAGGAACTTTTCCCTGAGAATTTCAACGTCATCCTGAAGCAGTTTGGAGCTTTCCTCAATCGCCTTCAGTGCCCTGTGGTAATCTGCCAGCCCAATGTAGCTCCTGATTGAATAAAGCAACAGGTCCTTGGAAATGCCGGAACCCGCACTCATTGTATTGATCGTATCAATGCATTCCCTGTATCTCCCGGTTTTGAAGGCAGAGACTACTTTCAGCCAGGCAATATCAGGATTTCTGGGTTGCTCCCCTCCAATCTTCATTATCTGGGAGTATGCCTCCTCGTACCTTTCTGCAGCCATGAGAGTACGAAGATATGCCAGGTTGGCTTCCAGAAGACTGGGATCCAGAACCACGGCTTTTTTGGAGAAGCGCATGGCCATTTCCATATCTTTGCCGGCCAGGAATATTTCGGCAAGTCTGGACAGCTCCATTGAATCGCTGATTTCAGTTTCGGAAAGCTGCCTGGTGATGGCGGCGAGTTTAGCTGGATTTCCCTGCTTCAGATAAATTGATATAAGATCGTCGCGAAACCCCTTATCAGGGTAGGTTTCATACGCCATCTCCAGGAAGGGCACATACGCCTGCGATCCAGATCTCTGCTTCATGATGTCGGCGATTTCCCTGACCCTGGCATTACCGGGCTTTGTCTCCAGGAATGCATGCATTACTTCTGGAATCCACTGGCCGAGCTTTGCCATAAGCAGCACACATTCTTCGTAGTACCCTGATTTGACCGCTATCAGATCTATGATCGACTTTGATTCCTGGCTGGTCTCAAATCTTGGGTCCTTCTCGATGGCTTGCAGCGCTTCCCTGAATTCTTTGAGCCACACCAGGTAATGAATCTCCAGAACTGCAGCCTGGAAATTTGTGGGGGCAAACTTACTGAGGCTTTCTATTATGGATTCCTTGCATTCATTACTAACCGAAGAACTGCCCATCAACGAAATCAGAGACTCCTGCAGGACATTATCCACATACTTGTCCTCTTCGAGTAGCGAGTTCACTTCAGCTAAGATTGTAGAGCATGTGCCAGAAGTCTGCGACTGATTGTGCATCACATCGGAAATGAGAGCGACAAGCCTCCTGGATGATTTTGACTGCAGTTCTGTCATGACAAAGCATTGTCTCCAAGCGTTCTGGAGAAGTGATCCTTACCCTCCAGCCGATCATACTTCCCGGAGAGGTAGTTCTCCCTCAATCGGTCATAGGCCAACGAATTAAGCTCTGCCATTACCCGGTACTTCTGATCCCTTTTGATAACCTTTGCTGGCGATCCCATTATCAGAGAATTCTCTTCTGCCTTGAATCTTTCTGTCACCAGTGAATGTGCGCCGATAACAGATCCCTTGCCTATTATGGCTCCAGACATAACTACCGAACCCATTCCGACAAGTACACTGTCAGATATGCTGCAGCCATGCACCACCGAGTTATGGCCGATGGACACGCCGGAACCAATGAGGACGGGGCTCTCAAGTTCTCCATGAATGGTGACGGAATCCTGTATATTAGAGCCGCTTGAAATTCGGATGAAATTGGTGTCTCCCCTTAGAACCGCGTAGTCACAAATCATGACCCTGTCCCCTATGGTAATGTCGCCTATCAGTACCGCAGTTGGTGCTATATAACAATCCCTTCCGATTTTAATTGGCAACAGCCTATGAATATACAATTCAATATTAAATTCTCCCATGCGCATCCCAGGTTTCAAGATGCACTGCTGTGCAATCGAAGGCTTTTATCGCCCATACCCCGCTACTGAAATATATCACCTGCACATTTGCCAGCATGGAAAAACCCGGCAGGCTTTTTGGCACCAACGGGATAAGAGGGGTGCCAAATGAGGATCTCACCTCAGACCTCTGTATCGGCATGGGAAGAGCGATCGCCTCCCATTTTAATGCTTCCCGCATTGCAATTGCAAGAGACACCAGGCAGAGCGGGGACTATATTTTCTCCCTGGTCAGTGCGGGCCTGCTTTCTGGCGGATCAGACCTCACAAATATAGGTACCCTTCCAACACCCGGCCTCCAGATATACTGCAAGATGCACGCGATACCTGGTGTAATGATAACGGCATCCCACAACCCGCCGAAATATAACGGGTTGAAGGTGATAGAACCGGATGGCACTGAGGCATCCAGGCAGACAGAGGAAGACCTCGAAAGGCTTTTCCATTCCGGATCACCTAAGAAGGCAGACTGGCGATCCCTGGGGTCCATAACTTCTGAACCTGAATTCTACAAGACTTACGTGGAGAGAGTCCTTGATTCGGCAAAAATGGCCGGCAAGAATGTGAAACTTAAGATTGCGTTTGACGCTGGCAATGGCGCATCTTATCTCACAACCCCCCTGTTGCTGCAGAAGACTGGTGCGAAACTCACCACCCTTAACTCAAACCCTGACGGTTTGTTCACTTCAAGGGATTCCGAACCCAAGCCGGAAAATCTCACCGCTCTGAGCAGCCTGATGAAATCCGGGGAATATGACATGGGCATCGCCCACGACGGTGATGCTGACAGGTGCGTATTCTATGATGAAAAGGGCGAGTTCCTCGACGGCAACAGCATACTCCCGATCCTTACCAAATACTACTGCAAAAGAGGGGATACCGTGGTCACTCCTGTGAGCACCTCTGATTCGCTGGAAGACGTGTGCAGATCCAATGATATCAGGCTGATCAGGACAAAAGTTGGCGCACCTCTCGTTGCTCGTACTGTCATTCAGGAGAAAGCAGCGCTTGGAGGGGAAGAAAATGGAGGCATCATATACCCCAGGCATCAGTATTGCCGGGACGGGGCTATTGCGGCGATGCTGATCATTTCCATCATGAATTCTACAGGCAAAAGACTGTCAGACCTTCTTTCCGAAATCCCGAGGTATCATGTACTAAAATCAAGCGTTCAGCGCAAGGGAAAATGGGAGGATATTGAAGCACGGATCAGGAGCATTGACGGAATTCAGAAAATTGATGAGACAGATGGCCTCAAGGTTTGGGAAAGAACCGGCTGGGTCCTTATAAGGCCTTCCGGAACCGAGCCGATTATCCGTGTTTACTCCAACGCCAAAGACGAGGAGGCTGGGAGAAAGCTCCTGGCGAAGTATCTTTCAATTGCGGCGCAGTGAACCAGGCACCATGATACCGCAAGGATTTGCCCCCTTCATTTGGCTGCTATCAGCCCATGGGGATGATTTCCGTGTCCGCTTTCCTTTCCAGTTTTACTCCATTGGTACAAGGAAGATCATGCCATGTTGCCGGCATTCAAGGATTGTTCGGGCAGGGCACCCTCTTGCCTGCAGGTTATGACCGGGAATATGCCGGTGAGGTGTTTTCAAGGCCATCCATGCAGTGGAAAGAAGACCCGTGTTGATTTGAGACGCAGCAATCCTCCAATTGTAGGGAGAGACCCCGGATAGTGGCGGAATATCCATTTGCAGAAAAGCAGGCACCATGGTTTTCGAGGTCTATCAGCGGAACTGAAAGGCTGGACGGGTGAAATGAAAGAGTCTCTGTAACCGGCATGGGATCGGGACGTGATACCATGTCTGCTGTCGGCGTACTTATCCTCCGGAAAGATGAAGATACCCAACAGTAGTAAACAGTGTTGCCGATCAGATTTTCCTGTACAGCCGGATGAATCTTGAAATAGCTGTGGCATTACCAAGGATGAAGAACAGGCCAAGAACAGAGGTGGTGGCGTTGATTACCAGGCCATAGTAAATGAATGAATATGGAACGAGAAACTGCACCGGGGCCAGCAGGATGAGAATCACAAGCCTGTTGGCTCTTCCCAGCACCCCCCTGTAATCCCTTCCTGCACCAAGTGCCTGCGCCTGTGTGCCCATGTAACTGGTCATGAGAACCCCTTCAACTGCAAGCCCAGCAAGCAGCACGTTGCCATAGTAACTCAGCCCCACCCCGAGAATTATCAGGATGTCAGCATACCTGTCAATGAAGTGATCCAGTAGATCTCCCTTCCTGGATGCAAGCCCCCTGTGCCTTGCAACTTCCCCGTCGATTGCATCAAGAGCGGCAGACAAGATGATCGCGGGAATGAAGATCAGCAGAAATCCGTAATAATAAAGGGTGGCCGCAAGGGCAGCGAACAGAAGCGAGATTATGCTGAGCACATTGGGATTGAACCTGTAAAACGGCCTTGCAATGCCGGCCGCAAAGGATGATCCTGCCCTTTCACCTGCCAGCAGTGATCACCTTCCGGAATTCGATTGCCATGGCGGCAATGTCTTCAATGGATCTTGAGGAGCAGTCAATCACCAGTATCCTGTTTGCAGGCAGCCTTTCCATTGCTTCGCTGTAAATAATCTCAGACCTCTGCGCATCCAGGTTCTCGTTGATCTTGCTAAGATCATACCCTCTTTCCTCAAGCCTCGATTTCACTGTCTCTTCCCTGCAACTTAATATGATTACTGCATCAGAACCAGATATCACATGCGACATATGAGATTCCACAAAATCGTAATCAAATTCCAGAGATTCAAAATCTGATACGTCAACTTCGCCATCTGGCTGCGTGATCCGTTTAGCTAGGAAATCTCCTAACGACAGGCAGGTATAACCCAGCCTGGAAAGCTCCATGCAAAGGGTCGTCTTGCCAGTACCCGGTATCCCGCTGATGGCGATCAAAACAGGTCGCCTCCACCACCGATCAGGGAGATTGGCCTGGACAGATGCCTGCGCGCACAGGTTGGAACCTCATACATACCGCAATTTATGGATCTTTTCTCTTCGGTGTATTCTGCCGAGGAAGCGCGTGCTCCGCAGCTGGTGCAGCGGTAATCCCTGTAGCCCCTGTTCTTCATCCTTTTTCCGCATCTGCTGCATTTTGGCGGTGTCCTAATGAAGGACCTCCCCCTGGCAAGAAGGGCAAATTTCTCAAGATGCATCGATCCGTCAAGATACGATCCGTAAACCCTGACGTAATCGCCTGGCAGAAGCAGCCGGAAACTGGCCCTGAACGTCTTTGTAGGTTCAAAGGCGGCAATCTTCAGGTTACCATTCCTGGTGCCAATCTCAGCAAAATAATGGCCCCCCTCCATGGGGACAGGTGTATCCAGCAGGTAACCTTCCACCTGATACGATTCCCCATTTTTCAGGGATTCCGGGTCTCTTATGATGTGGTCATCGGATGCCTGGTTAGTCCTGTACAGAATATATCTCTCCTCCCCGAGCGTGCGATTAGGTATTGATTCCCTCGTCCTGATCAGGTCGCTGGGACTGGAACCCCTGATCCCGTATATGATTGGTGTCCTTGAGGATGGGAACATAGCAGCCCTTCGGTTTTCCGGATCAAATGAGTCAAATGTTGTGCCCATTCTGTGCACGCTCAAGGAAATCTCCTCCTTGAGCGGCTTCCCGTTTTCCCTGAATGGAAAGCCGTAAGAGATGAGCTCGAAGGTCACCCTTAATGCCGGCCAGGAAATGGCTGCGGCTGCCCCGATTATGCCTCTCCCGTTCCCAATCTTCTCATAAAGGGCAGAATTCTGCTGCAGAAGAATTTCCACATCGCCCAGTTCAACGAATGACTTGACCGCCCTGTCATACAGTTCTGTCGGGAGCATGCCCCTGGAAACAACAATTCCCGGATTGGTCATGCTGTCATGCTCCATGTATCTCCTCACTATTGTACTGCCCAGTTCAAGCAACTCCTCCATGTTTCCTGATTCTTCCCCCTCAGGATAGGAGATAATTGGGTTTTCACCTATGGATCCTATGACGATCGGTCTTCCTCTTCCTTTCCCAAGCCTGATCGCCAGGCTTGCATTGCCCCTTGTACAGTATGGAACGTTGGGATTGAGTCTGACAAGCGACGGGTATCCGATGAGATCGAGATCGGTTTCCTCGATAATTTTTGTCATCAGGTAGGTAGTGCACATGCCCCTTGGGGAATCTGTATCGTCCACACCCACGAACATTTAGTGACCGAACCTCCTCTTCCTCTGCTGGTAGTTCTGCACAGCCCTCAGGAGATCAATCTTCTTGAGTTCCGGCCAGTTGACTTCGCAGAAGTAAAGTTCCGAGTACGCAGACTGCCAGAGCAGAAAATTCGAGACCCTCTCCTCCCCACTGGTCCTGAACACGAGATCAGGGTCCGGGATGGTCGGGTCATACAGGAACCCGCGGAATGTTTCTTCGCTTATCTCCTCCAGCGCCAGTTCGCCGCTCCTCACCTTTTCGGAGATCCTTCTGACCGCATCCACAATTTCTGTCCTGCCACCATATCCTATGGCGAGATTCAGCCTGAATTTGCTGTAGTCCTTCGTAAAATTCTCAACTTTATCAATGGCGTTTCTTAGAGACTGAGGTAGCTGTTCAATTTTGCCAAGTACCCTGATGTTAATCTCGTTCCTGACTATTCTTTGGTCATGCAGGAGGTCGTTAAGTGATTTCTCTATCAGATCCATGAGAAAATCCACCTCGCGTTTTGTTCTGGAAAAATTCTCTGTGGAAAAGGCATAGACTGTCACGATCTTGATGCCTATGTCCCGGCACCATTCGAGCACCTCTTCAAGTTTTTCCTTCCCCTTGACATGGCCAAGAATTTCAGGAAGTCCCTCACCCCTGGCGTACCTCCTGTTACCGTCTGTGATAATGGCCAGATGTGATGGGATAGGTGCCTTGGCGATCTCGTCCATAAGCACCTTCTCGTATACCTCTACTGCTAGGTCTCCAAGTTTTTCCCCGATAGTGGCCATTACTCCTTCCTCAATTCAAGCGAATATAGATTCTTGTCCTTCGAGTAACCATGAACTATCCTCTTTCCCACCAGGGAAAGCCCAAGGGCCCTGGCCCTTTCCATCGTTAAAGTGAGGTTCTCAATGTCTGAAATCACGTACAGGTTTATGATGCCTCCACTCTTCAGATGGACTGCAGCTATATCCAGGTAGTCCGGAGACTTCATCGGCAGGTTCATGATGATCCTGTCATACTTTGTTTTCGTTTCTCCAAGGAAATCAGCAGCGTCCGCACAGACTGGCGTGATCGTCCCCTTCATCCTGTTCAGCGCTATATTTTCAGACATCAGTCGCACTGCTTCCTGATTTATGTCAACAGCATCTATGGAACATTTGCTTCGTGAAGCAACGGTAATGCTGAATGGTCCGACCCCGGCAAAAAGGTCCAGTATTCTTTCTCTATCCCGTACCCCTTCCGACAGGATTTTTCTCTCTGTGGCCAGTCTTGGGGAAAAATAAGCCTTCGACACATCGACCCTGAACCTGAGGCCGTTCTCCCTGTGGATTGTTACAGGATTGTCCACTCCCCCGAGAAGGAATAGGGATCTTACCCTTTCACTTCCGCTCAGTTTTCCTCCGTAATATACGGTATCGATTCCCCTATTGGTCGTCATGATGCTGTCAGAGATCTGCTTTGCTTTCTCAACAGATTTCACCTTTACGATTGCAATTTTCCCGATAACGTCAAAGGAGCCGGAATGCTTCATTGGATAGACGCGTTCCTTCCTGGCTTTGCCTTCGACGTCGACAGTCTCCATGCCCTCAGGCATTGCTGGAGTGTCCTCGTTCAGCGGTATGAGCACGTCCTCCCCGATCCTGATGATTTCAAACCCTTTCGCGATCAGGTTCTTCTGCTTCAGCCTCAGGATATTGTCCTGGGCCCTGCTTTTGGGTACCTTAGCGTGAATCACCGGAAATCAACCTCGCGTTGGAAATTATGGTTTCAGCAAGCCTGTCCGAAAAATTCCTGAGTTTTGCCAGATCAGACACCCTCGCTTCTCCCACCTCCCTGACCGAATGGTAGCCTGCATTGTAAAGACGCCTGGCGCGAACCCTGCCAACCTCCCTGATCCTGAGCAGGTCAATCACGTCCTGCCTTACCCCATCCCTGATCCTGAGCGACAGGTTCATTATTTCATCTCTAACCTGTTTTCTGTAGATTGATGAGAGTTCAGCCATGCTGAAAAGCAGCCATTCCGCGGTTGCGACTCTGCTCTGTATATCTCCCGACCCAACACTGTATTTCTCTGAAATCTTATTAATCGGCACTTCATCGATCCAGTCTTTCATTATCAGTGCAAGTTTCAGGGCGGGCGGATCTATCCTGTCGGTGTAAAGGCGCTCTCCTGCATCGTCCAGGAGCGGATAATCCTGTTTCTGGACGGAGACCTGAGGCATATCCGGTACCGAAGAGATGCAGTAAAGCGCCCCGAATACGGAAAATTCCTCCTCAAGGAAATTCTTGAATGCCAGTGCGCTCATGGGGTCTATGTAAAGGTTTGAAACCTTTCTTCCGAAATCGGTGGCCTTCAATCCAGCGGAACCGCTGCGGATGAAGTCGTTTGTCTCCAGAAAATCAAGGCTTTCATCCACGGATTGCCTTGCGGGCATGTCACCGGAATATCCCATGAATGTGCGGGAATAAAAGTCCATCAGCGTTTCTGCGTTATGCGCTATACCGGATGAAATCAATGCAAGGTTGTTAAACCTAAGCAGATGGACTTCCGACAGTGAGGACCTGATATCCTCGGGTTCATCCTCTATGTATTTCCTGCACATCTCGTACGATTGATCGGACGAGGCCCACAGGTAGCAGTAACCCTTCTTATCGTAAGCGGGCCTTCCAGCTCGGCCCATCATTTGCTTTGCCTCCATTATTGAAATGAACTGGCTGTATCCGTCGCTGAATCTGGTGAGGTCTCTGAGAATTACGGCCCTGGCAGGCAGGTTTACACCAGCTGCTAGGGTAGGGGTCGCGCATATTGCCTTGATCTTTCCTTCCCTGAAGTAATCCTCGACCAGCTGCCGGTTCTCGTTAGAAAGGCCTGCGTGATGAAAGGCGACTCCCTTCGAGATCAATTCGAAAAGCAGCGACTCCTTGGATGTCCTCTCATCCTCCGCAACTGGCAACTCGGGTCCCGCAAGATCAAGCTCCCGGGACAGTTCGATTGCGGTCTCCTCTGCACGCTTCCTCGAATTCCTGAATATCAGAACCTGACCGCCTTCGATTATGTGCGATTTTGAAATTTCTGGAAGAGGGTTTTTCAACGCCTCTGACCCGGACTCGTTCTCCACCCTATTCCTGAATATGGTGAAGCTTTCTATAGGTACAGGACGGAAATTGCTCTTCGTAAGCTTGCATTTGAGCCACCCGCAGAGCTGATCTGCATTGGATATGGTCGCTGAGAGCCCGACAAATCTTATGTCCGGGTTAACCAGCCTGGCCGCGGTGATGAAAACCTCAAGCCTCGAACCCCTGTCGCTGTCTCCGAGAAGATGCATCTCGTCAGCCACTATAAGCCCTATTTCACTCAGGAATTCAGGCTCATGATGGAGCAGTGAGTCGGCCTTTTCCGATGTCATTACGATTACGTCGAATCTGGAGAGCCGCGTGTAGCCTTCGTTGTAATCCCCTGTCGCGATCCCTACCCTGGCCCCGATCAACCTTAACCTTGACAGGCTTGCGTAAATTTCTGAAGCGAGCGCCCTCAGCGGGACTATATAGATCGACTTCAGTCCCTTCAGGTAAGAATCTGTGATGGCTACAGTCGCGATGAGAGTCTTTCCTGCAGCCGTCGGTACTGAAACTATGATGTCTGATCCTGATCTGAAGTTCCGGATGGCTTCCTGCTGATGCGGATATAAAGCCAGTCCGTCAGTGCCGAGAA
>JAJZNS010000031.1 GCA_021811635.1 Thermoplasmata archaeon
TTCTTTACTATTTTCAGGTCCTTGATCTCCATATCTCCGATCTTGGGGATGTCCTCGTAATGCATAACAGACATGTGGCTACCATCCATCAGCTCATAGTCCTCAAGTAGCATATCAGAAGGCAATTTCACACCCTTTTCAAAGTGCACTATCGCAAGGTTCTCATCCTCTATGGACAATTTTAGTGTGAAACCAGAGATCACGCCGGAATCGACAAGTTCATCAATTCTGTGCTTGGCTGTAACCCTGCTGATCCCGACTTCCTTTGCAATATCAGAAAGCGGCATCCTGGAATTGCTCTTGAGTATGGAGATTAACCTCTGGTCTATTTCTGTCCTGTCAGTGATCATATTGTAATCATTACACCGTCATATTTTACATTTTGCAAAGAATCATCTTTAATAGCTGCCTGTAATCTACAAACATGGCAAAAAATATAGATCCTGTGTGTGGAATGAAGGTATCTGACGAAAGTATTACCAGCAACTATGCGGGAAAGACCTACTATTTCTGCTGCGAACACTGCAAGCAGACATTTGACCAGAATCCAATCAAGTACACCAGGTAATGCTGAATGCCGACAGATCCAGTATGTGGAATGTACGTCCCCGAGGGTAGCAGCATATTTACGGTGGTAGATGGTGAAAAAGTCTATTTCTGTTCAAAATCATGCATGCTGGAGTACACATCTCCGGATGAAAGGGAAAAGAGCCTTCGATACAGGCTTGCTGTAGCGTGGATTTTTTCCATTCCCATCCTGATTATAACTTATCTTCTTCAGTTTGCGTACAGAGATTACATTCTTTTGTTATTGGCTCTTCCCGTCCAGGTCTATTCAGGATACGTTTTCTACCAGGGGGCCTACATGGCCATAAAGTCAAGGCAAGGAAACATGGATCTTCTGATAACCATCGGAACTGTTACTGCATTTGTCTTCTCCCTGTTCATCACCATTTTCCCAAAGGCGATAATCTCCGCCAGCATCTATTACGATGCGTCAGCATTCATTATCACCCTTATACTGACGGGAAACTACGTGGAGAACAGCACGAAAAAGAGGGCAAACAGGTCTGCATCCAGACTGGTGGACATGATTCCAGCTACGAGCCATTTCATAAGTGATTCTGGAGATGTAGTGGATAGGAAAACCAGTGAAATCTCTACGGGAGACAGGATTCTTGTTAAACCAGGCGAAATGTTTCCCTGCGACGGGAAGATATATGAGGGTGTGACTGAAGTCGATCAGTCGATACTGACCGGAGAACAGGAACCGGTGGTAAAGAGGGTCGGTGATGCAGTTTTTTCAGGAACTTCAAACCTTAACGGTTCCGTGAGGATGGAGGTATCAAAAACTGGAAGGAATACCACGGTCGGCCAGATATATGACATGATACGGAAAGCATCCACTGGAAGGGCCAAGGTGCAGAAAATCGCGGACAGATTCTCGGCAATCTTTATACCTATTGTTCTTACAGTAGCTGTTGCCTCAGCCATTTTCTGGCTGATCTTTCTGAGTTATGTCGGCAGCCCGTATTCCGTTGAAATAGCTGTGCTCTCCTTCGTATCGGTTGTAGTTATAGCCTGCCCATGCGCGATCGGCCTGGCGGGGCCCATAACAATGCTTATTTCGTCAAGCATATCGTCGGAAAATGGAATTGTGGTAAAGAATGCAGGGTCTCTGGATCGACTGGCAAAAGCAACAAGGGTTGTGTTTGACAAGACCGGCACCTTAACGGGTTCAGATCCTGAAATATCTTCCATTACAGTGAGCGGGGGCATGAAAGAAGATGATCTTCTTGCCCTGGGTGCGTCGCTTGAATTGAACTCTAATCATCCCGTTGCGAAAGCAATAACCAATGAGGCTAAACACAGAAATTTGATCTTGCACAAATCTACCGGAATCAAGGAAACCCCAGGAACGGGGATAGAAGGTGTAGTGGACGGGAATAAGATAGGACTTGCTAGGTCTATGCAACAGTCCGGATCAGCGGTGGACATTCTTGTTAATGGAGTCAAAATGGGTTCAATAGGCCTGGAATATCCCTTGAGAGATGGGTCCAGGGAAGCAATTGATCAGCTGCAATCCATGGGGCTTTCGGTATCGGTTTTGTCCGGTGACTCAGAGGAGGCGGTAAAGGACATAACCCAGCGGCTAGGACTGAGCGACTTTCATGCTGGCGTATTCCCGGGACAGAAGGCAGATATTGTCAAGGAATACCAGCAGAAGGGAGATTACGTCATTTTTGTTGGTGATGGGATCAATGATACCGTCGCCCTGGAGACTGCTGATGTAGGGATCGCCATGGGTTCAGGTTCGGATATAGCCAGGGATAGCGGTGACCTGATAATACTGAGCAATGATCTTAACAGTATCCCGAAGGCCATAGTGATTGCTGGAAAAACAATCTCAAAGATAAGGCAGAACATTTTCTGGGCAATAGGATACAACTCTGCTCTTATACCCGTTGCGGCTGGAATCCTTGTGCCGGCTTTCGGGCTTGCGGTCTATTCTGTTCTTCCCATGCTTGCTGCACTTGCCATGGGTTTCAGTTCCACAACGGTTGTGACTAACTCAATACTAATGAAGGGCAGAACAGAGAAGATTCTCAGAGATATAAAGAAAACTGGAGTAAGCATGCCGGTTTCCGGGAGCACCTGAGGGGATGGAAATACGGGTTGGCAAGGGAACGATTACAATCGAAGGTTCCGTGCTGGACGGGATTGGTAAAAATTATCTTGTGCTGAAACTTATTACTGAAGCCGGGCCATGTACCGACGCAATGTGCCAGATCATCATAACCATCCATGCCATCGTCGAAAGCAACTTGAACCCGGAATTAATTACTTTTCCCGCGGGCGGAACTTACGTTGCAATGGAACCCGCTGTTTACAGGTCAATTGATCGTGGAAGACAGTCAGTTTTTGTGAAAGAAACCAGGCATTCTGGTCTGGTTGTGAAGGGATTCAATCCTGTGCAGTGAAATACGATCCTAGATATTTCCTCTGTTAAGAACTGCCCACTGAAAATCCAGTATGTGCCTGTACTCCCTTTCTGGAGTCACCGTGATGTTGTTCTTGAAGAACTGCATTTCCGTACCACGGTTATCTGCCAGACCTGAGACATTGAAAGTCATGCTAATGACATCCTTTCTCTGGGACATTCCGGGAATTTCGGTAAAGACACCAACCTTGCCATCCGGCATCTTTACTTCTGCATAACCAAATGTTACCCTGTACACTTGATCTTTTGACTTATAATCGACAGGGTTGTCCAGGTTCACGGATGCATTATGCCACAGGACGTCGAGGACTTCGGTAGAATTAACAGGGATCTCGCTTCTAGGGATGTCCATGTCCTCTTTGTTAGTTTCGCCCTTCAGTTTTTGTTCAATTTTTTCAATCTCTCCCATTATAATTTCACTTCCTTGTCATGACAGGTCACGGAAAATAATTCCACCCATCCTTAAATACAGCAACCTAATTTAATCATCTCTTTTCCAGCCCAGTCAGGTTGATCGTGCTGAAAGCTTATCTGCCTACGGTGGATGCTGTATTGACCATTTCCTTGGCTGCTTTTGTGTAGCGCATTATTT
>JAJZNS010000056.1 GCA_021811635.1 Thermoplasmata archaeon
GACGACATCGAAGTAGCAAACCCTCGGGTCGATGTGAACTCTTGCCGAGGACAACTCAGTTATCCCTGGGGTAACTTCTCTCTTATCACCCGCCCCCACAAAAGGGGACAGGGTGGTTCGTTAGACCTTGCTTTCGCATCCGAGTTGATTATTGGGCGCAACTCGGTCAAGCCAGCTTTTGCTCTTACACTCTACGAAGGATTTCTGACCCTTCTGAGCTGACCATTGGGGACCCCTGTTAACTTTTCAGGGGTGTGGCGCCCCACCCAAACTGCCTGCCAATAGTTGTCCCTCTTTCGAGGTTAGTAACGCAACTTCCGAAGGGAAGTGTTTCATCGTTGCCTCCCCCTGAGCCAAAACCCAGGGATCGACAGCTCCTTCCTACACTACGCATCGAAAGTCGTATTACAGCTACAGGTTGCAGTAAAGCTCCACGGGGACTTCGCTTTCACGTGGGAGAGACTGGATTGTGCACCAGTGCATCAATTTCACGGGGCTGAATCTGGGGACAGTGGAACCCTCGTTGAACCTTCATGCAAGCCGCCAATTAAGCGGCTAGGTATTACGCTACCTTAAGAGGGTCATAGTTACCCCCGCCGTTTATCGGCCCTACTTCCCCTTGAACGAGGCTTTCAGGTACCGACACTGGGCAGGTTTCAACCGCTATACAAATCCTTACGGACTAGCAGCGATCTGTGTTTTTGGTAAACAGTCGGAGTTCCCTTGCCACTGCGACCTATCCCCTCGCGGGATAGGCACTCCTTCTACCGAAGATACGGAGCTATTTGGCCGAATTCCCTCAGATCCATTATTCCCAAACGCCTTGGACTTCTCATCCAGGGGCACCTGTGTCGGTTCTTGGTACGGACATTGACTTGACTCCCGGAAACTTTTCACGGATTCCGGGGATTTACCAGATCCCCTGAGGGGGACTGCCTTCCTTTCTCCTGCTTCGCGTCATTACGGCTCTCCACAGGATTATGGACAGCAACATGTTGGCTGCCATGCCTGGCATACCCTGAAATTTTAATCCGGGACAAAACGCCAATGGTGCTGGAATATTAACCAGCTTCCCTTTCGGTGTCTTCTTGTTAAGGGACACCTTAGGATCGACTAACCCTCGGCTGACGAACATTGCCAAGGAACCCTTAGCCCTTTCGGCGGAATTGATTCTCACAATTCTTGACTGCTACTTTCACCAGGATCCACGATACTGCACGGTCCAGCCCTTCTCTCGAAGAACCTTCCGCCCATGCAGCACGCACCCCCTACCAGATCACCTTTCGGTGCTCGAAGGTCTCGGTATCTGACTTTAGCCCCTTCCATCTTCGAGACATTTGGCCTCGATGAGTGAGCTGTTACGCACTCTTTAAAGGATGGCTGCTTCTAAGCCAACCTCCCCACTGTTTTTGGCCAAAAACCTCTTTAATTCGCACTTAGTCAGATTTAGGGACCTTAACCCTCGTCTAGGATGTTCCCTTCACGAGTTCAGAGCTTATCCCTGAACTCTAGCATCCAGCTTCTACGATTCTCATAAGTTCGGAGTTCGATAAATCGGCGCAACCTTTCGGTTGCTCACCGACTAGTCGGTCGCTCTACCTCATGGGACATCTCTGCTGAAGTCTACCTGCGGGTAGTATCGGGGGGAACCCGCTATTACCGGCCTAGATTAGCCTTTAACCCCTACACCCAAGTCATCCAAACGATTTGCACATCAGAACTGGTTCGGTCCTCCACCCAGCTTTCGCTGGGCTTCAACCTGCTCAGGCGTAGATCGACCGGATTCGGGTCTTACACATGTGACTGACGCATTTAAGTACGCAACCCCTCCATTGCTGTGCGGGTTCTCGCTTTCGCTTCGGCTTCTCATTATATGATTAACCTTGCCACACGTCAAAACTCCCTGGCCCGTTCTTCAACACGGACAATAGAACACCGGTCAAGTCTTGTTAGGACTCTCATCCCTTTAGTGCCCTATAAGTTTATCACTGCCTGGTTTCAGGTACTTATCACCACCCTTTCGGGTTACTTTTCAGTTTTCCCTCACGGTACTTGTACGCTATCGGACTTGGGTCGTATTTAAGGTTAGATGTAAGTGCCACCCACATTCCCGCGCGAATTACGACGCACGGTACTCTGGATACTTCTCCTCGTAGCAAGGAAGCCTTCCGGCACGGGGCTATCACCCTCTATGGCCCACCTTTCCAGGTAGTTACCGTCGGCTTCCGTAGCATTGGAAAAAGTCCTAACTCCACATTCGATCCATCTTTCAATGGAACGTTCGGTTTGCCTTTTGCCGCTTTCGATCGCCTTTACTAACGGCATCTCGCTTGATTTCTTTTCCTCCGGGTACTAAGATGTTTCAATTCCCCGGGTTTCCTCTCCCTAAGGAGTGTCAATAAATGACAGGAAGTCCCATTCGGACACCCTTGGATCTCAGGCTCCATGCGCCTCCCCAAGGCATTTCGCTGCTTGGCACGTCCTTCTTCGGCGCCCAAACCAAACCATCCTCCAGGCAGTTTAACAGTCTGCACAATCCACTTTGCTCTATAAACCTATACCGGCTTCATCGGAAATTAATCCTCTTACCCTTCCCCTCCAACATTGTTGAAGGGTGCACCAAGAGAGCGTAAGCCCTGCATATTTAGAGTCAATATAAGGATTTAGGTTAGATCATTCTATCCATGATAGTGAATGAAATAACAGTAAATGGCTGCCTAGTAGATGCTGGACACGTAAATGTCGGTATACTTTAATGGTCTTCCACAGTCTCCCATAAATTATGGAGTTCATGGGAAAGGCCGCGCCTGAATTAGGGGGTTGGAGATAAATAAACTCTTTTGTGGAATCTCATAATTGTATAGTATTTTCACAAGGATAAACAGGCTAGGTTCCATGTTCGGCTATCAATATGCCTTTCAACGGGAATGCAATGGAAAAATAGTTAAATGCTTTAGGAGTCGCTGATTACGCTAAAAAAAGGTAACCTCGTAATCGGCATAGATGACTTTCCGTTCTCGCGTGAATCTGACCGGACAACGACCATAATCGGCACTCTGATGAGATTCGATTTCAGGATAGAGGGATTTTCATCGGAGAAGATAACTCTGGACGGAGAGGATTCGACTTCATCTATCATAAAACTCTGTAAGAGATTTCCCGCGAAAAACATCACTGCAATACTTCTCAACGGAGTCACATTCGGCGGGATGAACATCGCAGATCTGGATGAAGTTGCCAGGGCAACTGAAATTCCAGTTATAAGCGTGGTGAAGAAATATCCTTCAATTCAGTCAATGTACAGAGTAATAGATTTACACCACGGTTCGTCAGAAGAGAAAAGATCGCTGCTTGAAAAATTGCGGCCCATCAGTATCAAATTGGACAATGAAAAATCAGTTTACGTGAATTTGAGCGGTATCACCGCTGAGCAAACTGCCGAAATCCTCTCCAAGCAGTGCATACTGAATTCTGTGCCGGAGGCAATAAGGATTTCACACCTGATTGGGTCGGCAATCAGGTATGGGATCTCTAAGGGTAGAGCTTAAGATTTACTCCTGATACATCAAAGGTTCAAGTTCGTTCTGTGCCTTTGTTCTGATGGAATCCAGATTCTTCATAACCTCGTCAAATTTCTCATATTCTACAGGGATGTATTTCAAGCGTCCCTGAGACATGAAGTATGATCCTGGACAGAGGCTCCCTTCCTTGACCACTATGGCATCTGCTTTAAGTGTCAAAATTGCAGCCATCGCCCTCTCCTTTCCGCCGTGAGTCGCTCCGAATCCTGGGTTCTCGTATTCCTTTATCTGCTTAGACTGATCATCGATCACCATAATTGAGTTGCCGTATTCCAGTGGCGAAATGTAATTCTCATCGTCAACGACCGCTATTATTTTCATTGTTATACGTAATATCACAAAGTAATAAAACTTAATTAAGAATTCACTGCGACAAGTCTGCTGCCATAAAGTTTCTCTTTGCGCCTGTGGAAACCTGGAACGGGTACCTTTTGGAAATGCCATCTGAAAGCCTTAAGTCAAAACAGCTGCTTCTTCAAAAGTGGAATGATCACAAAAATGTTGACTCTAGTGGTGATTTCTGAAGCTGCAAGCGCACTTCCAACATCTGCAAGTTTATGATTCTTCCTTACGAGAACAGTGGGAATCCTGCCTCATCGATTACAATTTTTGATAGCAACCACTTGGCTTCCATTTAAGGCAATTTATCCAGACATCAGGATAGAGCCATTTGTTTCTGGTATACTGCCGGGATTCCAGCCATTTGCGACCACCTAATCATAATAACGTGGAGAATTCATGGAAGGATTTCTCTGGGTTTGATTCCGCATCAAATTACACTTTGTCTCCACTTTTCAATGGAACACAGTGATCTCCTCCTTAAGGCTTAGGAGAGGTCAGTATACAGTTTGCTTCTTTCGAGTTGTGTACCGCGACGCTATCATGTACCATTAAACCCCAAAATCCGATGAACTTGAAAAAGTAGCGTCAAGATAACGGATTTCCTGAATTTTTCAGTTCCTATTTTTCATTTTAAGGATTTTGATTGAGAGATTGTCAACTGATTACAGAAAAATAAGAATACCCTCCTAAAATGGAGGTACGTGAAACCGGAGTATACAAGGGTAAAAATTCCTTCTGGAGAAAGTTATCTTTTCATTAAGAGAAATGTGAGGGAAAATTCGCTTCATACTGTATGCGAGGAGGCGAGGTGTCCTAATATCGCAGAATGCTGGGAAAGTGGCACTGCAACGTTCATGATTATGGGCGGAAACTGTTCCAGAGGATGCAGGTTCTGCTCCGTCACGCATGGAGGGATGCAGCCTCTGGATCCGGCGGAACCTGAAAAGATCCAGGCTGCTGTCAAAGAAATGGGGCTTAGCTACGCAGTTATTACATCTGTTGACAGGGATGATCTCCCTGATCAGGGGGCATCCCATTATGCGGGCGTGGTAAGGAAAGTAAAGGAGCTTGGTATATTAGTGGAGGTTCTAACCCCTGATTTCCGTGGAAATCTTTCTCTGGTTGACAAAGTGATAGAATCTGGGCCGGACGTTTATGCACACAACGTTGAAACCGTAAGGAGGCTTACACCGAAGATAAGGGACGCGAGGGCAGGTTATGACCAGTCGCTGACGGTGCTAGCTCATGTTAAGGAGGTTGCCCCAAAGATCCTGACAAAATCCTCAATTATGCTGGGACTCGGAGAGAGCGATGAGGAAGTATTATCAACCATGGACGATTTGCGGGAGGAGGGGGTAGATATACTGACAATAGGGCAATATTTGCGCCCGTCAAGAATGCAAATAGAGGTCGCTGAATATTCCCCCATGGATAGGTTCAAGGAACTGGAAGCACAGGGTTATTCCAGGGGTTTCTCTTATGTGGCATCTGGTCCGCTGGTGAGAACCTCGTATAAAGCTTCAGAGGCCTGGGCAAGAAGGAGGATATTGAATGCCTGAAGACAATGAGGAGAGGAATAGATACATAAAGGCTTACACTGCGATGGTGTTGTCCAGGACTCTGGACAAGAAAATAGTGACGGCACAGAGACAGGGGAGGGTCGGATTCTACACTCCCACTATGGGGCAGGAAGCCCTTCAGGTGGGTGCTTCAATGGCGCTGGAACCAAACGACCTTATCTACGGATATTACAGGGATGTGCCGCTCATGCTACACCGGGGAGTCCCTATTGAGACCATAATCAACCAGATAATGGGCAATGATTCCGACAAAGCAAAGGGAAGGCAGATGCCAAGCCATTTCAGTTCCAAAGAATTCAATTTCATGTCCATACAAAGCCCCGTAGCAACCAATCTTCCGCTTGCTGCCGGCGCTGCTTATGCTCTTAAGTACCAGAAAAAGAAGAGCATTGTTCTGGCTACATTCGGTGATGGATCAAGTTCCACTCCGGATTTCCATGCTGCATTGAATCTGGCCGGTGTGTACGATCTTCCAGTAATATTCTTGTGTGAAAACAACGGCTGGGCTATTTCTCTCCCTGTTGAAAAACAGACCAAGGTTGAGATTTGGACAAAGGCGGAAGCATATGGAATAAAAGGCGTCAAGGCAGACGGAAATAACTTTGTTGACACATTCGAGAAGGTAAGAGATGCAGTCAAGAGGGCCAGGGATGGAAAAGGTGCCACCCTTATAGATGCGATAAGCTTCAGGATGGGCCCCCATTCGACTTCCGACGATCCCACGAAATATAGAAGCGAAACCGTTGATGAAGGCAGCGAAAAAGACCCCATTGTTTTAAGCGGCAAGATCCTGAAAGAAAAGAAATTTCTTGACGACAAAATGATTGAGGGCATTAAATCAAGAACAGCAAAACTGGTTGAGGATAAATTCAACGAATGCGAAAAAATCCCTGCTCCAGACCCGTCTACTGCATTCGCCGACGTGAATGCAAAGCTTACATGGATGCTCAAAGAGGAGGTTGAAGATATACTATGAGCGATATGACAATGGTCCAGGCGCTCAATTCGGCACTTGACCATCTGCTAGGAACAGACAAATCAGTGATTTTGCTCGGAGAAGACATTGGAAAGGACGGCGGAGTTTTCCGCGTTACAGACGGGCTTCAGTCAAAGTATGGGGAAGACCGTGTCCTGGATACCCCTCTAGTCGAACTGGGTATAGTTGGCATGTCAATCGGCATGGCACTCACCGGACTCAAGCCCATTGCCGAAATCCAGTTTCAGGATTTTATCTATACTGCGATGGATCAGATCATTAACCAGATGGCAAAGATCAGGTACAGATCTGGCGGCGATTACACAGTTCCAATGGTACTGCGCACACCATACGGAGGCGGTGTGAAGGGCGGCCTCTACCATTCACAGAGTGGAGAGACGTATTTTGCCCACACTGCGGGCCTGACTGTGGTAACACCTTCCAATCCCTATGATGCAAAGGGGCTCCTGATATCTGCCATGGAATACGGTGATCCAGTGATATTCCTTGAACCAAAGAGGCTTTACAGAACCATCAAGGGTTCCGTTCCGGACAAGGAATACAAGGTGCCTATAGGAGAAGCAAATTTGCTTAAGGAAGGCAATTCAGTATCCATAATCACTTATGGATCGATGGTGCCAACGGTCTTAAGCGCCGTGGAGAAAAACAAGGTTGACGCGGATGTCATTGATTTGAGAACTCTTCTCCCCCTGGACATAGACGCTATAATAAAATCGGTTAAGAAAACTGGCAGGGTTGCCATTGTCCATGAGGCGCCAAGAACCCTCGGGATGGGCGCGGAGATATCTGCTCTTATTTCAGAGAGAGCGATAGACAGCCTGCTGGGCCCGATCCTGAGGGTAACTGGTCCGGATTCTCCGTTCCCCTACAGGTGGGAGGAATATTATATTCCAAATGAAAAGCGCATAATGAATGCAATAAATCGATTGCAGACTTACGGGTGAAGATATGTTTGAATTCAGGTTACCGGATATTGGTGAAGGAGTCGCAGAAGGCGAAATTGTAAAGTGGCACGCAGTGGTAGGCGATACCATCTCTAGCGATCAGGACATGGTGGAGATTATGACCGACAAGGTCACCGTGCGGATTCCGTCCCCCGTAAGTGGAAAGGTGTCGGAGATCCTTGTTGCCGAGGGAAAAGTAGCAAAGGTGGGCGATCTTCTGATAAAGATTGATGACGGCAAGCCTGAGATCACAAGCAATATCTCTGCGGCAACTGCAGAACAGACACCGGTTGAAAAACCGCATGAGGTCCAGCAGACTGCAGCGGAAAAGCCTGCAACCCAGAGATCAATTGCTACGCCGGCTATCAGGAAGGCTGCAAAGGACATGGGTATAGACATAGAGAGCGTGACTCCCTCCGGCGAAGGCGGGAGGATTACCATGAAAGACCTGGAAAACTTCGCTTCTGCATCCAAGGCTTCCAGTGAACCTGCCAGGCAGGAAAAGAAGGCTGAAAAACAGGCATCCGAGGTGCATAAGAGCGTGCTGGAACTCAGGCCAGGAATGGAGGAGCAGTACGAACCGAAGGGCCTCAGGCGGATAATTTTTGAGAAAATGAGCAAGTCCAAGGCAATAATTCCACATTTCATGATTGGCGAGGAGATAGATTTCACAAAGCTGAGAGATACCAGGGAAGATCTAAAGAGCAAGGATCAGAACGTTACCTTCACGCCGATATTCGTCAAGGCCCTTACGCTTGCATTGAAAGAATTTCCCAGATTCAATGCAGTATATGACGAAAAATCCCGATCATACTCAATAAAGAAATATTACAACATAGGAGTCGCGGTCGACACGCCGGATGGGCTAAACGTCGTTGTAGTCAAGAACGCTGACAAGAAGAACGTATTTGCCATATCCTCAGAAATAGCCAACCTGGCAGACAAGGCAAGAAGCGGGAAGCTGGCACTGCAGGACGTGCAGGATTCCACATTCACAATCTCCAACGTGGGGACCATTGGCGGTATATTTTCGACTCCCATAATCAACTATCCAGAAGTGGCGATTATAGCCTTCCACAGAACACTTGTGGATGAGAAGAACCCTGCCGGGAAGGAAAAAATGTACATCACCCTTTCATGTGATCACAGGTTGATTGACGGCGCAGACGCTGCAAGGTTCATAAGCAGGGTAAAGGGATTGCTCGAGAAACCTTCACTGATATTTGTGGATTGATAGATATGGATTACGATGCGATAGTACTTGGCGGAGGCCCAGGCGGCTACGGTGCTGCAATAAGGCTCGGTCAGCATGGCAAGAAGGTGGCATTGATAGAGAAGGAAAAGATCGGCGGAGAGTGCCTCAACTACGGATGCATACCTTCTAAGGCGCTGATCGAAATGGCGAATTCAATTGGATATCTTAAGGAGCTGCCGGGCGTGAATGCAAATCCAGAAATTGACATGGGGAAATGGCAGAAGTGGAAATGGGAAATGATTGGGAAACTGACCTCTGGCGTTGAGACTCTCTGCAAAGCCCAGGGAGTCACGGTGATAAAGGGGGAAGGAAAGATCATTGACAGGAACACGGTGGAAGTTCAGGGGAAGCAAATCACCGGCCTGAATCTTGTGATTGCCACAGGTTCCTCGCCTGTCAGGTTCCCATCGTTTGAGGGGGTGGCGTACAACAGGGAGATCCTTGACATACCTCGGATACCCAAGTCGCTGCTTATTGTTGGAGGGGGTTACATAGGAGTAGAGCTCGGTACTGCTTTCTCGAAGTTGGGTTCAACTGTCACAATAGTGGAGATGATGCCGGGAATACTGCCGGGAGTTGATAAAGAACTGGTGAATCCCGTAGACAGGAAGCTCAGATCAATGGGCGTAACCATATTGACAGAAACAAAAGTTGAAAAAATAGTAAAATCGGGGAGTGCTTTTGAAGCAGACCTCTCCGACGGGAAGAAGCTTCAGGTGGAAAACGTTCTTGTCACTGTTGGCCGGCGGCCCAATACAGAGGGTTTCGGACTTGAGAACCTGCATCTTGAGATGAATGGAAGATTCATAAAAATAGATTCACACTGTGAAACTTCAATCAAGGGCGTTTATGCACTCGGCGACGTTTCTGGGGAGCCCATGCTTGCCCACAGGGCATATTATCAGGCAGGTGTTGTAGCTCAGAATATTGCGGGTCATGACGCAGAAGTGGACTATCATTCCATGCCATACGTGATCTATTCTGATCCGGAGATCTCCTATACTGGCAAAAGGGGGACCAGGGAGACCGTGTTTCCGCTTGCCGCCAATGGCAGGTCCCTTGGCATGAATTCAAGCATTGGTACGTACCGTATTTTCATTGACGATGACGGCACAGTCACTGGAGCAGGGATAGTCGCCCCTCACTCATCGGAAATTATAAGCGAGCTAACTCTTTCCGTAGAAGCAGGGCTCTCTGTAAACGACATTGCTCTTACCATTCACCCGCACCCAACGATTTCTGAAGGCGTAATGGAGTCTGCAGAGGGAGCATTTGGAAAACCGCTTCATTTCAAATCCGGCCGTTGATCTTGGCCCAACCGGATACGACGATGCTCTTCGCATACAGAAGAAGGCCGTTCTGGCCGTGAAACGCGGGCATATTGATAGGGCGATTCTGTTTTTAGAGCACCCGCCAGTATACACTGTCGGCAGGAAGCCAATCCCTGAAAACTACATAGGCATAGTTCCTGTTGCGACGGAACGCGGTGGGGACATAACTTATCATGGGCCAGGCCAGCTTGTCATCTACCCTATCCTGGATGTCCGCACAGACGGTAGAAGAGACCTAAGGGTTTTTGTGAACCGGATTATGGAAGCCACGATCGGTGCACTCTCCACATGCGGTGTTTCAGCTGTAAAAGGCGAGATTGAGCCGGGAATATGGTGCAACGGAATGAAAATAGGTTCGGTGGGCATTGCCGTGGACGAAAACGTATCGTATCATGGGGTTTCAATCAACATTTCAAAAAGCGTACTGGACGGCTTTTCAAGAATAAGGCCGTGCGGAATGGATCCATCGGTTATGTCTTACGCAGAGGTGGAAAGAGATCGCCTGATCGCTGCCCTCATTTCAGAGTTCTCAGTGAAGTTCGGGTCTTTCCAGAAAATAACAAGGGAAGAATTCGTTGAGGGGCTCTCAGGACTCCCTTCCAATTTCCCAGATCCTCTCCGGGATTCCTTTTCTCAGGTTGGCGGAGAGTGATTGCATAAAGAGGAGAGAGGATAACCTGTTCAGGTAGGACAGCATCGCCTTGCTTGTGTGGATCGCGTCAGAATACCTCACAACCATCCTTTCTACTGTTCTCGCCGTGGTTCTCGCAACGTGAAGAACGGCAGATTCCTCTGAGCCCCCTGGAATAACGAAGAGTTTTATCCTGCCAACTTCGTTCCTGTAGAACAGGGTCCTTTCCTCAAGCCACTGCGTCCTTTCCTCCGTAATGGTTCTCTTCTTCCCATCAGCCAGTATATCCTCACCTATGGTGAACAGGTCAACCTGCGTTTGCCCGAGATCCGAAACGATGTCGGGCCACTTCACGACAGTGGATGCCAGGCCTATAACTGAAATCAGGGAATCTATCTCTCCCTCTATTTCCACCACCATGTCACCTTTTGAAAGCCTCCCTCTGGACGGATTGTCTGTTTCGCCGGAATCTCCCTTCCTTGTGAACATCCCTACTCTCCCCCGTTTTCAAGTGTTATGACCATGCGCTTGTTATTTCTTCCCTTGTTCTCAATCTTTGACAGGGTGATCTTTCCAATCTCAGCCAGGTTGGAGACATGGGTACCGCCGTCCGCCTGCCTGTCTACTCCTTCGATTTCGACTATGCGGACCTTGTCCATTGTCTTAAGGAGTTCTCTTCCAGGTGCCGTTCTGGCCAGGTTATCAATGCCTGCGGCCTCTTCCGCTGAAATGAAATACGATCTTACCGGATGCTTTTCCCCGATGATCAGGTTTGACTGCCTTATGAACTCGTTCGCCTGTTCCATGCTGAAGCCTTCAAGAGCAAAATCCACCCTTGCCCTATCCTCATATATCTGGCTCCCGGTGATAATCCCTGCATACTCGGGTTTTCTGTTCACAACAGCATCTATCAGGTGTATTGCGGTATGGTACTTCATGTGCTGATACCTTCGCCCCCAGTCAATTTCCCCCTCAACTGTGTCCCCGATTTTGCCAGAAAACCCGCTAATCAAATGGGAAACATTCTCACCTGCCTTCCTCGTGTCTGTCACTTTAAAAACCGTTCCATCTGCGGTAATGATTCCAGTGTCAGCGGGTTGCCCACCTCCTGCAGGATAAAAAGCAGTTCTGTCCAGGATCACCGATTCATCACTTACATCGATTACTGCCCCCTGGAATTTCCTGATGTATGTATCCTCCCAGTATATCTTTATGGTCATGCTCTGTAATTTGTTGGGTAATATATACCAATGAGGTTGCCGTGGCAGGAAAGCCTGTGATGCGAATAGAGTGAGTTTCCAGCTAATCCGAGAGCGGCTGCATTTCTTTCTTCATGCGCCTGGAGTGCGTAAAATAGACAGCGACGTAAATTGCGGAGAGGGCCGCAGCTGCTGCAAACACTGGGAGATTAGTTCTCTTCAGAGATTCCGTAAGAATGTCCACCCCAAAGTATCCAGATGCAACCAGTAAGGCGTATCTTGATCCTAGACCCGCAATATTTGCGAGCAGATATCTCGACTGCTTCATGGCGAGCATTCCGGATGCGAGTGCCATCGGTATGGTCACGTATGGAACGAAGCTTATTGCAAACACCGACATTGCCCCATGATCCTTTATCCACTTTTCGCTACTCTCGAACCCCTTATCAGAAATTCTGAAATATTTCATTATCCGCATGACAAGAGGCCTTCCTCCCAGGCGGGTGGAGTAATAGATCCCCTGCAGCAGGAAGGCCATGGCTACTGTAGAGATCAGAAGGATCACAAATGGGTTATAGTCTCCCAGGGAGGAAGCGTATCCTCCTGCAGTGACTATGATGTAATCTGGGACGGGAGACAGCAGCAGGATCAGCAAGTATTCAGGATAGCCTACATCCCGGAACATTTGCTGGGCCGACGATCCAATGAAAGCCGTATTTCCTGGAGAAACTAAGCTGAGGTAATTGTTGACAAGCCAGAATGCGGAAATAGCCAGTGAAATAATGGCAAGCAGAAAAAAATAATGCAGAATATTCCATTTTTTACTCCATTCCTTCACTCTTGCTTCCACTTCCATATCGAAGGCTTCCCATTCTGCCATTACCACATGCACTTTTCGATGCAGAATGACCTGATACAGTAAGATTGAATCCGTATTTCTGTGTTTTCAGAGGCGGGATTTAGCAAATGAAAAATATTCAGCTGTCAATCATGTTCCATGAAGTTCGGCATAATATCACCTGGAAATCATTTTATCAACAGGATCTACCCTGCAATGAAAAAGACCAAGTCGCAGATTTCTGCCGTATACTCAAGGCGTGGTACCTTCAGCAATCAGATTGCGGAAGAGACGCGATTACTGGTAACATCTGATCTGGAGGAATTTCTGAAGGGTGATTTCGAAGCTGTTTACATATCGTCCCCCAATTCACTGCATTACGCTGATGCCAATGCCTGCCTGAAAGCAGGAAAACACGTCCTGCTTGAAAAGCCTATGGCTCTCAGGTCAACGGACGCAGATAAACTGGTTTCGCTTGCAGAAAGTACCGGTATGAGACTGGCTGTTGGTTTCCACCTGAGATTCCATCCCGCATTGATTGAAATCCGGGATATGATCACTTCTGGAGAAATTGACCTGCCCGGTATCTCATACATTTCCGCTGAATGGGGAGGGCTCAGGGACCGTCACGGCAGGGAGGGTACCTGGTGGGGTGAAGAAAAAATGGCAGGGGGCGGATCTCTCGTCGGCACCGGAGTGCATGTGCTGGACTCGTTAAATTATGTGACAGGAGAGCCCCCTCGGGAGATAACTGCAATGAGGTTCCCCGACATAGTTCTTGAATACACAACCTCCATCCTGATAAGGTACGATCATTTTCCCGCCTGCGCCACTGTATCCGGGGGCGTTGCTTATCCGGAGAATTCCCTGAGGATAATAACAGATGAGGGGACCGTTGAAGCCACAGAAGTATATGGCACGGAAATCGGCGGATCCCTTCTGAAGAACGGAAAGGTTGTCCGGAAATACCCGAGGAGAAGCATATACGAGGAAGAGATCAGAGGTTTTGTGGATTATGTGGATGGCAAAGAATCCAGGATTGCCACGGCCGAGGATGGAGCGCTTGTGACCAGGGAACTTGAGGGCGTTCATCTTTCTTCGCAGAACAGAATCACGGTAAGGTTGTAGGATGGGGGATCAGCATGCACCTATGTGGAGGAGGCTTGTTTTTTCCCATCCCATTGAAAAGAGGGATCAGGCGAGGGAGAAGGATTTTTCTTCCTACCTGATTCCGGCACCTGGAGAAACCAACCGGTTCTTCATTGAGTCAAGAAACGGGAAAGTCGATTTTTACATTTCAAGCACTTCAGTGGAATGCAGAAAACTGCTCGAAAGCTATTTTTTCCTGTGCTACGATGCCACCACTCAAGAGGTAAGCCCTGAGAGGATATCCGGCAAAACCATTGCCTACGTCAACGCTGGCAGGGTGAACTTAAACGCAAAGGAACTCCAGGAACCCGGTTTTGTGAGATTTTTGGCATACTTGCCTTATTCCGCTGCCGGGCTGTTGCTTGACTATGAGGTCATAGTGGTATCAAAGGGAAATAGATCCAGAACAAAATATTCGTTTGCGATACGGATCGTCATGAATGGTAACCCCGGGCTGATGCAGGCAGCTGAAACCGCCGTAAGGATGAAGATTTCAGAACTGTACTCTTCAATAGGAATGAAGATGAAGCAGACCAGGAGACGTGTCATATCCTTCAGGCGGTCGCTACTCGGCACCCCCTTCAAGCTGACTTCATTTGTGGGCATTCCAACGGATGAGGGTTCCAAGTGATTCAGGAGGACATGCTGAAGAGGGTTGAAGCAGTCCTTACTGGAGCCATGTCATCACAGGAAAAGGAAGCAATTGACTCTGCAGTGGATGCCGCTGCATCGCTGCTGAATGCTGATCCTGAGGAGAACCATGTCATATACTGCCTTGACAAAGCCAGGAATAGCTACACTGTCGAAAGAAAGAAACATTACTGCAAGAGGGCAATATCGCTCATCAGGGGAAGGGATTCACTGCCGTATAGCGACATAATTCCATCAAGATGGATGAATTATCCCGAAGTAAAGACCGAGTCCATCTGGATTATGAAATCCCGCAAGAGAGACGAATTTCATGATGCATCCTACTGGGGAAACTTCATCCCGCAGATTCCTGAGCAGTTGATTACAAGGTTTTCAAAGGCCGGTGAGGTAATTCTCGACCCGTTCATGGGAATGGGCACCACCATAGCTGAGGCAAGGAGGCTGGGACGCAGCGTGATAGGGGTTGAATTGTCAGGCGAGATAATTGGCAAAGCCACAGAGAAACTCGCAAAAGCGGGTTTGCTTGACGGTTATGTGAGGGTAGTGAAGGGTGATGCCTCAAGGGTGACAGAGGAAGCGCTTTTCGGGGACTGGAAAAGATCCGTGGACTTAATCATCATGCACCCTCCTTACCACGACATTATCAGGTTTTCCGACAACCCGGATGACCTTTCCAATTCGAAATCGGTGGATCATTTTCTCCAGAGATTGAAGGAGGTCCTTGAAAACCTCACCCGGTATCTTCCTGCCGGAAGGTTTCTTGCGCTGGTCATAGGGGACAAATACAGCGGTGGTGAGTGGATTCCGCTTGGTTTCCTGAGCATGCGCCTGTTTCAGGAAAACGGGTATTTGCTGAAGAGCATAGTGGTCAAGAATTTTGAGGGGACGAGGGGAAAGAGGCTGCAGGAAAATCTTTGGAGATTCCGTGCACTGAAAGGAGGATATTATACCTTCAGGCACGAGTACATTTTCGTATTCAGGAAAAGATAGGTTCCAGACAAAGTTCAGAAAGATCGCGGACGGCATCCTTCATGTGCTGCCACTTGAGCATTGATATCGCCTTCCCCGGCCTGACCCATTTGAATTTATCGTGTTCCATTTCTGGATTGCCTGAGACGTCGACCATGGTTTCCCGCTTCACTTTCACCCCGTATATGTGTTCCCGGTAACTGGTTCCTGCTTTCTCGTAATGGAATAAACCAAGATTGACCAGGTCGAGGATCATTTCCGGTTTTATACCGCATTCTTCCTGCATTTCCCTGATTACCGCCTCGACGTTTGACTCCCCGTCTTCCACGTTTGCAGTCAGATTTTCCCAGTATGATCGCGGATGAGTGTAGTGCAGGAGCAGGAACTCCATTCCATCTGATGGCCTGTAAATCACTGCCTGAATCTTGCCTTTTTCAATCATACTCTACGCCTGATCACGTCAGATAGGGCAGGCATAAGATCGGGGAATTTAAAACTAAAGCCAATGTTCAGCAGTTTCGAGGCGGAAACCTTTCCCCCCCTGAAGATAAGATCTGCGCCCTTGCCGAATTTCAGCCTGATCAGAAATGATGGAATTGGTATCGAGGATGGCCTTTTCATCACCTTTCCCAGAATATCAGTGAATTCCCTGATGCGAACAGGATTTGGGGAAGCTGCGTTTATCGGCCCGGTGTACGAGGTGTTGGATAGAGCCTCCAGGACCAGCTTCACTTCATCATCAATATGGATCCATGAAAACCACTGGTTGCCTGGCTTGACGTACCCCCCCATGTATCTTCTGAATGTCGGGTAAATCTGTTTTAATGCGCCTCCTTCCGTTGATAAGACCACGCTGGTTCGCACATTTACCACCCTGGTGCCGAAACTTGCAGCCTTGTTTGCCTCCCTTTCCCATCTTGCAACCAGATTACCCCAGTAATCCCTCCCTGGCTGCATTTCTTCTTTCAGATCGGCCTCAGGTGGATTATCGTAACCATAGTAGCCGGAAGCGCTTCCGTTTACAAACACTGTTGGTGGCCTGGACTGGCGCGACATGGCATAGACAATATTCTTTACCAGATCTATCCTGCTTTCTTCTGCCTCCGAAAGATTCCTTCCGAATATGGGCGACCCGCTAAAGTTGACAACCATCCTTGCTTCGGCAAGATCGTCGGCCAGGTTTTCCTGGACACCAAGTTTCCTGAACGAAGCCCCAGGCACCGCCATTCTCGCCTTCTCAATATTCCTTGCGAATACAAGTACGGTTTCCCCGTTCGAACAGAGTGCCCTGCCTACGGCAGATCCTATAAGGCCCGTTCCACCAAAAATGGCAATCTGTCCCTTTTCAGACATGAAGGAGTCATTCATGGTTCGCTTAAAAATATTGCAATTCTTTTATTAATCAGGGAAGGAAATACAGAGTTGAAAATGAGAAGGAATTAAGTAACAACAGATCGGTTGCCCTCACATTTCCTTCTCGAAGTCAAGTATTGCCGAAAAAATTACTGCATGCAGGTGATTTGTTTCGTTCTTTATCTCTAGCTTCCATACATCCCTTACCGCAGCAATCTTGTGCCTGACAGTGGCTATTTCACTGCCGTCGGATCCGACCATCCTGTATTTTCTCCTTATTACATTTCCCTCTGTCCTGATCAGCGTCTGGCCG
>JAJZNS010000086.1 GCA_021811635.1 Thermoplasmata archaeon
GCATCTAAGTGAATGCTCTCAAAACTATTACAACGCACACGCTCGATAATGGAAATCTACACTCTGTTAAGAAAACGATGGGTGAGGATAGAAACACCGTGTCCCTCTGAAGGCAAAGGGATATCAATGGCAATTATTGCCATGCGGTTAAACAGATAAATTTCACAGTTTTGCGGCATTTCAGTTTACCGGAGCAAAAAAATCCATTATCCGGGAAAACACATTCCATGCGCAATCATGGGATGATCCTGCAGGGAATTCCAGACGTAACCTGTGCGAAAAGGAAAAATCAGATGGTTCCATGCGTCACTGACGCAGTATGACAGACGACGAACGGAAAGACACAAACTCCATACCGGGAACGCCAGCATTCTCCGCAGGATTCATGGATAAATCCGCCGATCCGGTAAGCGATTTCTACCACTTTGCAGCTGGAAACTGGCTGAAAACCCGCAGCATCCCGGAAGACAAGAGCACATGGGGGGCTTTTGACGAACTTCTTGAAAGAAACAACGCACTGCTCAGGAACATACTGGAGTCATGCCTCCCTGCGTCCGGCGACAAGACCATCGAAGGCATGCTCGGTCGCTTCTATCATTCTGCGCTGGACATGCAAACGATTGAGAATAGGAAATTTGAACCCATCCGCGGATTGATTGAAAGAATCGATGGGATGGATACGATTGATTCCATGATCGAAACCGTTTCCCTTCTCCACAGAACCGGGATTCCTTCATTTTTCCATGTCTATTCCGATCCTGACAAAAAGGAAAGCTCCCGTTACGCGCTATACATAGATCAGGCAGGCCTTTCCCTGCCTGACCGCGAGTATTATCTCTCCGATAAATTCACTGATCTCAGGGCACAGTACCTGCAGCACATGGCAAACATGTTCTCCCTAATGGGTTCCGATGGTGGTGAGGCAGGAAAGAATGCTGAAACGGTTCTCGCTCTCGAGACACTGATCGCAAAGTCAAGCCGTCCCCAGGCTGACCTGAGAGATGCAGAAAGGAACTATAACAGGTACCGGGTTGATGATCTCGCATTCAAATTCGGGAAAATTGGCCTGGGAAAATACCTCACGTACATACAGATCCCGGATGTGGAGAACATTGTGATCGGGCAGCCTGAATTCATGGGATCCCTGCAGGACATTGTCAGCAGCCGGCCCATTGAAGACTGGAAAATTTACCTTAAATGGAATGTGTTGAATACCGCGGCTTCCCTGCTCCACTCCGACGCGGAGAAGGAGCATTTTGATTTTTTCAACAGGAAGCTCCTTGGACAGGAGAAGCCAGAACCGCGGTGGAAGACCGCCATAGAGATGATAGACGCGTGCATAGGCGAAGCTCTGGGGGAGCTCTACGTCAGGAAGCACTTCGGGAAAGATGCAAAGGAGCGCATGAAGCTGATGATTGAGGACATCAGCAATGCCTTCGCAAGCAAGCTCTCATCCCTGGCATGGATGGGGGAGGAGACAAGGAAGCTGGCTCTGCAGAAGTTCAGCAGGTTCAGGGCAAAGATCGGCTACCCGGACAAGTTCAGGGACTACTCGGCAATAGAAATCAAGGAAAACGACTACTTCGGCAACGTTGTAAGGTCCGAGGAATTTGAATTCCGGAGGCAGGTCAACAGGATTGGAAAGCAGGTGGATCCAAACGAGTGGTACATGAGCCCTCCAACGGTAAATGCATACTTTTCCCCCACGGACAATGAGATTGTTTTTCCAGCAGGAATACTGCAGCCCCCGTTCTTCGACGTCAGCATGGATGATGCCGTGAATTACGGATCCATCGGTGGCGTAATCTCGCACGAGATAACCCATGGATACGACGATCAGGGCAGGAAGTACGACGCAGACGGAAACCTCAAAGACTGGTGGAGCGAGGAAGACAGGGAAGAATTCATGAAACGAGCAAAGCGGGTGGTGGATCTCTATTCATCGGTCGAGGTGCTTCCAGGCATGCACATAAACGGGGAACTGACTCTAGGGGAAAATATTGCAGATTTTGGGGGAGTAAGCATCGCGTACGAAGCACTGCAGAGAAGGCTGGAGAGACAGCCTCAATCCAGGAGGTTGATAGACGGCCTTTCGCCGGAACAGAGATTCTTCATATCATGGGCTCAGACCTGGAGGCTGAACATCCGTGACCAGGAATCGAGGAGAAGGCTCACCGTGGATCCCCATGCCCCGGACAGGATACGGGCGGTATTCCCAGTGATGAATCACCCAGACTTCGAGCGCGCCTTCGGCAGGGATCCTACCGGTGAGGATCTGGCCAGGAAAATTGCCATATGGTAGCCTGTAACCAAAAAGTGCGGGGATTAAGGGATCTCATTCACTTCAGCTCAATTCCAACCAGGCGCCTTGAAAGGAAGGGGAAGTAGATGGTCTGGATCACAATCGAGATGATCACTACGAATGATGTTGTCACGTATATGATCGGACCCCAGGTTATCAGCGACTTGACGTTATATGTGATCCCGACGGTATAGGGGATCAGGGAAACCACGATTGAAACCACCCCCCTTGGCCCGACGAGCCCGATGAATGCCCTGATCCGGTTGTTCATCTTGAAACGCTGCGGGACAATGTCTGCAATCAGCAGGGAAGAAAATACTGCCACCGGTCTCGCGAGAAATATGACCCCGACTGCCATGATCACCCCGACAAGAAAATATGCCTCGACTTCGCTGCCGACGAGTATGCTCCCCAGCGTGAAGAAAATGATCGCCCTCGCCAGGAAGGAGAGCGACTGCTGAAAGCCCTCCTCGCGCTGCCAGAAAAGAGACTTGTCTGAATAGTTGCCAATGATTCCTCCGGTTGCAATTATTGCCGGGAACGGCGTAAGGTCCACAACCTCAAGGACTGCAAACTCAAGGATCAGTATTCCCAGCGTAAAGGCAAGCAGGAGATTGTCAAACCTCAGGAGCTTGTGCAGGTAAATGACGGAAAAGCCGATTCCGATGCCAATGGCTGCCGGGATTGATATCTGGATCAGGAAGAAAATCACGGACGTCAGGAGCAGTGAGGTGTGAAGCGCGAGCACATCGAACAGGGGCATGTAGCCGGATCCGGGTGCAGCAAGGGAGATGCCGAGCGCGACGAGAATGATGGCGATCGGATCGTTGAAAATGCTTTCTCCCACCAGCGTCCCGGAAACTTCCTCCTTCATCGTTATGTTCCTGAAAAGCGGGATCAGGCTGGCCGGATCGGTAGGGGCAATTGCCGCCCCGAACAGGAATCCCATCAGCAGTGGTGCACCCGTAACGAAACTGAAAAGGAATGCTGCAACTATTGTTGTAACCAGTACGCCAAGAGTATCAAGCATCGCTATCCTGAGAAATTCCCTCCTGATGATCCTGAAGTTTATTCCATGGCTTTCATAATACAGGATAATCACGATGCCAAGCATTCCCAGTCCCACGCCGCCGAACTGGGTCATCAGGTA
>JAJZNS010000083.1:0-3378 GCA_021811635.1 Thermoplasmata archaeon
AGGCGTCATTGTCTATCTGGCAATGATCACATACCTTTCCCTCTTTTACGGTTATCTGTACATACTTGGGTTGGTTCCCTATGTGCTTAACCTTATAAATTCAGCCATTAGAGCCCCAAAAAACGCTCTCTGGATTGTACCCATGAGCCTGTTTCTGCCCTTTGTCTATCTTTACAACGTAATAGCAGGAGCCAGATCACATGAAATCAGATGGCGTGGCGTCAGTTATAAAATCAGATAAATAATGTTTTGGATAACCAAAAATTCAACAAGTGACGAGTCTGTATGTCATCCCGTTTCGGAAAAATGCGAGTACACGGAAAAAACAGTCCCGGGAGCAAAAAGAACATTTAAGTACATTCCTTCCAATTACTCGAACGGTACGAAGCATGTTTCAACGCGTTTTATCCAGTAAGAGCGGTTATATTGCTGTCATTGCCTGCTTCCTTGCGGTTGCGCTGTTCATCACCCCAACCGGGCTGCTTTACGGCACCGGCGGATCTCACCAGCAGGGTGTGCCACAATCCGCAGGGGCTTTGCCAGCATATTCTGTTTCATTCGAGGAAACCGGTCTCCCTTCTGTTGGATCAGGTAATGCAGTTTGGGCCGTGACCTTCAATAATTCCACGGAAAGAAGCAATACAGGGGTGATCAGTTTTTCCGCACAGGACGGCACATATAACTACACGATTGAAAACATAAGCGGTTTTTCCTCCACACCGAGACATGGGACTGTCACAGTGAGTTCATCCAACATTGCAGTCCAAATCGCCTTTTCAAGCACGTATTATAAAGTTACGTTCACACAGAGCGGCTTGCTGACGGGTGCAAACTGGCAGGTTACTGTCGACAATTTGACCGAAAGAACGAACGGCAGCAGCATAGCTTTCAATCTGAAGAACGGCAGCCATTCCTATTCAATTTCAGGGACGGCCGGATACTATCCTACGCCCAGTTCTGGTAAATTAAATGTTTCCGGAAACAACCTTGCAATTCCGGTAAAATTCAATAGTAACCTTGAAAAGATTACTTTCTTCGAGGCGGGTCTGCCATCGGGAACGCAGTGGGGCGTTTCCATTAATGAAGTCACCACTTCATACAGTACTGATCCAAGCATTGTGTTCTCTCTTCCCAATGGAACATACAGCTACGCTGTCCACCTGAGCAGGCAGTCAAACAAGAACGGCGTTGTCGCTTTCTTTCCCACGCCCGCATCTGGTACCGTGTATTCCAATAATTCGTATCATAACGTGACCATCGTATTTACCAGGGGATACAACACGCTCTATTTCAATGAAACCGGGTTACCACGAACCTCCGCAAGCAACGTTTCGATGTGGTCGGTCAATCTCTCTGGCATTGTGCAGACAGCCAACACTTCATCAATGCTATTCTACGTGGCCAACGGCACTTATACCTTCGGCATTCCATCTGTCGGCGGATACCTGTACATGTATCCTGCGAAGAGCATAACCGTCTCTTCCAACTTTTATTCCGAGCCAGTTATTTTCACACAGAATTATTCCTATGTGAAGTTCATAGCCAAGACCCTTCCACATGGAACTAACTTTGTCTGGGGGGCAACGATAGGATCAATCAAGGAAATTACTGAAAACAACACGCTGGTCTTCACAGTTCCAGCATCTAAGTCCTTTTCGTACAGTGTGCTTGCAAACCCTGATTTTTCATTGACCGCAAACAGCAGTGGGTCAGGCACCAGTAAGTCTCTTGGCGGGGTATATTTAATAAACCTATCATTTGCCGGCAGTACCTCTCCGACCGGTACCCTTGGTGTGCAGAACGACAATGAAATTCAGTTCTACGGTCTTGGCCTGCCTTATGGTACTGGATATTCTGTATCTCTAAATGCAAGCAACAGGAATCAGACAGAAAGTTCAGGTTTAGGAGGTCTTCTGACATTCACCGGTCTTTCCTCAGGATCTTATGTTTATTGGGTTTCTTCAACATCCGGGTACATCCCAATTGTGAGGTCGGGCACCGTTGATCTGGCTGGCTCCTACACTTCTGTAAACGTCACCTTCACTCCAATCGCCTTCAAGGTCAACTTTGCAGAAAGCGGGCTGCCCTCTGGGGTATCATGGAGCGTCGGGCTGAACTCATTCTACTTTGGTACCACCTCGTATGTTTCCAATACGCTCGGTGATATAACCGCACGTCTCTCAAACGGTTCATATTATTATTTCGCGCAGCCGGTCAAGACGAACGGCACGGTCTATTATCCTACCGTAAAATCCGGATTCTTTGACGTCAATGGTACAAGCACCCAGATAAACATCAAGTTCGTTTCAGCCGAATATCCTGTAACTTTTGTTGAGCTGGGGCTTCCGGCAGGGATTCCATGGGCCGTGAACCTGTCCGGAACATTGCATGACTCCAATTCGACAGGCACCGTCACTGCCAACCTTCTTAACGGCACCTACTCGTACATCATATTGGGACAACCGGGATACAGGGCAAATGCATCCGTAGGCATTGTGGGCATTTATGGATTGCCTGTGACAGTTTACATTCAGTTCTACAACGTATCATATTCAGTTAACTTCGTTGAATCCGGACTTCCTGCGAACACCAACTGGCACGTCGAGATTTCTGGCGTCTCCTACAGCTCATTCGGCACCGGGGTGGTATCGGTCGAGCTTGAGAACGGAACCTACCAGTTCGTGGTTCCCAACGAACTCACATATTATGTTTCCAATGTATCCGGAGGCCACATAATCGTAAACGGTTCTCAGGTAGGCTCGGTCATATACCTGGGCTTCCACAGCGTAGTTGACCAGCTTACTATCAGTGAGACTGGGCTGCCTAGCGGAATAGCATGGGATTACTCCATCTCAGGTTCCTCGCCATCGACAGTTGTAGCTAACCAAACTTCAGTGTACCTGCAGAATGGTTCATATACTCTCTTATTTGATCCTTCTTTTGACCCTTTCTCCGGACTTACGTATTATCCGATACAGTCTGTGATTCAGATTTCTCTCAATTCTTCTGAAACCGTGACAGTAAACTTCAGCGCGTTCGTCTACCCGATTGTCGTCAGTGAATCTGGCCTGCCGGTAAATGCATCATGGTCGGCAATTGTGGATCAAAAGACATATCACTCCATGAACTCTCAGATATCAGTTAACCTTCCAAACGGGACATACAGCTATTACATCCCCAACGTCTATGTGAATTATTACCCGAATGTCAGAGACGGGAACATAACAGTGTCAGGCCATTCTGTAACTTTACCGATAAAATTCCACGAGCAGAACTATACGGTAACATTTCAGGAGACTGGTATTAGTGGGGTAAGTTGGAATGTGACCGTGTCGAACTCCACAGTGACCCTGATCAAATCCACCACAGCGTCTTCAA
>JAJZNS010000083.1:3478-16475 GCA_021811635.1 Thermoplasmata archaeon
CCGATAAAATTCCACGAGCAGAACTATACGGTAACATTTCAGGAGACTGGTATTAGTGGGGTAAGTTGGAATGTGACCGTGTCGAACTCCACAGTGACCCTGATCAAATCCACCACAGCGTCTTCAATAGAATACTCACTGCCCAACGGTTCATACAGTTATAGAATAGCGTCCAGCAACAGAGATTACGCTCCAACAAATTACAGCGGCAGCCTTGATGTGAGTGGTGCGGCCGTAACCGTGAATGAAACCTTCATTGCGTATGAATTCAGCGTTGTCTTCAGGGAAACTGGACTGGCAACCCTCACACTGTGGAGCGTCACATTTAACGGTAAGCAGTATACGCAGTGGTCCAACAATTCCACCACAATTACTATCACGCATCTCTTCAACGGGACATATACCTACTCAGTATCCCCGATCAGCGGCTACACGGAAACTAGTGGGCCTCCGCAGAGCCCATTTAATGTAACAGGAAAGAACGTTACCATACCACTATACTATACCTCTACCACGCCATCATACCAGCCGCCGACTACGAGCAGTGGTTTCCACCTCCCAGGGTATGCCATCATCGTAATTGTTGCGGTGGCGGTGGTCGGAATTGCTGTGGCCATTGCGGTAGTCGCGTCGCAGAGAAGAAAGAGGATGTGATCATGCCTGGAGCAAACGCTTCAGGCTTTCAAATTCCTCCTCCTTTATCTCTCCTTTAGCCAGTCGGAGCTTTAATGCCTTCAGTGGATCAGTTTCGGATGACGCGGCTGGATGATCCGTCGCGTGCGTTATCCTGTTCTGGATAACAATGGACAGTGCTTTTGTCAAATCCCTGATTTTCCTCCTGAAAACCCACCTCTCCTTCACGCCTATGCCAGACAGAATGAGGACATCATCCATCACGCCTTCCTGGATCTCTATTGAAGAAAGTTGCCTGAACTGAAATGTTCTTACCTCAAATGACATAAAACCCTTTGAGACCATAAGCAGGCGCATGTTGGAGATCACCAGCCATGCATGGCCGTACTGCCTCCCCCTGCTGGATCCTCTTACATTAATATTTGACCCCTCGAAATGCGTGAGCCCCCAGGACCTGACGCTTGCCTCAATAACTTCTCCTGGCTGCAGGTAAGGCCTGAGCCTCAACAGATAAGATTCGGGCATATCCACGAATCTTGAATCCTGCCTTCCGGCCAAACTGGAAAACGTCTCCACTGTGAGCTAGAACAATCACGGAATCTAATAACTTTCGGGTAGCTGTCAGTCTTGAATCAGTGACACAGGTCTCAAAGAAAAAGATATGCAGGACCATTTTGAGAGTCTACAGGTTAAGCAGCACGGCGAGGTACTCAAACTGGAATGCCTGCAGGTTCAAACCGGTAAAACCTGTACCCGAAAGAGAAAGCGGCAGGGTAGAGATGTAAATACTGTCAGATCCAACTATTACCCTGAAGGGAAGACCCTGCAATTGCCAGTGAGTCCCGCTTGGATTTGAGTTGAATGATGCGCCAGCAGTGCTATAGTATTGATATAGCGAGTAATTCCAGGCAGCTACCGATGGAGTTCTGATCACCACTGTCATGTTGTTGAGCAGTATGCTTGTAACAGTGGCAGAATAGAGCTTTCCACCACTGAGTATGTTGAGCACCTGCCCTCTTGTCCAGATCTGATTGTTAAGGCTTGTTACCCTTCCAGAGAGCAGGAAGCTACCTGTCTGGGAGATAGAGGTTTCAGATCCTGACATGTTTATGATGGTAGAACTCAAAGTGTACAGCCCTTTTGCACCTTTGATGTCAAGAGGCAGGTTACTCAATATGTGCCCTGACGAATTTCCAGATCCCTGCTCTAGAGGTAAGCCGTCTTGCAGGTAGTAATAATTCTGTGAGACAAATTGAGTGGTTCCGTATGACTCAATCTCCCCTGTGCTGTTAAGGGTATCAACGGGCTTGAAGTTGTTGTCGGCAGATGCAAACTGATTGGTAATGCTTGTACTCCCTGAAATAACCGAAACTGTTCCACTGTTCCAGTTTGGAACGAATATCTGGCCGGTGATTGGATCCCAGTCCATGGCATTTGGACCGTTACCAGGTCCTGCATTGCTTGGGTAATTTGCAACGAAACCAACATACTTTCCCGTTACGCCGTTGAACAGATATACTGAACTATTTCCGAAGTCAGCAACGTAGACCATCTGGTTCGCACGATCGTACACAAGTGAAACAGGGGTATCAAATTGACCATAATAGGCGGTTAGTTGCTGATCGTTTGCGCCGTTAAGCGAAAACACGGTTCTACCTCCCGGATAACTGTAATAATAATTGCTCAATGGTTCATTTCCGTAGCTAATATAAGATTCCGTGGCGAAAATAGATCCCGTGGAAGTATCATAGGCTAGGCTCCAAGGTGTTTCTGCATAGAGGTATCCTATAACCTGTTCAACTATGGGATTGATGATGGCAATTCCCTCAGGGCCCCCTCCCAACGCAACATACACATACCCGTTTGCCGGGTCATATGATATGCTGGACGGTATTACGCCGCTGCCCGAAGTCGAAGGGTGTGCTACCACGATATAGCCAGTCTGGGCAAAAGTTGTGGCATTCAGGGTGACCACAGCTCCCCCATATACGCTGAAATATGTGGTTATCATAACAGAATTCAAGTAAGGCACAAATGTGACATCGTCCGGTGCTGACGAGAAATATACTGTCTGCACAACTTTCAATGAATTTCCATCAATGACCTGAATAAACCCGTTCTGGAAAGTTGGGGCTTGATTGCCAAAGTTGTAGGGGGCTGAAAGGTTTCCCTCCGCGATAAATATTAGATTGTTATATGGGTCAAAAGCCATGCCAGATGGATATCCACTCAGCGGGATAGAGGCACCCACTGTGTCTGTTGCGCCATTCAGTACGCTTACATATCCTGGGGAAATTGTGCCTTGAGAATCAGACGTATAGTTGGAGTTCAAAACAAATATCAGGTTATTCACTGTGTCCACTACCACACCATTTGGGTTCTGGCCCACTGGCACATTGGCAACCAGTTTATTTGAAACCACCCCGCTTGGGGTGCTGTTGCTGAACGTTGCCTCGATTGTTACGTTATAGTGAAGGGAAAGGCTGAAACCTTTCGAATAAGACAGCGTCGAAGAAGTTGGGTTATTGAAGAAGGCACCCTGAATCCCCATCGGGATATTCTGGTGTACAATTGAATTATTCTGGATGTCGGTTGCCGTCAGCTGATTTGAGAATCCAGAAAGTGCCTGCTTTGTACTCACTTCGAATTGAGTTTCATTCAATCCGCTGGCGTAAGGCACATACCACAGAATGAAGGAACCCGAGATAGTGACCACTATGGAGAAGACGAATAGAGTGCCGATGATTTCGGAGACCCCGTGATCTCCTTTTTTCATTAACCTAGGTTTCTTCATCTTTTGCCCTCAGACATTTATCACCTGCAGACTCTCATACACAATATTCACTGAATAGAGTGACATGTAATCCTGGGCTGGCATGGTTATGGACAGTTTAGTCCCGGCAGGATCGAGGGTAACGTTCAGCGGAAAACTGGAAAAGGCCCAGGAATAAAGATTGCCCTTCATGTCTTTATTGAATTCCGAGAAGAGCACCCTGTCAATTTCACTTGCATAGTTTGAATTGATCACGTAAGAGAAATGTATCAGCGTAAGGTTTGTGACCATTGCAGGATATGGATTTCCGTAAAGATCATAATGGGTAAACTTCTCGCCCTGATACCTGTGATTACTTTCGAATTGGGATACGCTGAGCGTGAGCTGGTTGGTTTCAATCCCTGAGGCGGAAGAAGTCTGCCCTCCAAGATTTAGCAGGAAGGAGGAGAAAAATAACTTTCCGGAATTATTGACAATTGAGATGGGTACATTGGCTGAGCTTGTAACGTACTGATTGTTGGAATAGTTTGAAAGCACCATCCCATCCTGCATGTAGTAGGCAACAGGATTAACAAATGCCGTGTACCCGTAAGCAGTAAGCTGCCCGCCTCCTGTTAATGTAGATACATTTATAGTCCCCGGTTTCTGGTTGAAATAGATGCTGCCGCCGTTGATAATTGTCATTTTGTTGGAAAGTGTGTCGAGAGCATAAATGAGCCCATTTTCGCTATCATAAGCCAGCGCAGAAGGGTCATTCCCAGTTGCGATGGAATTTATGGTCTGGGAAGTGAACGTGTTTTCAAGAGTGATATTGTTGGAATTGTTGTTTCCAATATACACGTAACCATTGCCGTTATCCATTGTAAGGCCCATCGGGTATGCTGGTACATTCGCAGATTCGACGCTGAAAGTTCCCTTGTTGTTATTGAGAACGTCTATTACGGATACATTCCCCGAACCGGAGTTGCCCACATATATGTTGTTGTCGAGTGGGTCGTACACAATATCTCTTGGCAGCAGTCCAACACGGTAGAAATGGTAGAACGGATATGCTGTTGAAGAGAGATTTATTGCACTAACATTTGCATTACCATAGAAGGTAACATACATAATATTGCGATAGACCAGCGGACTTATCACTGCTGCGGTAGGGTATGGTGGTGATGAAGAGCTTGAAGCTGGGCTTTTGTATTCTATTTCGTATCCGAACTGCACGTTGCTGTCCTGAACAAAAAATCCGTTACTGTTGAAATGGAAGCTGCTGATATCATTAAGTTGTAAGGCCTTTGAGGAGGATGTACTTGCCAGAACCCAGTTTAAAGTGGAGGTACAGTCCACATTAATATAATAAGTTCCAGCCGGCAGACTAAAGAGGCTTATGGGAATTGATTCCATGAACCCCTTTCTGCCGCCCTTATTCACCGAAATGGGGACACTAACTGAAAACTCGCTGTTCCATTCAGAGGATGTTAAATTTCCGGTTCCAATACCCACTGTTAAGGTGCCGCTGCCCTTCAGCTGAAGCGACAAATAATTTACAGATCCACCGGCAATCATTTTGAATTCCTCAGAACCGCTGCTGTAGTAGGGAGGCTTTTCCCTTCCAAATTGCCCCTTAGGGCCTTTGACATAGGAATATTCCGCGGGGTAGGAAGGAGACGGATTAATCGTAAAAGTATAGGTTGTAAATTGATTCTTCCCGATCTGAACGATTTGCGTAATATTCCCACTGCCATTGTCCAGAACATAAACCGACTGGTTATGCGGATCGTAGACAGCGTATGACGGATCAGGAAACAGCCGAGGAACAGTACCAGGAGCTACAAGTGAGATATTTGCAACAGTATATCCCGCCGATGGGTTTCCCAGCGAAGGATTAATTATAGTAACGTTCTCGGAGAGATTGTTGGTGACGTACAGGTAACCATTGGAGGGATCGTATGCAACGCTTGTGGGCTCCTGCCCGACGCCGTAATTTCCTACTACTGTATAGTTATTAAGGGTATCAATCACAATAACATTATCCGAACCTGAATTTACCACAGCAAGATACTGTGTCCCGTTAATATAAGTGATTGCGACCGGATCGTTCAACATATTATTCCACACATATGAAGGGGGAGAGGACCCGGAAATACCAGAAATAGGAAGGAACACCGTATTGGAGGTAAAATTGCTAGAAATAATCAGTTGTCCGGCGCTGATATCAAGAGCATCTGGACCTTCAAGATAAGGAAGAGTGCCATTTGGATAATTGAAACTCATTGCCTTGTCTATCTGGTAAGCTCCGGATCCGGAATTATACAAAGCAACAATCGGTGAATAATAGAATCCTCCCGTTCCATTAAATGAGACATTATATCCTGTGACGTAAACTGTAGATGTCCCTGCTTGAGAGCTTGCATTTATAGCTATGGCAAGCGGCTCTGAGATATTCAGATTTACTGTGCCGGAAACCGCAGGCGTACCCAATGCCGCGTTCACCACTGTCATCTTTCCGCTTTGAGGGCCGGCACCGTTAATAGCCTGATTTGGATGGGGAATTCCCGAAGAAGTGAGCAGGTAACTGGAATCTGTCACCAAAATATTTTGTGAAACAGGATCATAGGCTATTCCATAAGGTTCGGGGACAGATGAAACATAAGAGAGCAGTGGGGCCGTAAAGGAACCACCGGAACTGCCAATAGAAATACCCAGCACAGTCAGGCTGTTCTGCCAGTAATCAGTCGAAAATATCTCAAGGTATAAGCCCGATAGGCCTGAGACGGCAATTACATTGCTCTCTTCCAGTCCAGCAGGGGGAAGGCTTGTCTCAATTAGGTTAACGGTGGAAGTATCGCTTAAGTCGATTATTGCGATATCAGGCGTGTAGCCTGCGCTAACCCCTCCTGACGTGAGGTTCATTACGCTGACATAGAGGTAACCTCCAGAACCAGAAGGCTGGGGAACAAAGGTTATCCCGCTGGGATACAGCAACTGGGTGTTCAGACCACCTGAATTGATAGTGTTTACTATTTTGTTGCTCTCTGTATTAAATACGGTAATCGTGGAAAACAGATACCCGTTGTAATTGGTGTAAGCAAAAAAATTTGAAATGTAAAGATTGCCGTTTTGCTGATCATAGGCTATCCCGCTTGGATTAAGGCCGACCCTGAAGTTGCCAATAACGGTATGGGTCGTATCGTCAATTTCTTCCATGCTGTTCGAGGTGTAGTCAATTATGTAAGTAATTCCATTTTCGGTAAGGGACTGAGAAGGTCCCAGTCCGTTCATGTCGGGGATGGTACCTACCACTTCGTTTGTGATGGCAGTGGGAACCGTGTTCTCAAGCAACTTGTAGTTTATCCCTAAACCATAGGAAAGAGAGGCGCTGAACCCACCTTCCTGATATGCTATAGACGATGGTTGCGAAGGCGACAGCAAAGTTCCCTGAATGCCCAAAGGAATATTCTGGGAGATCACGTCCCCGTAGGAGAGGGAGGGAGACTCGATCTGAGAAATCAGAGAAACAAGTGAAGCCTGGGATTCCTGCTGGAATTGCTGTTCATATGCACCCTCGGTATTCGGAACGTACCACAGTTCCAGTGCAGAAAAAGATGTGATGACCATTGCAAAGACCAGCATGGTCCCTATGATCTCAGACACACCGGCTTCATGCTTTCGCACATAGTGTTAAGTGAATGGTGAGAAATAAACTTTTCAGATTCAGATCTGAAGCAGCCTGAGAACAAAGTACCCGAAATTGACAGAAAATGGATACAGGATATGGGTTATGCCTATGTTCAATAGGTTGCCTTTCGGGTTAGCCGTAATGTCGATAGAGCCAATGGATGAGGGTTGCCAGCTGAATGGCTTGTTTTCCCAAGCGTGCTGGCTTGCGGTTAAGTTATAAAGAGAAGCAAGTGCATAATTCCATGCAAACGCCTGCGGCGATACAATGGTGTAGTTGAACGAGTTAAGCGTAATGTTATCCACGATCGCCGAGGTATAACCGCCTGTCAGGTTGGAGACTGTAACGTTTTCACCGAGGAAGAAACTGCTCTGGTTTATGTTAGAGTACTGCATGGTCATGAGGGTTACGCCATACCCTCCGGTAGAGGAATTGGTTCCTTCGATGGAAAACTGCGATGCATTCAGATATAGGTTCTTGGCGTGGCCGCCAAATGAAATGGGAAGGGAACCAACTATTTCAGAATAATTGGAAGCGGGCTGCTGAAGGATTATAGTGTCAGACTGGTAGTAAAAATTGGTAGGGGTGACAAATGGTGTTTCTGTATCAAGGTAGAACTCCCCTGTGCAGTTGAATGTATAATTCATAGGTATAGTGCGTATAACCTTGTCATAGGATACAGTGACACTCATGTTATACGACATTGTGATTATGAACCCAGATCCGTTGGAGTACCCTATAAAGGAATCTGTACTCGATGAAAATGGGGGAGTACCGGGAACTCCAAGCGTGAAACTTTGGCCGACGAAATCGTTGGGATATGGTGTCGTGTTGCTGATCTGATCCTGCAGCTGTAGGAAGGAATTCTCGGTTTCACTGATATACTGTAGATCCTGCTGCTGCCCATTGGATGGCACATACCACAGTACGTAAGCAGTCATCAGAGAGGCAACTATCACAAAGGTAAGCAATGCACCGATTATGACGGCAACCGCACCATCCCTTTTTCTGACTGGAAGTTTTGCCAACTATGAGAGCATGCAATTGCCCGATATATCTATTTTCGGTAATGGCTTATCGCGATATAGCAATCACGAAAGTGGAATGCACCTGAACCAAAGTTCAAAATTTCATTCCGGGGGAAAGGATAATTAAAATTATATTATGATTGACCTATTGGAGATAAGTGTTTCCTGAAATCTGCATACTATTGTCCGCGGAAATCTCTCACCAGCTAGAGGTGGAATCGTGACGGGCATGGTTTCCCCTCTAGATTACAGATATGGGAGGGATGAGGTAAAGAGGATATTCACGGAGGAGCACAGGTTTGAACTCATGCTCGAAGTCGAGCTTGCCATATGCCAGGCTGAGGAGGAACTAAATCTAATTCCCTCCGGGATTTCTGAAAAGGTACGTGCTGCATTGAATTCTGGAAAAGTCAAACTCAGCAGGGCAAAGGAAATTGAGGCAGAGATCAGGCATGACGTGATGGCTGTCGTGAAAGCAATGAGCGAGGCAATCCCTGACGCTGCGCCATATATACATGTGGGTGCTACTTCTCAGGACGTCAGCGACACTGTTACAGCAGTGCAACTGAGAGATTTCCTCCCAATTCTGATCGGAGACCTGTTGAACCTCCAGAGCACCATCTCAGGACTTGTCAGTAGATATAGGGATACCATAATGGTGGGAAGAACACACGGCCAGCATGCAAGCCCCATCACGTTTGGGCTTAAAATGGCAGTATACCTCTCGGAGATAAACAGGCATCTCGAAAGACTTATTGAATCAGGCAAGAGATTCCTGGTTGGCAAGTTCATGGGGCCCGTTGGTACAGGCGGGTTTATCGGGGAGCAATCCCTGAAGCTTCAGGAGAAGATCATGTCCGGGCTCAGGCTGAATCCCGAGAGCAACCCGACGCAACTTGTAAACAGGGACAGATACCTTGAACTCCTGTCCATTATAGCAATGATAACGGTCACCCTTGAAAAATTATTCACTGAGATAAGGAACCTTCAAAGGCCGGAAATTGGCGAGGTTGCAGAGTCTTTTGATCCAAAATCACAGGTTGGATCATCCTCCATGCCAAGTAAAACCAACCCTATAGACTCAGAGAACATATGCAGCCTGAGCCGGCTCACAAGATCATTCATATTGCCAGAATATGAATCCTCAATACAGTGGCATGAAAGAGACCTGACTAACAGCGCTTCAGAAAGATTTGTGATACCATATACCTGTATCCTCATAGATCACGTTTGCTTCAAAAGCAACGATGTACTGCGCAAGCTTCGAGTACATGAGGATCGCATGAAGGCGAACATTGCCTCGGACGACCTTTCCATGTCTGAAGCAATTGTCAACTTCCTCTGGAAACGGGGTATGTCGCGGCAGGATGCCCATGAAATTGTAAGGGAGGCGGCCATGAAATCAATAGAAAGTGGGTCGACCTTCAGGGATGCCCTCACTGTTTCGTTTGTCAAACATGGAATATCACGGGAGGGACTGCAAAAAGCATTCGAGCCGGCGGAATTCCTTGGGGCATCTGTGCAGATTTGCAGCGCAACGATAAAAGCTTCAGAGGAGACAGCGAAAAAGGCCAAAAAATACATTGAGGGGACTGGATGGATAATCTAGGGCAGGGAAAGAATCTGAAGGAAGGTATAATTGAATCCATCTCAAGTGAGGAGAAATCAATTGCGGGGATCATAAAGTACCTTGATGAACACGGAAACAAAGTTCACAGGCTGGTTTTGACCGGTTATCTGAGTGCGATGGTCGATTTTGGCTACCTGAGAGAGAAGAACCTGAAACCTTCTCGCATTTTTACATATGAAACTCCGGCAGGCCAGGATTTATACAGGGCGGTTGGAGGACTTTCAAAGACACAGGATGGGGAAAGTAGCGGTGACACATGTCTTCTCCTTCTTTATTTTCTTCTCGGCAGGCCCGTATTCATGAGGGAAATTGAAAGGTGCGGGGCAGACCTGCCTAAGGATTACAAGCAGGCAAATACAAGCAACAGGACAAAATACATAGAAATGCTCCTGAAGAAAGGCATCCGCATACCTGTCAATAATCCAATGATAGAACCAAAGAGCACCAACATTACGCAGCTGTGCCAGTTGCTCAGGCAGATGATTATTGATCATTTTGACACAAACCAGATAGTAGATGAGGAGTCAGTGGGAAGACAGAAAACCCTTGACCAGGATTGATTACTTTTTTATTCCGGAGTAATATTGGCTGCAGATGAAGAGATTGGGTGGTGGATCAGCGTATAGCGGCAGTCTGCCAACGGGATGCATCCAGTGCGCAAAAGGCCAGAAGATGGTTCTCTTCATTTCCGGTATATGTGATGCAAAATGCTTTTACTGCCCCATTTCTGAGCCCAGAAAAATGAATGACGTACTTTTCGCCGATGAGATGCCAGTGAGAGAGATGCATGACGCAATCCTTGAGGCGAAGATGATTGATGCCGCAGGAACAGGTATTACCGGCGGAGATCCGATGAAGTTTTCGCACAGGACGGCCGAATACATCAGAATGCTCAAGGCTGAATTTGGAGAAGGACATCACATTCATCTTTACACAATAAGCGGATCAAAGGAGGGCATTGAGGAAGTTGCGGCAGCAGGTCTTGACGAGATCAGGTTTCACCCGCCCGAGGAAATCTGGAAGGTAATGGATAAATCAGTATTCAGAGACAGGATCAAATGGGCCAGAGATGCCGGGCTTTCGGTCGGCATTGAAGTTCCCAGCCTCCCTGGAAGAACGGAGGATACGAGAGCACTGATAGATTTTGCCCGATCCATGGATCTGGACTACCTAAACCTCAATGAACTGGAATTCTCTGAGACCAATGCTGCGTCCCTGATCGGCAGAGGATATGCTGTCAAGAATGATTATCAGTCTGGCGTAAAGGGCAGTGCTGCTCTGGCGCTAGAGATGGTAAGGGAATATAATGACTTCACTGTTCACTACTGTTCCTCAAGTTTCAAGGACGCCGTACAGCTTAAGAACAGGCTCAAGCGGAGGGCAAAGAATGTGGCAACCCATCAGGACATAGTGACCCGGGATGGGACAATAATCAGAGGGATCATAGAGGGGGGAGACCTCCAGCAGATAGTGAACGACCTTAGGTTAATAGGCTTCCCTGAGGAGATGGTCAGGGTAAACAGTGTCAGGAAGCGTGTGGAAGTTCCTTCATGGTTCCTGCCTAAAATCAAGCGGGAACTCAAGACTGGTTATGAGATCTACCAAGTTGAGGAATACCCTTCATGGGACGCCATAGAAGTCGAAAGGCTGAGAATTTGAATTTGGCGGGGCATACTGCATTTCATTGATTTCAGGTTTTTCTGGAAATTGACGCGTCCGTCTTGTCGCTTCTCGGGACGACCCTTGCGTCCAGTATCTTGAGATACCCGTAAGACCCTGACCATTCCTTCGCAGATCTGGTGATCTCAACCCTGTATTCGGAACCTGAGAATTCCGTCACAAACGTCTCGAATTCTCCGCCTTCTCCTACAGGGTTTATCCCGTATTTTTTCGAGACACTGATCAGGTGTCCTATGAATTCGGGATCCATTCTCATGCCAAGATCGCTGTAATCGAGACCCTCAGCAGATACCGACACCATGATTGCCCCGATGCCTCGCAGGAGGATTTCGCTAAGTATTGATATCGGGGAGACCCTCCAGAGTGGTGCATAAAGCAGCATCCCTGTCTTATTGCAGAGGTATTCCATCCTTGTTTTCTGGTAGTCAGATGCAGTGGCTCCAATGACTAAAACTGTATATCCGTCTTCCTTCAGGGATAGAAGCGAGTTCTCAAGGTCAGTCTCCTGGATGCTTCTCCACTTCGTATTGAGCATTACCGCAACCAGCTTGGCCCAGGCGGTATTGGGATAGTGGTACATCATCGAGAATTCTTCGGGAATCACGGTCAGGGAAAGATCGACATCTATGCCCTGCTCCATGGCTATCACGGTGGACAAAAAGGAGTCCTTTCCGCCGGAAAGCAGGGATAAACCTTTCACCGCAACAGATACATAACTGTTTTATAACCATGTGCCATAAAATTACCAATGACAGCAGAAATAGGAAAGCCAGCGCCAGATTTCAGCCTTGTGGGTTCTGACCTGAAAATAAGGAGCCTTAGGGATTTTGCCGGCTCAAAGACACTGATCCTGTTCTTTCCCGGTGCATTCACTGGAGTGTGCACCAAGGAGATGTGTAGCATAAGGGACAACATCTCAAAGTACAACAGCGTTAAGGCAAAAGTGGTGGGAATAAGCGTAGACACACCCTTCTCCCTTGCCCAGTTCGCCAAGGAGAACAACCTCACCTTCGAACTGCTCAGTGACGCCAACCGCACGGTTTCCCGAAGCTATGGTGCCCTTCATGAGAATTTCATCAACATAAGCACGCTTACCGCATCCAAGAGGGCGGCGTTCATCCTGGATTCTTCGGGCATAGTGAGATACAAATGGATAAGTGAGGACCCGAAGGTTGAGCCTGATTACGAGAAGCTCATATCCGAACTGGGAAAGTTATCGTAACTCCGACCTGTGAAGTTTTAATTCCTGTTCATCAATAGCGATCAATGGACCTGGTAACAGGAAGAAAACTCATCTCGTATGCCTTCAGATCCAAAAAAGGGAAGTCAGAGCTCAGCAGGCAGGAGTTCATCAATGAGATAGCTTTCAAGGGAAAATTCCTGAGCGAGGAGGATACGGCAAGATTCATTGAGGAGGCGGTGAAGGCTGCCCTGATAAACACGGACGGAAACACGATCAAACCGATGTTCAGCACGTCCGGTATTGTTATCCCTCTGGACTTCAACGTCAGCGCTGCCGACCTTTTTGCAGCCAGCCGCGATTCACCTATTGCAGACCGGATGCTTGACAGCCTGATTGCCAC
>JAJZNS010000061.1 GCA_021811635.1 Thermoplasmata archaeon
CAGATGGTCTATTATTCAGAATTCGAAAGAAAATTGACGGGAGACCTCGTGGAAGGCGATTCATTTGAAAGAAAGATATTGCAGTACAAGGTTCCATACGGCGTTGTGCTTGCACTTACACCATGGAATTTCCCGGCCGCAATGGTTGCAAGGAAGCTTGCTCCCGCGCTTATTACCGGAAACACAGTTGTACTGAAACCCAGTTCAGATACACCAAAATCAGCTGAATGGATCACTATGAAGCTCCAGCAAGCGGGATTGCCAAATGGCGTCCTGAATTTCATAACGGGCAAGGGATCAGAAATAGGCGATTACATGGTAGCACACAGGAAGGTTTCGCTTATAACGATGACAGGCTCAACTGCAACAGGGCAGAGGATAATGCAGAAGGCGTCAGCGAACATGGCGAAGCTAGTTCTCGAGCTTGGCGGAAAGGCACCTTTCATCGTATGGAAGGACGCGGACCAGAAGAATGCACTGAAGACACTTCTTTGGGCAAAATTCTGGAACAGCGGACAATCCTGCATTGCTGCTGAGAGGGTATACGTCCACTCTGATATCTACAAGGAGTTTGTTGATAAATTCGTTAACGCAACCAAACAGCTCACAGTCGGTGATCCGGAAACTGCAGATATGGGCCCACTCATCAACGCTTCAGCAGTAAAGAACATGGAGAAGGCTGTCCAGGATGCAAAATCAAGCGGCTCAAAGGTTCTTGCGGGCGGAAGCACTGCAAGCCTCAAGGGCAAATTCGCCGGCGGTTATTTCTATCTTCCTACCCTATTGGAGGAGAAAGAGCAGAAAGCATCGCTCTTCCAGGATGAGATATTCGGTCCAGTAACGGGGATCATGGCTGTTGACGATCTCGATTCCGCTCTGGATCTGGCAAACGATTCGCAGTACGGGCTTGCCTCCTATCTCTTCTCTAAGGATTTCACAACAATAATGAAGGCCGCTGAGAGAGTCAGGTTCGGCGAGCTCTACGTTAACATGCCTGGCCCAGAATCATCACAGGGTTACCATACTGGTTTCAGGATGACGGGACAGGCCGGCGAAGGAAGCAAATACGGGATTGAAGAATACCTGAAGCTAAAGAATGTATATCTTGAATATTCTGGAAAAGAGGTTTCAATAAATACGGTAAGAGAAGAACTAGTTCGCTGAATCCAGTGACGTAAAAACTCCCGTTGAACCGTTGAGATAGATCATCTCACCCTTCCTCGGCATCCTCTTTATCTGGGTCAGGACTAAGCATGAAATACCTGAATCCTTCAATCTTGATTTTTGGGATGCTGTGAGTGATTTTGTTGTTACAATGACCCTGGTATCTTTTCCAGGATGATCGAATTCGGTATCAGTGAAGAGAATTTCTCCTTTTTCTTCAGGAGCCATTTTCGCCTTCCCCTTTAAACCCTTTCCCTCGGGATAGCCCCTTCCAAGGAATTCACCTATCGTGACCACACGAACGTCACTTGTACCACCGAGCAGAAAGTAAGGAGCACCTGATGCAACAACTATGTCCTCTCCCTTCCTGAACAGGTTCCTGGGCGTTATCTTCTCAATTGCCTCGAGGACGCCGACCGACTTTTCAATATCTGCTGGAAGCATTGCGACCCTGACACCTCGAACCATTGTTAACTTCCGGGCAAGTGATTCTGATGATACGATCGCAATTATCTCCGCGTTCGGTCTCAGGGCTGAAAGCATTCTTGCAGTTCCACCGTTTTTGGTAAAAACAACTATCTTCTGGGCGGAAATCTTCTCCGCCATTACCTTCGCTGCCTTGCATACAGAATATGCGATCTGGTTTCCAAAGAACTCATCAGGTTCGTTCAGGTTAGTGGCAGACTTTTCTGCGTAGGCAGATATTTCATTCAGGTATCGTACGACCTCAACAGGGTATTTCCCTATCGCCGTCTCCTCGGATGTCATGACTATATCGCAGTTATCGAATATTGCATTCGTGACATCCGAGACCTCGGCCCTTGTGGGAACGTCATTCTGCACCATGGATTCAAGCATCTGGGTCGCAACAATCGCAGGAATCCCCTGCCTGTGCGCTTCGAGGATAATCCGCTTCTGTGCTATTGCTACCTCGCTGATCGGGAGTTCCACCCCAAGATCGCCCCTTGCGACCATTACAATATCGGATGCATGGGCTATCTCCCTGATCTGGGAATATCCGCTCTTTGTCTCTATCTTAGAAACAGTTCGGCCGTCTGAGCCCGACGCCTTCAATTGATCTTCAAGCTTCCACATGTCCTCCCTCGACTGCACAAAAGAAAGGGCATAGAAGTCCACGCCCTGTTTTGTTCCCTCTTCAATGAAGGATATATCTCGATCCGTAAGTGTTCCAAGGTCTATCTTCACCCCTGGCACATTTATCCTTGCCTTGGACCTGATCTGACCGGAATTCAGTGCCTTCAACATGACATGACTGGGATCGGCCTCAACAACGGAGAACTGGTATGAACCGTCCTGCATTACAACCGAGTCACCCTTCTTCAGTGAGGAAAAGAAGCCAGTACGGTTGACAGGAATACCGGACTCTGATAACGGATATATCTTACCCTGCTCGATATTGAAGGGTTCACTAAGATCCCCTACCCTGAGCTCTGGACCTTTTAGATCCAGAAGGATTGATATGTGAGCTGAAAGTTCTGAGTTAAGATAATCCGTCAGTGATCGGATCTTTCTTACATAATCGGTCTCGATATGAGCTGTATTGATTCTAAGACCGGAGAGACCGTTTTTTGCCATTTTAAGCAGGGTTTCCCTGTTGTCGCTTGATGGTCCAACTGTGCACAGTACCTTTGTGTGAGGCATATATCGTCAGTATATCAAGTGATTAATATTTCACCATTTGCAGAAAGGACCCAAGAGATCGCTAAAAACAGAATCTTGATCTTTTGTGATATAGATCTTAGATTATACATATTCCTTTCTGCAGGAAGGGAGCATGTTCGTGAGATCGTCATTTAGCGCACTGAACTGGGCAAAATCCAGCTGCTGCTGGCTGTCGCTAAGTGCCTCAACTGGGTTGGGATGAACCTCTATAATCAGGCCGTCTGCTCCAACTGCCAGGCCTGCTTTTGCAAGCGGCGATACATATCGGGATATGCCGGCAGGATGGCTGGGATCGACGATAACAGGAAGATCCGTTCTCTCCTGCAGTACCGGGACAGCTGATATTTCTAGGGTGAACCGCGTTGACTGCTCGAATGTCCTTATCCCCCTCTCGGCAAGTATAACCTTGTTGTTCC
>JAJZNS010000062.1 GCA_021811635.1 Thermoplasmata archaeon
GATTGCCACCAGGCTTTCATTCTCTTCCGGGGAGATCGAGATTATCGGGTAATTTCTCCATCCCGTTCACTGTGTGATCCTTCATTATCCTCTTGCATTTCCTTATGGTGCCGCTCACCGTAACCACGCTGACGCCACTGAATTCATGAGAGATGGTGCTGCATGCTTCGTTTTTCCTGAACTGATCAGAAAGGAAGATGGCATACTTCCCTTCCACGAACTTGAGGCGGGTCGCCGTTGCTTTCTCGATTGCCCTGCACCTCTCCCTGGTGAAATCTGAATTCCCTGAAAACAGCAGGATGTATCTCTTGCGCAGAGGGTTGCCCTTCAATTTCCCACTCCCTTGATCCCGGTGCGCCTGACCAGTGAAAGCAGGCGGGAAATCACCATTCTCCTTCCCGCAATGAAATTGTACACTGCAGAATCTAGATGGATCAGCCGCAGGAACATCGCGACCGGCAGAAGCGGAAGGAGCAGCGGCACGCCTTCTGAAATCTGGCGAATTGCGTCCATTCCCCATCTGGGGTTGCCGTTTCCGTCAAGCAGGAGCAACTGGTCCCGCTGCCTGAGCGCAGGGTTCGCCTGAACGCTCTGCGGCAGGAAAAGGAACCTGGAATCCCTGTCGCCATACTGGGCAATATCCTTCCACAGCTGGCAGAAGCTGCAGCTGTCGTCATAGTACACGCTCCTGTGCATTGTTTTGCCCGGCACTCTGACTTATGCGCATAAAACATAAAGATTTTGTCAGGCAGATAACCCATTCCCTTTTGAGGCTGGATTGTGCCTCGTCTGGTGTCATGAATGCCACCTTTTCCGGGATGAAGATGGGCAGTCAGTATCGGCTGATTTGTTCATCTATAACATTGGATACGATATTCTCCTCAAACAAGATATTTATACGCGCTCTCACTTAGCTGTCACTTCAGAAGTTGCAGTTGATAAGAATGCCTACAGTTTCAACATATTCAGTTACCAGAGATGCCTGGAAGAGCCTAAAGGAGTCCGAGATCTACAACATGCACAAAGCCAGGATGGCAGACTGGAGGCATGAATCTGCCGTCGAAAGGCTCGAAAGACCCACAAGGATTGACAGAGCCAGGAGCCTTGGATACAAGGCCAAGAGAGGATTTGTCATCGTCCGCGCAAGAGTGAGGAGAGGTGGCAGGAACCGGCCAAAGATAATGGGCGGAAGAAGGCCAAGAAGACTGGCATACAATACCCTCACCCCGAAAAAAAGCATACAGCGCATAGCGGAGGAGAGGGCTGCAGACAAGTACCCGAACCTGGAAGTGCTGAATTCATACTATGTGGGAGAGGACGGTCTCTACAAATATTACGAAGTCATTTTCCTGGACAGGAGCTCACCTGAAATTATTGCCGACAAGAACCTCGACTGGATCAGGGAGCCGCAGAACACGTCCCGGGTATACAGGGGACTGACATCCGCGGGATTCAAGGGGCGCGGGCTTAGAACCGGCAGGAAGGACAGTTCAAAGAGCAGACCGTCAATAAGGGCAAATGGCAGACTCAGGAGATAAAGCAAAGGATCTTACCAGACCCATATTATTCCGCGGTAAGAAGGTATCCATTGGCCTGATCCTGGAAAGCGACCTGGATTTTGTCTTCAGTAACATAAATGACCCTGAGGTGAACAGATATCTCAGAATCCCCGGGAAGATACGTTCGAGGGAAGAAGAGATAAAGTGGATCAGAAACCTCTACAGTTCCGAAGATATTGTGTTAGCCAATGTCGAGAATTCCACTGGAGAAATTGTCGGCACTATAGGATTGCATCAGATGGACATGCGCAATAAATCTGCATACGTCGGATATCTTACGGCAAAGAAATACTGGAAAAAGGGCTACACCACCGAAGGTGTTTCCCTGGCGATTCGTTATGCCTTTTCCGTATTGAATCTGAGAAAGGTGCATTCGTCAGTGTTTGCCCCCAATGAAGGATCGCTTAGGGTGCTTAAGAAGAACGGCTTCATGGAAATAGGAAGATACAGCAGGCATGTCTTTGTTCCTGGCGATGGATATGTTGATGAGATTCTCCTGGAACTGTTCAACCCTGATTATGTGTCTGAATAGAAGGAAATAAATTAATGCAGGGCATCGCCTCACAGTTGTAGAGCCGCGGTGGCCCAGTGGTACGGCGCCAGACTTGAGATCTGGTTCCCTTGTGGATCGGGAGTTCGAATCTCTCCCGCGGCGTTCATCATGGTTCATATTCAGTATCTCCTTCATATTTCAGCCTCCATCAGAAAAAATCTCCTTTTCGATTTTCTTTTTTCCTCCTCGATTGCCTCGCTCTGGTCAAGATGAGCATACACTGCCGTAGTGCTGACGTCCGCATGCCCGAGAAGCTTCGAGACAGAATATATTGAAACCCCGTCCCTCAACAAACCGGTGGCGAATGTGTGCCTTGCCTTGTGGTTGTTGAACTTTACCCCTGCCTTTCCCGCTATCCTGGGCACCCTCTGCCTGATGTAATCGTATTTCATCCTCCCGTTTTGGACCGTAAACAGGTAATTCGGATCGGTGGGGAGCCTGACACTGAGATAGTCTTTGAGCGCAGCGCGAGCTTCGGGCGGAAAATAAACGTCGCGCTTCTTCTGCCCCTTTCCGATCACGTGGAGTATGTCGCCATCAAGACTGCCGAACGTCAGGTTCCAGACTTCGCCGATCCTCAGGCCGCATGCAAATATCAGTGCCGCAATGGCCCTGTCCCTCTTCCCGGTGTATCCGGAAAAGGAGGCGAAGATCTTCTCCCTCTCCTCGTCGGACACCAGCTTGACCTTGAGGTCCTTCCTTTCCGGCGCATATGGGAATTTCTCCCATCCCCTGAATTCACAGTACAGGTTAATGGACCTGATGTAATGGTTCATGGTCACATTCAGGGCGCCATCCCTTCTCCTGTCCCTGAGCCACAGCAGCAGATCCCCCCTGGAACCTATCTTCCTCGTTTTCATAACCCGCACCATGTCTCCCGTCGCATTCCTTATGGTCTTCTCCGCTCTGTTGTGGTCCAGGAGCCAGTCCTCAAACGCCTGAAGGTATTCCGGGCACTTCATACAGCTTCTCCCCCATTCATGACGCGATCGGCAACCTCCGCTGAGCAGAAGCTGCACAGATCGGTTTCGACCCAGTAGCAGGTGTCCTCCGAGACCTCATCAACACAGGGATTGGAATCGGTGCAGCCGCATATCCTGCAAGGTATGTCTGTCACCATGATCACAACCTCTCTGCCACAAGA
>JAJZNS010000081.1 GCA_021811635.1 Thermoplasmata archaeon
GGAAGCGCCATTCCTGGCTTTCATGCCAAGCCGGATGAACCTGGACGGGCTGGAAAACCACCTGCCGTATTTTTCCATTCCGTATTTATTCATCAGAGAATTCAGAATCTCTTTCTTCAGGGCATCGTCAACAACAAGGGAAGGGTAGCACACCCTCTCCATTTCCTGGCCTATTCTCACGTTACACTGGCCGCTGCGCATTAGGGCAGATGGCCACCGTGCACTGAAATCAGTGGAAACCAGGTAGATGTCATCCTGCAGTACTGTATAGGCAAGCCTCACGCTGTAGCTTCCCGCCTTTACGTCCAAGTAATCTCTTTCGTTTATAACATGCACGTGTGAAGGAAAATTGCTTTTCGGATATATAATGTAGCGCAGCGGACATCTCTCACTGCAGAGTTTTCAACTTTCCTGAACTGTATCAGGATATCGTAATTGCAAAAGTGTTTTTTATCAATATACTTTCAGTGTAGTGTGAAATACTACTCTGAAAGGTTTCCACTGAAATTCCTGTTTTCGGATTCTGGAATCTGCCTCGGTGTTGACACCAAGAGATGCTCCTTCCTTTTTCTGGTCTCGAGATCCGGTTTGATCGCCAGGAAACGGCCAGTGGGCGACAAGGTGGTTGAGAACAACGATTACGAGATTCCAAGGATCGTGAAAGCCATGATGGCGGAACTTCCGAACCACAATGACGATTGATCTGTCTGAGCGCCCCCATAATAGGAATCGATTCTGCTCTAGACCCTGGTTCTGGATGTTTCCACAATCCTCCATAGGGTGTAGTTGCGCCCCTTCCTGAAATCTGAACGTGCAAGGAAGTTGCTTATTGTCTCTGTGAAGATCAGGAACGGCAGCCACATTACCATTCTGCCATATTTTTTCAGGTATCTGACGATAATGGCAGCAAAATCTCCCAAGCCGCTGGGAAGCATGAAGGACATAACGTTTGCAGGGAGGTTCTTCTGCCTGATCTGGACGTATCCAAAATTGATCCTTCTTCTCTGCTCAATGAGCCCGCCTATAGTGGATGGAACATAGTTCCTGACCGTGACCTCCTGGATATAGACCGCCTTGGCACCGTTGAACTGTGCCATTATGCACTGGTACGAGTCTTCATTGATCATTTCAGGGATTGCAGCGAGGTATTCCCTGCCGATGGCAATGAATTCCCCTCCATGTATGATCCTGCCCTTCTCATGCATGTAAGAAAGCTCGGTATCCCTGATCTGCCAGAGCACGTTCCCAATGCGTTCAGCAAAGTTTGTAACAGATCCGACCTTTACGTTAGTGATGGCAATATCCGCCCGGGCGGCGGCCATCCGTGAGATGGTTTCGCCAAATACTGGAGGTTCGAAGTCCACGTCGCAAGAGACCAGAAAGACTATCCTGCCAAGTATGTGATCAAGGCACCTGTTAAATGATGAAGACTTTCCTTCCCGCACGGGACTGAATAGCACCTTGTTCACTGAGGGGTCCAGTTTCAGAAGAAAGTCCCTCACTTCTGTATCCTGGTCGACAGCCCATATCACGTTCGTGCATTCCGTCCTGGCCAATACGGAGGAAACGTGCTTTACCGCTTCCAGGTTCCCGTTCGAAAATATGACGACGGAATAGTCAATCATTGCGATCCTGCTCCATATTTCTGGAAATGGCATGGTATTTCTCGCTGTCGAAATAGAAGAATCCGCGGGATAGAATGGTCGCAAAACCTCCAGTGCCCTTCCCGTCTTTCCGGTCAATTGAGGAGGTGCGGAGGGACTTTATGTATATCACCGGCGACACGAAAATAAATGCGATCATGTCCAGGAATCTCACCAGTGCACCTGCTCTCTCCCTGGACGATGCTGCCTCAATTTTGCCGCTGATGCCATCCCCAAGGGTATGGGAAAGGAGGTCACTGTAATAGCCTGATCCAACCAGTGGAATAACTTTCAGGGCATCCTGCTTTCGAAGGCTGGAAAGCCCCTTGCTATACATCTCGTAGGCGGATCGCTCGTCAAGGATCAGGGAGAGGCAGATGTCCCTGAAGCCATAGAGCCTGCGCAGGACGAAGCATCTCGTGAGCAGCAGCCAAAGCGAGGAATTCCTGGAAATTATGAAGATATCTACGTCGTCCGGCTCAGCAGGCTCGTATGAAACAGACCCGGATATTCCCAGGAAAAGCAGGTTTTTCCTGCCAACCAGCTTGGAGTATCTCTCCGCATAAAGTATCTTTTCTCTCTTCAAATCAGAGTAATCGGAGAGGATTTTCTGCATTTCCTTTTCCGGGAGCTTCTCAGGTGCGTCGAATTTGTATGCGGATAACCGAATTTCAGAAAGATGGTCTTCCATGCTCATCGCCTCAATGAATTGCTGGAGATGATCATATCAGACCGGTGTTGTTTGAAGGCGGTTCCAAAGAAACTGGTTCCAGCGTTTCTGCATTCTTGCCTTGACATCATGATTTCCATGCCGGAACACAAACCCTGGTCACTTCCAGCAATGATTAGCTCGTTCAGGAACAGGTATTTCGCCTCGACTGGGCCGCATTCCCAGATTCCCTGGACCAGGAAAGTCGTTTGAATTATGCGACCTTCCCCTTTCTGTGCACTGCAAGCGCAATTCCGCTGTATATCAGTGAAACGACATACAGCCCCACCAGCCCGTCATACAACCCCGGGTAGTAACTCTCGTAGCCTGGAAGTTTGCTGAGGCCGAAGAGATAATCCTCAAACTGGGACATTGTCGAAAGTCCCACCTGGCTGTACAGAAGGGTGTCTCCGAACAGGAAGGCTATCATCACTATTGACCATGCAAATCCAAGAACAAGGTAAAGGCGGCTAGGTCTGAGGAACAGGATTATAGCAGCTATGATGTCTATAATGCCCGTCACAAGCAGGCCGTACCAGTGTATGAAATAGCCGCTGCCGTTATACAGGCCAAAATCGTTCTTCAGATTGTCGTCCGTTATCAATATCACAAGGGTAATAAGGAAGCCTATGACCATCAGCGCACCCATTACCCTTGCGCTAGCCAATTTGGAACTTCCCGTCTCGTGGTGTTCCTTGCTGTCCGCCATAATACAATACGTGAAACTCTATATTTAACATTTATTACATATGAATTTGGATTAGATTGTAGTTAATTTGTGACATCCTCCCACCCCTAAAGGAGTGGGCTTCCCGTTTCAGCGACCGGAGTTACCATTGCTGGCAGAGCTCCAATCTCCACGGGCGTGAATTCGGGAGTGCCCCTCCCTATCTTTATCAGTCCC
>JAJZNS010000027.1 GCA_021811635.1 Thermoplasmata archaeon
TCAAACCGATGTTCAGCACGTCCGGTATTGTTATCCCTCTGGACTTCAACGTCAGCGCTGCCGACCTTTTTGCAGCCAGCCGCGATTCACCTATTGCAGACCGGATGCTTGACAGCCTGATTGCCACTGGAAAGCTTACCAGGCAGGAAGCCCTATCAAAGGTAAGGAACCTGCAGGAGAACATGCGGTACATAAACTATGAGATAGCCCTTCTGTCACTTTTGACCGATTACTGCGTGGATACCTCTGAATTTCTGAACGAAATGGGCGCGTAATTACTCTGAAGCCAGTTTTTGGGCTATCTTGATCGCCTCGTCGACGTCACCGTTTTCCATGGCAATGTCTGAGGCAAGGTCGAACAGGTATGAAAACGAATCCTTGAAGCTCTTCCTCTCCCTCTGATTCTTGATCGTACCGCTTATCCTGATGATTTCCTCGATGGAATCATACGCCACCTTGTAGGATTCCTCGCTGTTCCCCATTTCCCGCATTATTGTGGCAATGCCATGCTGCGCTTCGAAATAGGCTTCCCAGTCCTCTGATTTTTTTGAACTCTGCGAGATATCCCTGTATATTTCGAGGGCCTTTTGCCTGCCGCCGGCAGTTTTGCTGATGAACTCGGCCTGGGTGAGTCTGGCCATAGTCACAAGCGGAGCATCGTTTGACTCCTCAGCGGTCTTTATCGCCTCATTTATTGACTTCTCGGCCTGCTGTCTGGAACCGGAATCTCCGTAAATGTACGCCAGGTTGATGAGATCCATCACGACCATTGCGACGTCATTGAGTTTCCTGTGAATTTCTATGCTCATCAGGCAGTACTTTTCAGAATTCGAAGGATCCTTAGGGTTCAGGGCGTAGTATGCCTGCGACAGGCGAGAGTAAAGTTCACCTATAACTTCAGGCTGCGCAGCATCTGCAAGTTTTACAGCTTCCGTAAGCTCGCGGATGGCATCCATGAATTTCTCCTTCTCGAGAAGCTGGATTCCCCTCTTCGCATGAGCTTCGTATTCTTCCATTTTCAGCCGGAATGCTTTCCTTTGTATTTATTCCTTTAGAATGTCAGCGGCTCATTTCTCTCTTCGGCTGGTATCATCCCTGTGCAGGCCCTGCAGAATTTCCCTGGCCCTGGAGACTGATATCTTTCCTTCACTCACCATGATCTTTGCGATTCTGTCTACTTCCTCTCCTTCTGCGCCAGCCGAAACTGCAATGTTCCTGGAATGGAGCTTCATATGACCCTTCTGAATTCCCTCCATGGAGAGCGCCCTCACGGCTGCAAAATTCTGCGCAAGCCCAACCGCGGCGAGCAGGGACGCAAATTCCCTGGAGTCAGTCACGTTGAGTATCTTTCTGAGAACCTTTACCCTGGGCACGGTGTTAACGGCGCCCCCGACAGTACCTACCGCCATCGGAATCTCGATCTCTCCCCTGACATTGCCATCATGGGTCTTGAAGAACCTGGTGAGAGATCTGTATCCTCCGGAAAGATATGGATACGAATGAGCTCCTGCCTCAGCAGCTCTCCAGTCGTTCATGGTCGCCAGCAATACGGCGTCAATTCCGTTCATAATTCCCTTGTTGTGTGTTGCAGCCCTGAATGGATCAAGCTCCGCCATCCGGCATGCCAGCAGGAATCTATCTACGCCATTGCTTCCTCCGAAATGCTCCTTAGCAAACACTGCCGATGCTCTTGAAATCCTGAGAGACGAAAGGTTGGACAGAATTTTCATGAAAACCTCCCCTCCGGTCAGTTGCTCCACCAACGGGGCAATCCCTTCCGCCATTGTATTGACAATATTGGCCCCCATAGCGTCCCTGACATCAACTATCAGGTGCAGGCACATGATATCCTCGATTTTCCTTATTTCCAGGTCACGCGCACCGGCCCCAAGGGTACTGAGGGTCCTCGAGAATGAATTGGCAAGCTTAAGTATCTCCGCCTTTGCCGAGATGATTTTACTTGAGGCGGCTTCAAAATCTGCAAGGTGTGAAATGAAAATTTGCCCGATCATGAGCGGTTCCGTACTGTCTGCCGTAAAACCGCCTGTTTCACCCGCTAACTTTGCTGAATAGGAGCAGGCGGCAACAATGGAGGGCTCCTCCACAGCCATTGGAATTAGGTACGGTTTGCCGTTGATCACAAAGTTTGTTGCCAGACCCACAGGAAACTCTATCCGGGTAAACACATTCTCTATCATCCTTGAAGCTGTAACATCAGTGAGAGCCGGGCCGGAAAGCAGGGAAACCTCCTCATCTGAAAGATTGGAGAACTGCGAGATGAGGTCTACCCTCTCCTTTACGGTTTTGTCCTTGAATCCACTGAAACTGCTGGGAAACGGCATTTTGAATCCAACATCAAGAGCATCGCAGTTCATAACAGTTTCACAATGCATGTGCATTTACCCCGCAAACCAATAAATAATGATGCAGGTTATGTCCCAACAGATGATAAGAAACAGGAGCATAGTCACCATCGATGATGTCGGCGATGACGATCTGAACGAGATATTCACTGCTGCCGAGGAAATGGATAAGCTGATAAAGTCCGGCAAGAAGATCAGCATTCTAGAGTCAAGGGTTATGTGCACCCTCTTCTACGAGCCATCCACAAGGACTAGGCTTTCCTTTGAAAGTGCCATGCACAGGCTCGGCGGGGCTGTTATCACCATGGCTGACGTTAAGACATCTTCCGTTTCGAAGGGTGAGACACTTGCCGACACCATCCGGATGGCCGATGCCTACTCTGACGTCATTGTGATAAGGCATCCGCTCGAAGGCGCTGCAAGGCTGGCTTCCAGATTCACGAGTAAGCCTGTAATTAACGCAGGTGACGGTTCGGGACAGCACCCGACTCAAACCATTATGGATCTGTACACAATCAGAAAGGAATTGGGGAAGATCAAGGGGCTGAACGTTACCCTTCTGGGTGACCTCAAGTATGGAAGGACTGTGCACTCGCTGATCCTCGCCCTTTCCAAGTATGATGCAAAAATAAAACTGATATCGCCGCCGTCGCTCAGGATTCCGGAATACCTTCTCCACAGGATCGGGGGCAGCAGTTCTGTAGAAATACTCGATACAATGGAAGGAAACATCGCCGATACGGATGTACTGTATGTCACCAGGATCCAGAAGGAGAGATTCACTGATCCGAATGAGTACCAGAGCCTGATAGGATCATATTCAGTAAATAATACAGTACTGGAATCCATGAAGAAGAATTCAATCATTATGCACCCGCTGCCAAGGGTTGATGAGATAGCACCAGAAGTGGATCAGGATGCCAGGGCTGCATATTTCAGGCAGGCTGCAAATGGCGTGCCAGTGAGAATGGCCATTATCTCGAAAGTGCTGGGGGGGATCTGAATGCCTGAGGAACAGACGCTTAAGATATCCAAGATCAAGGAGGGGATTGTCATAGATCACATACCTGCCGGGAAAGCCATCAAGGTGCTTTCCCTTCTGAATGTGGGGGAGCACAGCGGCCATACCGTGAGTCTTGCGATGAGGGTAAAAAGCAAAAAGAGGGGCTTCAAGGACGTCGTCAAGATAGAGAACAGAAACGTGGCAGAAAGTGAGCTTTCCATCATATCTCTTATAGCCCCTGAAGCAACCGTGAGCTACATTGAGAATTACAACATAAAGGAAAAGCGGATGCTGAAAATCCCGGACCAGATCACCGGGATCCTAAAGTGCCCGAACCAGAACTGCATATCGAACACGAAGGAGCCTGTACAGAGTTCATTCAGGGTGCTGAGTCGGGAACCACTGGTCGCCCGGTGCGAGTACTGTGAGAGGGAATTCAGGGGGAATGAACTGCTGGGAAAACTGTAACCCGCCTTCCGGCATGTTTACGCAGTGCCGCGGAACGGATGCAAATTCCAGTTTATCAATGGGGGCGGGAATCCTCGCTCCAAACGGCATTGTCGTCCATTTTTACCGAAAAGGGTTATTAATCCCGCCAGCATAACGATTGGTAGCTAGGGGAGCGCCAGAAGTAGCTGAGAGGGCAGTATACTGCCGACCCTTGAACCTGATCCGGGTAATGCCGGCGAAGGAAAGCATGCTTTGTAAATCGCTTCTCTGGTAGGAGAATGATGATATGAATCCTACAGGAGAAAGAGGATCAGGCCGGTTAAGGCTGAGACCCTTCGAAAAGAAATTGATTGCAATCGGTTTTGCCGTTATTATCGCTGCGGCGGGCTTTACGATATATTTCAATGAAAATACCCCGCATGCCGGGGGCAACTCGCTGGTCATATATGTATACGACTCATTCCTGGCATACGGCCCAAGTTACCAGGAGGCATACAGCACAGTGTTCGGATCATTTGAAAAGGAATACGGTGTCAACATTGTCCTTAAGAACATTTCCGCCGCTTACCTGCTGCCCACTCTCGTGGCGCAGAAATCAAACCCGCAGGCCGACCTGGTGATCGGCCTGACCGAGTCAAACGGCATGCAGGCGGTACGTGACGGCGTCCTTCAGAAATTCAGCTCAAGCGCCGATCCGTACATCAACTCTTCGCTCCTTTCTGACATGGGTCCTGCTGCATCCTACCTGACCCCATACGAGTACTCTTACCTCGGAATTGATTTCAACAAAAGCAATCCATCAGGGCCGGAATTTGTTCCTTCCTTCCAGGACCTGCTTTCCCAGGGCAACCTCTCCAACCTCATTATCGAAAATCCCACCCAGAGCGATACCGGACAGGAGTTTCTTCTTTGGGAGATCTCATATTATGAATACCTGATGAAGGAAAACTGGACGGCCTGGTGGAATGCTTCCATGCCGGTGATCTCTGGCAACGGGAACATATACCAGTCCTGGGGTTCAGCCTTCAACCAGTTTGAGAGCAATGGAACCACGCGCTCCCTCCTGGTCAGTTATCTGACCGACCCTGCATACAATTATTACTTTGGATACGGCAATTACACAGGCTCCTCCGTAACACAGTACAATGGAACGGATTACGGCTGGAGAACAATCTACAACATTGGGATAGTCAACGGGAGCAGCAAACTACCGCTGGACAGAAAATTCATAAACTATTTTCTGAATTCAACAGTGCAGAGCGCTATTCCCACCAACGAATGGATGTTTCCCGCAAACTCGACGGTTATTCTCCCGCCCTCATATTCTGTGCTGCCCAATCAGTCGAATATAGTGCCTCTGAACAACTATCTCAATGCCCTGACAATATACAAGGATCTGCCAACATGGGTACAGGAGTGGCTTGACCTTTACGGATGACCAGCATGGACAGAAGAATTTACTGGCTGTTACTTTTCCTTTTCCCGTCAATATTTCTTGCCGTGCTGATAATTTATCCATTCATTTCATTAATCGACAGATTTCCAGGTAATCTCAACACCCTCCTCATATTAGGAAATTCGATATCTGCCCAGCTTGCATCCAAAGCCATGTACAACTCGCTGCTGCAGGGCGTGCTGGGGGCAGGGTTTTCCTTTGCAGCCGGTGTGCCTCTTGGGATTTCACTAGGCAGGTATTCATACAGACATAAGAGAGCTCTGAGGTCAATGGTAATCCTGCCATTCTTCCTGCCTTCGGTCGTAGTGGTTGTAGCCTTTGAATCATTCTTCCGTATGCAATATGCACTCGGGATTGGCCATGCTTTACTGGCCCCTTTTGCGTCAGGCCTTGGAGGAATAACACTGATCAATGTATTTTTTAATGCCCCGCTTGTGGCTTTTCTCGTGTCGATTGCACTTGAGAGGGCTGACCGATCCATGGAGGAATCAGCAAAAACCCTTGGAGCGGGCACTTTACGACTCTTCTCCTCAGTTTGGGGACGAAATGGCCTTCTGGCCGGGGTTACTGGCGCGCTTCTTGCATTTCTGTACTCCTTCGCCGGATTCACGGCACCGCTTATGATTGGAGGCCAGGGAAATTATACATTCGAGGTGCTTATCTATACCCTGGTGGGCCTTGGCAATCCATCCCTCGCAGTTGCGCTTTCTGTACTGCAGTCATTAATTCTCATTTTCCCGGTGCTGCTCTATTCCTTTGTGTGGTCAAAAGAAAATCGCGTGACCGCAGGCACGCCGTCAGCCACTGGAAAAGGTCGTGGCATTCCCTACCTTGCCTCCAAGATATATATCATCATCTTCATAACGGTGGAATTTGCAATCATCGCAGCGCTCGTTGTTTCTTCGGTGGATTACAGGTGGAACTGGCAGGTCAGTCTCAATGCATATTCCCAGCTTTTCAGCAACTCAGTGTCCTCACGCCTGAATTATCCCGCATTCCAGCCGCTCATTAACATGCTGTTCTACGGTGCGTCTGCAACAGTTATAGTTGCCGCAATCGGAATGCTGTGGATCACAGGGAAACGGAGGCTGAGGATCAAGGCAGATTCCCCTGCAGACATCTTTCAGTTCATTCCACTCGTGGTGCCATCAGTTGTAATGGCGTTCTCTGTTCTGCTTGTAGCTGGGGATGCTCTGCCGCCTTCCTATACATGGATTCTTATAATCCTGGTGCAGGCTGCGGTGGGAATACCGGTTGTGCTCAGGGTAATCTCATCAGGCTTCATGAATATACCTGATACTATGTGGGAGGCGGCGTCGACACTCAAGGGGAATGCATTTTTTGAGGTTGAACTGCCTTTGGCCGGGACGACTCTTGCAACTGCGCTGATGTTCGGCTTTGCAATCAGCATTGGAGAATTCACCGCGACAAATTTTCTCTCAACGTATTCCTCCTCAATTTTTGTTCCGTTGGGCATTGAAATATACCAGCTGCAGGGGCTGCGGTTATTTTCCGCCTCCTATGCTGCAGCTTCCGTGCTGCTGATTTTTAGCGTAATATGCTTTTACCTGATACAGGTGGTGGGTGACAGATTCATTGCCTTACGTTGAGGTAAATTCGCTTTCAAGAAGGTACGGGAATTTCGCACTCAAGGACATATCTTTCAGCATGGAGAGCGGCGAGATTCTGGCAATCCTTGGTCCCAGCGGTGCCGGAAAAACCTCGATACTGAGGAATATCTGCGGGCTGGACAGACCAGACAGGGGCACTGTCAGCATTGGAGGCGAAGACGTAACCCGCATCCCAGTGGAGAAGAGAGGGATAGGAATGATATTTCAGGATCTGGCCCTGTTCCCCCATCTGACCGCGTACGACAATATTGCATTTGGCCTGAGGGCACTTAGAAAACCACCGTCTGAGGTGAGGTCAGCTGTGAACGAGATTGCCGACCTTTTCAGGGTGAAGGAAGTTCTTGGCAGACTCCCCTCTCAGATCTCCGGAGGGCAGAGGCAGAGAGTCGCTCTCGCACGATCTGTCGTGGTTTCGCCAAAGGCAATTCTGATGGATGAACCATTGAGTTCGCTCGATCCCTCCCTGAGGATTGAGATAAGGAACGAGATCAAGAGCATAGCGCAAACAATTGGGCTTACTGTGATTTATGTGACCCACGATATCCATGAGGCACTCTATCTTGGCGACCGGGTTGGGATAGTTATGGACGGTACACTCAGAAGGATCGGATCACAGAGGGAGGTCTTTCGCAATCCAGGAATGGCAGACATAGCCAGTTTCCTGGGGTATAATGTGATTAACATTGAGGGCCGCATGATTGGAGTCTTCCCTTCGGACTTTGACCTTTCTGATGCGAAGGGAGACCTTGAAGGGACCGTCACTGCCGTCGGATTTGAGGGCGACCGCTTGAGAATGATGGTCGACTGCGGCACCCATTCGCCGATCACAGTGTTTTTGCCTTACGATCCTGCTTTACCCGACTTCGTGAAATTGAGGGAAGTCAGGCTGAAAATAAGGCGGCGCGTTGACCTCAAGGAAACAGAGTTGATGTGATCTTCACCGTTCTGTGAGGGGAACCATTATCCAGCGTTTCAGGAACTAAATTTTCAATACTTCAGCCGAAAGGTCCACCATCCTCATAGATAAAATATCAAGGTTCAACTCCTGCAGGACGTCACTTCACTGATGCCGGACCGGCGCACCTGTATTCTTTTAAATAACCTCCTGCTATAACCAGAATGATGGTACTCAACGCAGGCGACATAATGAGAAAGGATTTGAGCACCGTATCAGGTGATATCTCAGTCCTTGATGCTTCCCGGATAATGATGAACAACGGTGCAGGTTTCCTAATCATAACGGATAATGGGGTGCCTGACGGCATCATAACCGAGTGGGATGTTCTCGTCAAAGTCACTGCAAAGCTGCTTGATCCGTCAAAGACCCCTATAAGGGAGGTAATGACGAAAAATTTCATCTATGTTGGTCCCGACTCTCCAACAAACAGGGTTGTTTCCATAATGAAGGAGAACAAGATCAGGAGGCTGCCTGTGATCGAAAACGGAAAGGTCGTTGGCGTTATCACCTCAAGGGATATTATCAGGATTTTCGAGGATTATATGGACAATATCGCAGAGGTTTCCTCCAGATACGGAATGGCGTGAGTTTTCAGGAGAATATATCATCGAAGATAGCGAGAATGTCATGAGTATCGCCTTCGCAGTACTTAACAAACGTTTCTCTTTCATTTTCCCAAAGGTGCTTTATCGCCTCTCCCTTATTCTTTCCGTCAAGCCTGACCAAATTCTTGACTCTTTTTAATGGCAATCCGGCATATCTTTCGTTCACCACAATGTCGTCCAGTTTCCTTATGTAATAATCGCCGTTGTATTTCCAGAGGTCGTCCGCAACGACATACATCATGTCAAGGCACCAGGCGGTTCCAAAGTAGAAGAGAATGTTTCTGGGTCTGTTTCCATAGCTGGATGTCCTGGTCTTCCCCTGAATCAGAGGGATATCGTATCCTGTGTGATTGTATCCTATAATAATTTCCGGATCCAGGATGGCAAACTTCCCATCAAGCCATTTAAGCAAGTCTGCCTCTGCGAGGTCGGTGGCTTCCTCCGCAACTCTAACTTCCGTTGCGATGGATGATAATGTACTCCCCGGGTGGTAGCTCAGGGAAATTGCAATGATCTTTTCGCCGGATAGAAAAGACTTTCCCTCGGGTATCAGCGTTTCAAGGTCAATGGCTACGACCCTCCTTCTGTCGAACTGCGCCATGCCCTTGAGTATTTCATAATATTCCCTTGGCATGCAGCCAGATTTTGTCCTGGTATATTGTTCATTCCGTCTGATCTATTTTATCAATATATTTGGCACGGGTGAGTATCAGGCTTTTTCGCAGTTCCTTGGAAATTATAAGCTTCTTAATGTGCAGCAGCGATTTGATGTACTTATCAAAATTCTCATTCGATACTGCCGACAAATCGAGCCTGTCGATGTTGGTGAAGGCAATTGGTTTGCCAAGTTCCTTAAGGTCCGCATCAGAAATTGTGAGATCACTGAAATTCGAGACAACCTCAAAATCCCTCTTCAGCACGCTTGAAGATTTCTGCAGGGCAAATTCCATGGTTGAAAGCAGGGTTTTGTAGGCATCGTTTGTTATTTCCCCAATAGTTTTGCCTGTTTCGAGGGCCTTCTGCATCACCTTCCTGTAAAGGTCTGAATTGACCCCCTTAACGGAGATATTCTTGCTTTCTTCTTTGTCCGTCGATTCATTCTTTCCGGTTTTCATTGTTGCATCAGTCATGTCTAGACATTACCAATCGGTATTCAAGATTTCCGGTAATCCAGATTACCAGATGTACCAAAAAGATTAACATAGATGGCCGCATCGATATACAATGAAGGAAGCAATACGAGATTTTCAGGGAAAGAACGTGGAACTCAAGAAGGTTGCGGAACTGGTAAACAGTTTCTTTACAGAGGAGGGCTTTAAAGTGCAGTCCGCCGAACATCCAAACGGATATCTTGTCCAGGCGGCGAAGGGAGGTTTCCTCAGGACTCTCCTGGCGATGGATCGGGCTTTCACAGTTGTTGTTGAGGGGGAACCTTCTGATTTCAAGATAAGACTTGGAGTCGGGAAATGGCTCAAGGACCTAGGCGTGGCAGCTATTGAGGCATTTATCCTTACGCCGCTGGTCGCCTTTGTTGAAGTCCCGGAGGCGCTGTGGTCATACGAGATTGAGCACCAGTTCTGGCACTACATCGAAACCCAGATAGAACTCGGAGCCTAGACTTAGAGTTTCAGATCGATCTTGACATCGCAATTCTAAGAAGCGCATTGGGGATTGCACGAGGTATAAGCAGCCTCAGGCTGCCGGCCGCATACTGCATGCTCAGGTAGTCGATCCTGCTGAATGTCTCCTCGGGAATGTTAACATCCATCGCCTCCGCGTTCTGCCTCGCTTGCATAGGGTTCTTGGCACCAGGTATGGGAAGGATCCCCTTGCTAATGATGTACCTGATTGCCAGGGCGGGAATTGGAACGCCCAGCGACGCTGACTGTTCCTGAAGATATTTCTTCAGTGGTTGCGAGAGCGAATGGCCGGACGTGAACATGTTCATGGATCTCGATAGAGTGAAGGGCATCCTGGAGTTGAAATACCGGCCGGTCAGTTCTCCGCGTGCGAGAGGGCTCCACGCAATCATCTCGATATGGTTTTTGCGACAGTATTGCAGCAGTTCAATCTCCGCCTCACGATGAACTATTGAATACTGAATCTGGTCGGAAACTATCTCTTCCCTCTCCATGAGGTTCTGTGCCATCTCGAGATACTTCATGGGGAAATTGCTCACACCAATATGCTGTATTTTTCCAGCTTTCAGAGAGTTCTCTATGGTCCTGAACAGTTTTCTCAGATTCGTGTAGATGCTTGGCACCCAATGAACCTGGTAAAGGTCTATGGTCCTTCCGAGGTTCCGGAATGACCTCTCTATGCTTTTTTCCACACGTGTAGAATTATATCCGGCAAGCTTTGTGGCTATGACGGCATCCCTGCCCTTGAGGGATTCTCCGAGAATTTTCTCGGACATCCCCGATCCGTAGGCCTCTGCGGTGTCAAAGAAATTGATTCCCTTTTCATGTGCCGCGATTATGGCGTCCCCTGCGTCCCGATAAGTGTAATCATGACCCCAGGCAGACATGCCTGCCTGCCAGCAGCCAAAACCAATTTTTGAGATCTTTAGGCCGGTCTTCCCGAATTCCCAGTATTCCAAATTTCACCACTTGCTACCAGTCAGCCTCTCATACATGGAGCGATAGAGATCTGACACTTTTTCAATCATCTCAGCTGGCAAAGGGCTAATATCAGGCTCCTTAAACCCGCTGGTTCGCATCTCATAAAGCTTTTCGTGGTACCCGGAATTCCTGTAATACTGCCTTACAAATTCCTTTGAGAGCTCCACGACCTTCCCGCTGTTGAAGGATGACTTTTCCCAGAACCTGTCCTCATCAAGGGTCCCGAATGTGTCGACCACCACCGGTGTCCTGTCCCAGTCAAGAGCAAACTCCTTCTTGCCGTCTGCGTGAATTAGGCCGCTTTTTGACACCTGTGATTCGATAATCCTGTCTATTCTCAGGCAGGACTCCATGATATCTTTTAGCTCCCACTGCTTCAGGCCCGATATTTCACACGCTTCACTGTATTCAAGGTATCTGTCAAATTTCTCAAACTTCGTTGTGACCTCAAAGAACGGATCAGGGAGCTTCTCACCGTAATCGGGCATATTGCCGAATCCAAGTTTACGAAAATCAATCCTGCCAGACTTCAGCTTGTCCATAAGTGAACCAGCCACATAGTAGCGAACGACAAACTCAAGTGGTATCAGGTACCCTCCGTACACTGATGCATCAACACTTTCCCGGATCGTGAACTTACTGACTTCCATTTCATCATCCATTGAGGATATGAAGTGTGTACTGATACCCCGATCTTTCAGTCTTTGAAACCAATAGGTGGAAGTCCTGCATAGCGCTCTGCCTTTATCGGGTATCGTTGTGGGGATTATCTTGTCAAAAACTGAAATTCTGTTCGAGAATTTGAACAGCAACCTGTCGCCCAGATCATAAACGTCCTTAACTTTTCCCTTCCTGACCGGTTCCTTAGGTTTCATATCCCCCTTATGGGGAAAACCTGATTATATTTTCTATGTTCCCGATCAATGGATCCGGTCGTTGGGTTTCTTCATGATCTTACTGGAAACGATTCCTTGAGGGCAGAGATTTCCGGAAAGGTGTCCCTTATAGCTGAAAAACTGAGAAGCGGCTGGGCAGATTCAAAGGCAGTTCAGGATATTGACCTAAAGATGGAACTGAAAAACCTCCTGCTGGAACTAGCCAGAGGGAGGATATCCGCTGGCGGCAGGTTCAGCAATTCCCATGCGCTATGGCTTGATCGTTTTTCCTCCATGTATTCAACCCCTGAAATTGTAGCCAGATACAGGAGTTCCAGGCTGAAGGGAAGTAGCATCGTTGACATAGGGTCAGGCGCGGGAATGCAGTCCATCTATTTTGGTCTTAATTCTTCCGTTCAGGGAATTGAGGAATCGGAAATGAGATATCTCCTCTCACTGTTGAACCTTAAGGAATTCGGAGTCCTGCCGGTAAACTTTGTGAATGGCAAATATCCCGAGAATGCAGGATATTTAAAAGTCGATCTGGATACAACGATATATGCAGACCCCCTCCGGGGTAGTGGAAGGAAGTCCGATCCCCAGACTCTTGAACCTGACCCAAGGTCTATCATACAATATTACATGGAGAGGGTGAAGGGGTTTGTATTTGACATTCCTCTAATGATGACCCCGGATAAATTGCAAATCAGAGGAGAGACCGAATACATCAGCGTTGATGGCATATTGTCCAGGGCAACTTTCTATTCTTCCTCACTCGCGGAGGCCTCCAGTAGCGCAGTACTTTTACCCTCGGGTCTACGTCTTAAAGGGGAACCCAGAACTGTGATTTTCGAAGAGGGAATTGGGCCTGCACTTGTCATGCCGGATCCTGCAATCGTCAAGGCAAACATCCTTTACTTAGTTACAGAGGGCAGCCAGTTATATCGGGTGTATTCAGACAGCAGACGCCTTGTCCTGGCATCCAGGGATCATGATTGGGGCATTCCAGGGGAGCACTTTGATATGATTTCCCTTTGCAATGAGCACTCCCTCCGATCGGAAATCGCCAAGCTGAAACCGTCAAAAGTGATTCCGCGTTACAGTATCCCGCCGGAAACGTATTACCAGTTTGTCAATTCATTCCGATCCGACACAAATGAACCTAATCCCCTGTATCTTATCCGGTACGATGGCAAGATAGCCATTTGCAGGAAAGCGACCAGATAGCGCTGCCAAAGTACTGGGTCCATATTGCATGTTCTTCAGTCCTGTTGGCGAAACATTAACATGGATCATTGTGCCCTGGAACTGCACGAAATAGCGCAAAACGCGCCCAAAAAAATTGGAAGGCTTGCATCTCGGCTAGCCCGCTCCTCTTCAAGATTAACGTTGCTGCCATTATCAGCGCGTTACCAACTATAGCAGTGATCTCAAGAAATGCGCCAAACCTGCCAGATGAATTTGGCTGGCTATTAACCGTGACTTAGATGATGTTTCTGGGAAGGGATAATTCGTATTTTGTTATCTATTTCCGTCAGAGTTACGGGAAACCTGAATCTCCAATCACGGCGATCCTTAGGAGTTGAGCCAGTCGATGAATTATCGGGCAGGAATTCGAATGTATATATTCAGTAACATCGGCAAAATTGGGCCGTCCGATGGCTTATATTTTCATCTCAATCCTCCGAGGGGGAACTTAACTGAGTCAATTCCAAAACATTGTAGCGGGATTGACAAAATATTTGTCCATTGCAGACATATGTCCTTAAAGTTAGTGATTGATCAAGATGCTGAAATTGTATGCGTCGGCTAACCTGCCGACAAGATTAGGCACATTCAGGATTTTCACCTTTACGGACGGCAACAAGAACGAAAATGCCGTACTGGTGAAAGGGGACGTGACTGGAAAGCCCGCTGTCCCTGTCAGGATACATTCGGAATGTCTGACCGGCGATGTTTTTGGGTCAAAGCGCTGCGACTGCAGGGAGCAACTGGAAAAATCCCTGGAGTACATTGAGAGCAAGGGATTCGGGATGCTCATATACCTGAGGCAGGAAGGCCGTGGCATCGGACTCCTGAAGAAGATAAGAGCTTACAGCCTGCAGGAGCAGGGTTACGACACCATTGAGGCGAACCTTCTTCAGGGGCTTCCCGTTGACCAGAGGGACTACTCCTTCGCAAAGGAAGTCCTGGACTATTTCCAGATCAAATCCGTCATTCTGATGTCAAACAACCCTACAAAATTTGAATTTCTGGAGCACAGCGGGATTGAAATTGTCGGAAGGATCCCAGTACTCACGGATCCTAATCCATTTGACAAATTCTATCTTGAGACAAAGAAGGAGAAGCTGGGGCACCAGCTTTAGCAGGGTACTACTGTATGCCCGTTCTGACATTCCCGTAGAGCCATATTGAAATTGGGAGCACAACTGCCATGAGTGTGGTAATTATCCCCAGATCGAAAAGTGTAGAGTAGGAGATTCCGTACACCATCGAATCTCTCATCACGTCCACAATGTAGCTCAGCGGATTCCCTGCCGACACGATCCTCAGCGGCAGAGGCGTCTGGCTTGTAATGGGATAGAAGGCGGTGCTGGCAAAATCAAGCAGGAAGAAAAGCAGGAACGTGATGGTGCTGTACGCATTCATCGATCTGGCTTTAATGGAAATTATCAGGAACAGAGAACTGAAGAGGATGGTGCCTGTGACAAGGGCAGCAATCAGGTAGACATAGGAAAGCAGGGACATGCTGAATGTGGCGCTCTTGATCAGCGCCGCAAGGATTATCATAATCAGGCTTCCGCCTATGGCGAATATCACGCTCAGGAATATGATCCCGAAAAGGTACTCGGATCTCCTGAAAGGACCTACAAGAAGCTGCTCGAACATACCCCACCTGCGGTCGGCCCACAACATCCCGCCGCCAATGTTGCCGGCAGTGAAAGCCTGCATCCCTACAATCCCAGGCGCAAGGAAAGTAGTATAGGGGATAAGCACTCCGTTTACGGGGATGCCTGTGATTATGCCCTGGTAAAGCAGCCCCATCACCAGCAGGTAGAATATGGGTATCCCGAACATGAAGAACATTGTACCCGGGTCGGTGTTCACCATGACGTTCCTCACCGTGAGCCTGACGAAGGCCGGGAGCCTCATTTTTTCACCGCCTCCAGGAATACGTCATCAAGGCTTGGCATATCCAGGCTGATGTGATCAATGCTCACGTCCAGCGAACCTATTACGTCAATTATTGATTTGACGTTGCTGCCGAGGTTCAGCCCTAGAATGTTCAGTTCCCTGCCGGTCACTGTAATGCTGGTAATCCCGCCTACCTTTTCTATAGATCGGGATATTCTCTCAGCGATCTCATGGGGAACGGGATCAGTAAGACCAATTGAAAGCTTTTTCATTGAGCCGAATTTTTCCTTAAGTTCACGCGACGTGCCCTCAGCAACCATCCTGCCATTATCCATTATGCCTATCCTGTCGCAGACGAAATCTGCTTCCTCAAGTATCTGGGTTGTGAAGACAATGCTCAGCCCGTCCCTTACCTTTTCCCTGATGAAATTGAGTACGTCCCTTCTCATCACGGGATCCATGCCGACCGTGGGTTCGTCAAGGAAAAGGACATCGGTATCGTGGATGAATTCCCTCGCCACTTGCAGCCTCTTTTTCTGCCCACCAGAAAGCTCGAATGCCCGCTTTTTTCTTGATTCCGTCAGGTTGAAGAATTCAATCAATTCCTCCTTCCTGCTGGCTATTATGTGCTTGGGGACTTCCCATAACATCCCGTATATGTCGAAATTCCTCTCCACAGTCGCATAATCGAAGGATTCTTCCTGCTGGACAACGCCAATGCGCTTCCTGATCCTGATTGCATCTCTCCTGACGTCCAGACCGTTGACCATTGCACTGCCGGAAGTCGGTGGGATCAAGGTTGTCAGAACCTTGATCACCGTGCTTTTTCCAGCTCCGTTTTTCCCGAGGAGCCCGTATATTTCACCATGCTTGACATGGAAGGAAACACCGTCGACAGCCTTCTTGCGTCCGTCATATGATTTTACAAGATCGCTTACCTGAATGGCGTATTCGGGGCTGTCTGTCATCGCGCTGCATTCAGGATCACGATATAACCATTTTGAGATTCCGCGGACATTCCTCAGACAAAATTGTCCCGGGGAAGGCGGATTCCATTGGCCAATTTCCCATGCCTCTTTACAAATTTCCCGTCGATTATCACCGAATCCACGTTGCCTGCATTTGCCGAATATACAATGTTGCTGATGGCATTTCCTGTGCCGGTGGGAATAAGATTAG
>JAJZNS010000073.1 GCA_021811635.1 Thermoplasmata archaeon
ACCAGTCATGAAATTCTTCCGGAAAGTCAAGTTCGACGATGTGGCCGCTGAGCGGCACCATGACGTTACGTTCGTTTCCATCTGAAAATTCAATATAATTCATGCCGGCAGTTCTCTTCTGCTTGGAGGTGCCCCCGGAAAGGATATAGGAGATGCGCCTGGCAGCATCGAATTTCTCGGCTATTATGAGGGTAGTCTTCAACGGTGGTTCCCTGCGGCGTATAATTTGAGCTTTGTAATAAAGTTAGGTATCGTCCGACATTGGCAGCTTCCAGTTGATAAGTATCAGCGGTACCATTGGGATGGCTACGGTAACCTTTCTTCCGTCCCGAACAACCGGTAGTCGTGGTCCGAAAAAAAAATATACCCAGATGCTGATTTCATGACTTGCGATGAGGCGTAATACAAGGATTATGCTGTCAATCCTTATTTCCGCCGCTGCGATAATCAGCACTTTTGGCTATATTCATTTCTATGCCGGTGTGCAGGGCCAGAACCAAAATAGAGGGAATCTTCCTGCATTGGATCTGGGTCCAAAACTTGCTGTCAGCGTGAATAACCCCGCCTCGAACCCTTCTGCTGAAAACAATACAACCATAACACTTCAGGTATTCGGGCTGCTCCCGCATAGGGTAAGCCTGTTCCAGACCGTTTACACCAATTTCTCCGGCTTGAACTGCAGCGATAATGGTTATGACATTCAGTTGTTGAACATAACGGTTATTGGCGATTCAGAAACCGTATTTCTGTCCCCGCTGTTCCTGAGCGTCGCTGAAGCATGGCAGAACTTTTTTGGTGATCCGTCTGGAAACGTAGGCACTGATTATCCATCCCTCACTGTGGAGGCCTCTAAATCCGTCTATTTGAATGGTTCAGTATATGTGTATCCCTACTTTGGATCGCTACTGTACAACCCGGAACAGGTCACCAACAATTTGGCTAAATTGTCATATGAAAACAGCCTTAGTGTCACCAGCTGGTTCAACGGCACCAGCGTGAACCTGTCGCAGTACAGTTCCGTGCTTTACACGAACCTTGAGTTTCCCATCAACCTGACATTTCCCTCCACGCCATCCCACATACTTAGGGATGTAGGGCCGCTGCCATCAATGGGATTGAATTCAATGTCTGCTAGAAAACCAGTTTCAGCTTCTAGCCCCGGATCATATTATTACTGGAAGACATCCTTCAGCGAATACAAGACAGTTACAGGGACTGTGACCATCAACGGATATCTGCCGCTGCTTGCAGTCCACATGGGGCGGGGGACGGATTATGGCGGCTCAGAAATAGCCCTAGGTGCAGGCATAAACCTGCAGGACACCACCATCGGAATAGACTCCACCCAGACTTCATGGACTGAAACTGGGCAGGTAACGTCGTCCCTCATCAGCGGACCTTCATATGAGCATACTGCTAATGCCTCATTCGAAAGCATAAACAATGCGTATGTTGCCAATCCATTGAACCTGACTGAGCGCCTCGGAAACAACTATTCAGTTTCCATAAATAGAACTACTGCATATATCGCCTTCCAGAACGCGACTTACACGTTCGTTCACTATTCGATCAACGAATCTGAATACAACAACGAATACCTCGTTACCTGGCATCTCAAGCCGATATGGATAGACGGGAAGGAGTACTGGATGAACGTCTCATCCACTACCCTCGAGCAGTCCATCCTAGTAAATGCTACCCACATAGGGAACGCCTCCCAGGGCGGAATCACGAGCATAACTCAGTCCGCGGGGAAACTCCAGCTGGTTGCAGGCTATCTGCCAATTGTTGTAAACGAGGTGATGCAGAACATCTCCGAACAGAGACCCAGTTCCAACCTTTCGATCACAGCTTCTGGGCCAGGATATTCCATTTCGGCAGGTTCATTCTGGACTTCCGATTCTGCCTGGACAAACGCCATCCAGGTAATCAGGAACCTGGACAATCCCCTCGCATCCTTTGCAGTTGGTCTTTCCGCTGGATTGGCGATTACGTCTGCACTCTCCCCTGGAGGCATATGGGGTGAGCCCGCAATCGTAGGGGAGATCGCAGATATATTTGGATCTGCGCTTTCCCTGGTTTCGATCGTTGCAGGCCAGTTGAACACCATAGGGTTCGTGGCCAATGCCGAGTGGGTTCCAATGGGATATTCTGTCACGAATGTGCCAGCGATAGGAAGCGGTTCCAACTATCGATTCGTCTATTACGAGGGTGAATCCCAGATGCAGGAGACTTTAAACGGAAAGGTCTACCAGTTCTACGCCCCGAGCAATTACATCAACATGACAGAGGTGGTCAACGTTACCACTATTACGAACAATCGGTTCCTCTCCTCCCCTGAAAACACTTCACTGAGCACGTCAGGCGTGGTTTACCAGAGCACAGGAGTATGGAAGGTCGATCCCAGCAACGACCAGGTTGAATTCGCCAGCTACAGCATATCGCCGGGTGCGCAATATATGGCGGGTAGCGTATTCAACCAGTGGCAGAATTTCGCGTTCCAGCCAGGCGATTACTTTGACGGTTACAGTGGTGTCATATATGATGTGGTTGGCACCGTCTATGTTGACCTTATAAATTACCAGAACGCAATCGTTGCGTCCTGGCAACACACCTTCAATCAATATTTCACTGGTGACAACGGTGGGTCTGACTGGGTATATATCAATCCCACGTTTACCATACCCAACGATACTGTTGAACCCATACAGAAGATACAGTTCGTGAATGACATAAGCTCATTTGAACCGGGCTGGAGCTTTACCGGTATTGGAAATGGCGGGTTGATTTCGTTCGCCAATGCAAATGGAAGCGTTGATTCCCTTAACAACCCAGAGCCTGCTGGAAATTATGAATCCGGTCTTGGATGGTATGGCTACACTCCCCAGAATAAGACTGCAAGCTGGTCAGCACCCGCCAGCACGGTCAATTTCATGATTGTCTGGTCATCGCCGTACTATACCGAGGTAACCTACAATGGGGAAACGCAATATGGAACGGAGGGCATGTTCTTTGGGGAACTTGGCGTCAATTCCCTGTCGGTGACTCTTGGCTGCTGGATACAGGACTCGGAAGTTGCTGACATCAGCGAATTCTTTGAGATCCAATAGTAATCACCATCTGTATTTCCCAGATTGTTTGAAAATTACTTTCATCCTGCCATGGTTGTTACGGGAACTCTTCATTCATGATGTCTGTGAAACTGTACGTGCATGTACGAAGCCTATCACAAATAGGGTGTATGATGTGGGGGTGCACTTAACCTGATTAACTTCGCGATAGCCCAGACAGCAGGAACCCTGTAGAAACCTGGTAGGAACATCGGAGGTGCCATGCGGGTATTGGGTGGAAAATCAGAGAGGAAAGTAGCATTTACAAATGTTCGATCTTGTCAGGTATCCCTATTCCGATGATCCTGTGATAGGAAAATCCCAACATATCCGGGAAAGAACATTAAGGGGATATTCAGGTATCGTGATGATCCTGGGTGAAGAAGACCAAATTCGCTTCTGAACATTATTTCTCAATCGGATCAGAACTCCACTATAATAGAGTGAGGACGTCCTGATGATATACCGGAAATCAACGGGGATTTGGCAGCCTCAATCGCCCCATAAACCATGCATGTTGAGTGGTTTTCTGCAACGCTTCTGCTGGACGCACAGATCGGATCGAAAGCTGATGTGCATTCAAAGATAAAGGTGGTAAAAAATTGGGAAGCTGAAATTGTATTCAGCTGTCCTTCTGGTCAATGTTCTGGTTGTCGGTCGAAGTCGAGTTGTCGCTGTTTTCCGTCTCAGTCTGGTTGTCATTCATGTCCTGGGAGAGTTCAACAGAGATTACCTGATTTGTCGACTGGCTTATTCCAAGATCATAGACGTACCCGTTTGGAGCCAGTATGGTAATATCAAACACCGCCGAACCGTTCTCGGTATCGTTCTCGATCTGCAGGATCTTGGCCGTCCCGTTCCCGGAGAAATGCGTATCCACGTACGTGATCGCTGCCTGTTCTGCTGCCGTCAGATTTCCGCTGCCTGATGTTCCCGTGAACATGTGCCCGAGAGGGCCTGTTCCAGCTGCACCAGCAACTGATACTGCGGAAACGGTCAAGATCAATGCGACAATTGCCTTCGCGCTTATTAACGATGAGAGCACTTGCTTTTTTCACCTCCGGATGTCACAGATCGTGAAGCCAATAAACGATTGTGGAACATCACTGTTCCAAAAGCTTAATAACCGGTTCACCGGATTATCAGCCTGTGCGATGGTCGGCGTACGTCTGGATAAGCCTATTCTTAACTGCATTGATGATAGCCACGCCGCTGGCTAACGCTGATGGTTCGGAGAACGAAATATATCTCTCGCAATCACCACAGGTCACGATCAACGTCTCCAATATGGTGAGCGTGAACGTATCATATGCCGATGTCTTCATCGCGACTTCCTCCGGCGTGTTCGGCGCCCAACTGGGAGAACTCCAGTGGAACATTCTGAATGATTCGCAGGGTTACTCGTATGTGTCCAACTTTTCCCTCTCTGGCATTAACGGCACTGATCTGTCGGATCTCTACCTGACTGTCATGAATCTCGGCGATAACGCCAACCTTGGGAGCGGAAACCTTGAACCTATCGCAGCGCAGGCCTACGTTAATGTCTCGAGATACGAAGGCCAGATTTCCAACCTGAGCCTGACAAGCGGCCTGCCCCAAAAAGGTTTTGACTTTTCAGGCATCAATAATTCCACGGTTAAGCTGTCGTTGTCAATCACTGTCAACCTCACCGCCGGGAATGCCGGAAGTGATACGTTAGTGATCGTGCAGAAAGCGGCTGGCTCAGAGGGCTCGAAGCAGTTCTATTACAACGAGGTAAACGCGTACAGCGGAAATTCAATGTACGGCGGCGGGCTGGCTATGGGAAACAACAGCACCGACATTAATTCCACGCGTGCGCTTTACTGGTGGAATTACAATTACACGCACAACGGCGTGTCAGGGAATGACACAGTTTCGATAATCCCCAGAGAGGAGGGTGTTCTCCTGGCATTTGTATTCAGCTTCCAGACCCATGCCGGCTCGCTTACGGTGACCCAGGATCCCTATGTATCGGTCCTGGGTGCAGATCTTTCAAAGTCAAGGCTTCTGTTATACGGTACCAGCGTGATCAACTACATCGCTGAGCATGCCGTGTTTCTCGGGATCGGCATGCTTGCAGGCACAGCTGCAGTAGGTATGATGTACCGCGGTTACAGGAAGAGAAAATCCGGGAATTAGTGTTCATCCAGGAGCCTGTAGATCGAAGAAGCGATCGAGTCTATGAAGCTGTCGCCGTATTTCTTCAGGAATTTCAGCAGGCTGTCCCTGTCAGTTACGCTTATGATTAGCGCGTCCCCCCTGTCAGAGACCTCCAGTATTCCGTCTTCTGCCATTCTTTCTACATTTTTCCTGTATTTGCTGTTGCCAGGTATTGTGAGACCTGCATCGCCAGAGTCTGCAGCCCTGATGAGAAGATCCCGTGACTGCCAGTTTCTCAGGTGAAACGCCAGTATCCGTTCCTGCGCTGAGTCATGATCGCTCGAGAAAAATCGCAACACCTTTCCATCCCTTCTGGAAGAAATAAGTCCCTCCTTTTCCAGCTGGTAGAGATTATAATCCAGCTTTCCCACGGCAGAAGCAGTTCTCCGCTGGATCTCCCTGAAATGAAGTCCCGGGTTCTCACGGATGAGCTTTAGCAATTGTTCCCTGAACGATCCACTTTCCTTCAATTAAGACATTCCTTTCAGGATCAAGAAGTAAAAGACCGAAAGCACTGAGAATGCCAGCAGAATACCTGCATATGCCGGAAATGAAGCAATAAGGCTGAATTCTGCGAGTATCGTGTATACGAGGTACACAAGGACAATCAGGGAGATCAGGAACAGGGCTGACAGTATCCTCACCTTTCTTAATCTCATTACCCTGGCTGAACCGGCAAGGATCAGGATATCAATTATCACGGACAACCCTAGAAGCATGAAAAACAGATCGGCTAAGTACTGGGTGTATGCCGTCATACCAAAAGGAAGGAGGCATATCCTATTAATTAAATGTCTCCCTGAATCAAATCCGGAGCAATCTGGTGAGAGTTATGCCGGGCGCCCATTAGTTTGATATCTGAAGAGAATATTCGTTCACATGGATTCCAGCGGCATGGAAGTCGATATCAAAGTCAACGAAACCGGTTTTTGGATCAATTCTTTTCACACCACCGACAACGACATAGTCCAGTACTTTTCAGCAGTAAGAGAGGAAAGGCTGGAGATCACGCTTGAAACAGTGATTAAAACCGGCGTGATTGCCCTCAGGAGCATAGCCACATCGGAAAAGGTCGATTACATTGAGAAGAGTTTCTCGACTATGCTTGGCGACATAAGGCATGAAATGGAACGAAAGTTTGGCACAGATGGGGAGGTAAGGAACCTGATCGAGGGCTATTTCGGCGACAGGGGGGTTCTCGCCGGCTTCCTTGAGGCAAAGATCGGGAAAAATGGGGAATTCCTGAAACTTGTCAGCGATCTCGTCGGGCCGAACGGTGAGGTGATCCGCAATGTATTTGATCCGGGAAGACCCGGCAGCCCACTCCATTCGCTCCGTAAGGAAATACTGGATTCCCTAAATGAAATGAAGAGCAAAATTGCCGTAAACGAGGAGGTCCAGAAAGTGAAGGAGAAGACTCCGCTGAAGGGAATCGAGTTCCAGGGGCAGGTGAGGTCCCTGCTTACATCAATTGCCCGCCCACTGGGAGATGAAATCTCTGACCTGACCTCTTCTCCCGGCAGGATCACTTCAAGCAAGAAGGGTGATTTCAATGCCAGAATTGGAAATGAAAACCTGCAGATCGTAATTGAAGCAAAGGATTCCCCGTACAAAACCGTCAGGAAAATAAGGGAAGAGATGAAAGAGGCAATGGAAAACCGGGGTGCAGCCTATGGGATTTTTGTATCAAGGGCCGTTGAAGACCTTCCGGATGAGACCGGCTGGTTCAACGAATATGACGACAGCTTCCTGGCAGTCGCCCTGACCTCGGAAACCTCTGACATGATAAATCAGAACCTGATGGAGATCGCGTACAAGTGGGCGAGGCTTCGTGCCCTGTCATCTGTTGCTTCCGGAGCTCTCATGAAACCTTTGGATATTGGCGAGAAACTGGCTACGATCAAGGCTTCCATCGATCGCTTCAGGAACGTCCGCACAAAGAGCACGGATATTGAAAAGGCCGTAAAGTCCATCAGGGAGGAAGTTGACGGTATCGAAAAGGATGTAATCACCGGTCTCAGGGCGATACAGGATGAGATTGACCTGAGATAGCTTCTTCCGGAATAAGCTGTGAACTAGATATAATGCGCCGTCTTCCATGAATGGGTTCGTTTCCCAGAGGAACATGGGGATATTCTCCCGGGCGGAAATCAGAATGGAATATACGCGTGGAGGCATCACGATCAGCATAGAGTCTTGCGACGGAGTCTACGAGCCCTCCGATGATTCCATGCTCCTTGCTGACAACGTGCTTCCCTCCGGAAGGATACTAGAAGTGGGCTGCGGCACAGGCCTTGTCTCCATACTCTGTCGAAAGATGGGCCACACCGTGGAGGCTGTGGACATCAACCCGGCCGCCGTTGAGTGCACCCTGGCAAATGCAAGGTGCAATGGTGTCGAATTGAGGGCACACACCAGCGACCTGTTCGGCTCCGTCAACGGAAAGTTCGATACGGTAATTTTCAACCCACCATATCTCCCGGTAGATGAGGATGTGCCCGGGTTTGAGCAGTGGGCCGGAGGGCCTGACGGCTTCAAGGTAGTTCGCAGGTTTCTCACAGATTTGCCACGCTTTTTAGATAAGGGTGGAAAGTGCTATATCGTGCTGTCAGATTTGGCAGACATAGATCTGTTCATGTCCGAATCCAGAGATTTTTCGTTTCGAACTGTCGCTTCAACGAAGCTGTTCTTTGAGAGACTCCTTCTCATGGAAGTGAGCATCAGGGTATCCTGACAACATTTTCTCGGGTGGCCTGAATGGGAACAAATGACAAGAAAATAAAGGAGATCGAAGAGGAACTCAAAAAAACCCAGTACAACAAGGCTACGGAACATCACATTGGAATCCTCAAGGCCAAGCTGGCAAGGCTACAGCTGGAGGCTGAGACTTCAAGAACAGGTGGGGGGACGGGTTTTTCCATACCGAAGAGTGGGGATGCGACAGTTGCCCTGGTTGGCTTCCCTAACGTCGGCAAGAGCAGCCTGCTTAACTCCCTTACCGGCGCAAACAGCGAGGTGGGCAGTTTTGCATTCACCACCCTGAAGGCTATACCCGGCACAATGGAGTACAACGGGGCCCTGATACAGGTGATTGATCTACCGGGCATTATAGAAAATGCGTCCGCCGGAGCCGGCAGGGGACGGGAAGTCATCAGCATGGCAAGGAACTCCGACCTGATACTCATTGTCACGGACCAGAACGTTTCAGGCATTGAGAAAATTGAGGCAGAACTATACAGGGCAGGGATTGTGCTGAACAGATCAAGGAAGAATATCTCCCTCAAGAAAACGATATCCGGCGGCATAAAGGTGCACAAGCCTGCGGACGTCTCTGTGGACCATGGTATGATGTTTTCCATACTCAAGGAATTCAAGATAGTCAACGCGGATGTTTACCTGAGAGACAGCATCAGCGACAGTGATCTGATTGAGTATCTCAGGCAGAACACAGTCTACCTTCCGGCAGTGATCGCAATTAACAAGAGCGATCTCCCCCACAGCAATGAGTTGGATCGGTCTGTGTCAGAGAAGTTCAGGTTCGTCAGGGTGTCGGCATCTACCGGATCTGGCATCGAGGATCTGAAATCGCTGATCTTCACCTCCCTGAATCTGATAAGGGTGTACATGCGCGAAAAATCAGGGGTTGTCGACATGGAAAGACCACTTATACTTTCGCAGGGAAGCACTGTCAGGGATGTTGCCAGGAAAATTAACAGGGCTTTCATCTCGTCTTTCAGGTATGCAATCATTTCAGGCCCGAACAGAAGGTTTTCTGAGATGAGGGTGGGGCTTGACTATCTGTTGAAGGATTTTGACATCGTGACGATCATAAGCAGGTCATAGTCACTTTTTCTCCACTGGTTCCCTCTTGAAGGTTGAATAAAGGACCTCGAAGAAAGTTGGCTTGCGGGTCTCTGCTTCAAGAAAATGCTTACCGCGATCGGAGACCAGGATCTTTATCCTGGCTTTCTTCAGCATGCTCCTGCAGCCGAATGTGAGGGACCCATGCGGGGCAATGACAACGTTTGCCTTCAGCCCTATGCATTCCCTGACAAAACCCTTCTTTCCCTTTCTCTTCACCACTGCCGGGTTGCGGATCTGCACGGCAAGCTCCTTCTTGTCCTCATCGTATATGATCAGGTATTTTGCCGAGGCAAATGAATCAAGCTTCTCGTCACCGTTAACCGAGGTGCAGATCATGTTTCCCATTTCAGCACATGCATCGCAGTCTCGATTTAACTGTTACGCGCTATGGCAATGTGCAGGGTTCAGGATCGCGCTCTCATCTTATTCCTCTTGCTGGTTATGGCAGATCCTTCAGCCTCTTCGCAGGGAGGGTTGCCTTTCTCTTAAATGTGCGAATCCATCGGCTAGAGCATCCGCCACATCTGGAATGCGTCTGAAAGGTCGCTGTAATAGTAAAGCATTGTGGATGTTATTGAAAACCCGTGCCTGCGATAAAAGGAAATCGCCCCATCGTTATCCGTGCGCACCTCAAGCCTGACGCTGAGGTATCCTGATTTGCGGCAGATTTCGAGGAAACGGTCAAGCAGCATTGATCCCAGTCCGCTTCTCCTGTAGGCGTTCTCTACGGCAAGAAGAAGAATTCTTGCCTCAGTGATGCTGTACCTTGACCCGCAAATGAAGCCAGCAATTTCGTCACCGGCCATAAGCAGGATGAAGCCCTCACGCCAGGATCGGTAAATGTCGAGAATCACCTTCCCATTGTAGGTTTCTGACATTGACCTGTTGGCAAGGTCGGTAACCCGATCCGTGTATTTCTCGTCAAACTGGATGAAACTCCAGTCCAGACCCCCGTTATGCCTAGGTACCACCCTGCATCAACTGCTGTTCCCTTATCCGCCGTATCTCCATGTTATATGCATCTGCAATCTCTGCCAGCCCGATGGTTCCAACGACAGACTGCGGATCCCCTTCCTTTACCACCACCAGTTTTCCCTGGTCGCTCTTGACCAGTTTCTCCAGCGCCTGATGGACGCTTTCACCCTCCCCTATAGTCAGCGGGTGCGGGTCCAACACATCCGCCACAGACGCCTTGCCTGGATCAGCTGCCATGATGCTGTCCATTGACACTATCCCCATGAGAAGATTGCCGCTCTTGACCACTGCATTCTTGGTCTTGCTTTCCCTGATCCTTAGCATGACGTCGCTCAGCCTTGTGCTGGGTTCCACCCAGAGGTAATCCTTCTTCATAGCATCCCTAACTAGCAGATCGTCAAGTATAGGTTTCTCGTATTCGTACTTGTGTGCAGGTGAATAGGCTCTGGACAACACCTGGCTCCTGTAGATGCCATTGTCTCCTGTAACGAAGTATGAAATTATCGTGGCAACCATGAGGGGAAGGAAAAGTGTGTAGCTCTGCGTCATTTCCGTGCCCATTATGATCACAGAGAGAGGAGCCTTGGAAATTCCCCCGAAGAAAGCTATCATCCCGACAATTGTTATTTCAAGAACGCTCAGGAAAGGGAAAAAAGGTTGTATCACGACCCCGATGGAGGCGCCGACAAAACCGCCAATTACCATTCCCGGCGCAAAAACCCCACCGGAGCCTCCTGATCCAACCGTCAGAGAGGTGGCAATCATTTTGAGGAAAATAAGCGCTATAAGCATCCAGAGGGGAAAATAATATGGATCGAGAAATATCTCCTGGGTCCAGACATATCCCAGGCCAAGAACTTCGGGGAAATACATTGCCATAATACCGACCGCGAGCCCTCCGATTGCGGGCTTCAGCATCCTCGGCCCCCTTACCTTCCCGTTGAAAAACTTCGCCATCCCGTAGAATGTTTTCACAAAGAGTATGCCTGCTATGCCGGCCAGCAACCCCACCAGGATGTAAACGATCAGTGATGATGGATGCCCAAATCCGAGTGGGTAGGTGCCAGGTATGTAGAACAGGGGCCTGTATCCGAAAATGTAGCCAAAAATTGAGTATCCGACAACGGATGCTATGATTGAGGGAATGAAGGCTTCCACCTCGAAGTCCCTCCGGTAGAGTATCTCTGTGCTCAGCAGAGCTCCACCCAGCGGTGCCAGGAAGATGCTCCCAATGCCGGCGCCGATTCCTGCGGCAACGGCTGTCCTTCTGTCCTTGTCGCTCAGGCGAAAAACGTCGGCTATGTATGAACCGAAACCAGCGGCAATCTGTGCAGTGGGTCCTTCCCTGCCTGCGCTGCCACCAGAACCTATTGTGATAGCAGAAGCGACTGTCTTTATTATCGGTACCCTCCTCCTCACCCGACCAGCCTTGTTGTGAAATGCATCAATTGCAGCGTCCGTACCATGCCCTTCTGTTTCGGGCGCGAATCTGTAAACCAGGTATCCGGAGGCCAGCCCTCCAATGGTGGTTGAGACAGGGATTAGCAGTTTCGACGGTGAAATGAAAAAAGAAGTCTGTGGGAGAAGGGTCGTGCTGGAGAAACCCGGGTTTCCCAGGTACGGAATGCTCTCCATTCCAACGTTCTGTGCAAGAAGGTAGGTAAAAAGCTCAATCGAGTAATAAATGACAAGGGCGCCAACCCCGGCAATTATACCTATGAACACACCCAGGAATAGCCATTTCTTGATCTCGCCGGTTAAAATCTGTTTTCGGATAGACCTGGCAAGATCAGGAAAAAAACCGTTCATTCATGGAGCGTATATATTCATTAAATTTAATATATGCCTGAGTCCCATGCGTTCTTCAGCCCACGCGACTCGAAGAATTCCTGCGCCTCGGCTACCGGGTCATCCGATGACCTCATACCTGGGAAATAACGCCTGAATCCCGTGATTCTACTGTCGAGTACTATTGATACCCCCTGATCCTTCTCGCTCCTGATGAGGCGGCCTATTTCCTGCCTGGTTCTCACTGCGGCGGGGAATGTGACAGCCATTTCCCATCCCCTGCCGTACAGCCTGTCGTACAGCTGGTTCAGGGCTCTCTGCTTCACGTCAGGCTTCGGGAATGGGATGCCTGCGACTATGACCATTTCAAGCTGGTTTCCAGGGAAGTCAAGCCCCTCTGATATCCTCCCGCCGGAAACAGCCATAAGGGGCTCAGGGCCTTTCCGGAAATCCGCGATGAGTTCCGATATTTCCTCCTGTTTCATTTCTTTCGATTCCATCAGGTAAGGAAATGCAAACCCGCTTGAAGTGACCTTCTCCATGACCGAATGCGATGGGAAGAAGATGATGCATTTCCTGTTCACCTGCAATATTATCTTCTCTATCATGCCCCTCATCCTTTCAGCCTCTGCTTCGTCAAAGGTCTCGAATCTGGTGGAGAAATCATTGCTGTAAAGCAACAGGTGGTTTTCCGGCGGGAATACGTCGCTTATGACCATCTCACCCGCGTCGTCGAAGCCCGTGATGCGCTTATAGGCATCCGTGGGTCTCAGGGTACCGGATATGTGGATGGATTTTGATTCTCTCAGGGGCTTGAGAACTGCTGCTGGATCCAGGCACATGATGGACAGTGAAGTGCCCCTGTCCCTGGAGATCACGTTGATAAACGTGTCCTCGTCCAGTTCCTCCATGGCAAGGAGCCTCGTCGTCAGGGCCTGCACCGAGGATCTTGGGATCTTTCCATCCCTTTCCATAGACGACGCAATGTTCTCACCTATGATGTCAAGCCTCGATATCATGTTATGAATGTCGTTGGATGATAACCTGGACGCAAGCATGAGGTTCTCCATGAATTCCGTGGATGATATTCTGGCCTCATCCTGATCCCTGAGATAATCCCTGCCCATGACCAGCAGGGAATCTCTCACGTACTCGGTCAGATCCGATCCGCGAATCCCCCTGTCAAGCTCAGGATCACCAAACCTCTTCAGCTCTGATTCTGCCATGTCAACTGATTTCTCGGTAATGGAGAACGATGCGACGTTTCTTGCAAGGTCGGGGAGGTTGTGTGCCTCGTCCATGACCAGCAGCAGCTGGGAACGATCTATTCCCCACTGGCTGAGGAATCTTTCGGCTATCCCGTAATTGAGGAAAAAGGCGTAAGGTGCGACAACAAGTTCGGCATTCTTTAGAGAAGCCTTAATGGCTTCATAAGGGCAGATCTCTTTCGCTATCCCAAAGTTCACTATCTCTTCCGCAGACAGGTATTCGCCAAGTATCCTGGATTGAGTTTCCGTCGATCTCATCCTTTCGTTGTAAAACCTGCATGCTTCAGTTCTGCCCTCCTTCACAAGGAGTTTTCTGTGAGTGCAGAACTTTGAAAGCGATTCCGGGGAAAAGTCCTTTTCACCTGAAATTTCGCGGTAAAGCAGGCACATGTTTTGCCGGCCCTGGATTGGTGCTGCCTTAATGCGCAACACACCGGAAAGCTTCTTGAGGTCCCGGAAAACATTCTCCTGCTGCGTATTGGTTCGCGTCAGGTAGAGGATTTTTGCCTTGTGAATCCTTGCGTAACTGATCGCACTGATAAGCGCTATAAGGGTCTTTCCGGAACCTGTCGGTGCTTCAAGCAGAGCGGCGTTCTTCGTTTCAAGCGTTCCGGTTATGAACTTTATGGCCTTTCTCTGGTAATCCCTCAGCGGAAAATTGATTTCCCCGGTGATAACAGAGCCATCGGCAGACATGTTCTAAAGTATAACGACGGCCCTCACGCCGTTGACCATCCTGATCTCGGGTATCAGGGATGAGTCTATCGGGCGATCGGTGACAATGACGGCCCTCGGATCGCTGGAAATCTCCGGGTCGTCAACAATCACCTGCCTTACGTTTATTCCCTCCCTTGCAATGATTCCAAGAACGCCGGCTACTATTCCAGGGATATAGGCTGATATTGGAATGATTTCTATAGCTCCAAAACCCATGTCGCGGCTTGCCACTCCAAGGTTGGGAAGCGGCATCAGCCTGGAGAACATGGGTGAAAGTACGCTGTCCTCAGTAATCTTCCTGGAAAGTTCCAGTATGACACGCCTGTCGGTATGCAGTCCACGGGCCACGGCGTTTGACTTGATCTCTATGTTTCCAGAGTAAAACCTTGCTGACCCCTGTTCCCTTCTTACCGATATGCCGCTGGATATCAGGGCCTTGATGGCCAGCAGCTGCGAAGGGCTTCTTTGGAATTTCTTTTCCAGGTACTTCCAGAACTCCATGGATATATCAGACCGGTGCCACGTCGCTTATGCCGTCCTCTCCCACCTGGATGACGGCCTCTCCTTCCGGCAGGTAAGGTGAGTCGACCAGCCTTGCAATTCTCTTTCCTGCCTTGCTCTTTCTAAGGTACACCCTGAAAGTGGCAGTGTGCCCGACTATGTTTCCCCCTATCGGTGCAGTTGGATCCCCGAAGAAGACGTCTGGTCTGGCAGAAACCTGGTTAGTTACTGCCACAGCCGCGTTGTATATAGTCCCAAACCTCAGGAGGTCGTGCATGTGCCTGTTAAGAAGCTGCTGCCTTTCTGCCAGCGACCCCCTTCCCATGTATTCGGAACGGAAATGGGCTGTAAGGGAATCCACCAGCAGCAGGCGTATGGGAAATTCCTTTGTCATTTCTGCCGCCTTCTCCCCAAGCAGGATCTGGTGATGGGAATTGTATGCCCTTGCCACATGTATGGATTTCAGCACTTCTTCCGGATCAATCCCCTTTGCCTTGGACATCTGGACTATCCTCTCAGGCCTGAAGGTGTTCTCCGTGTCTATGAGGAGAACGTGAGATCCGAATCCGCCTTTATCAACAGGCGTGGTGGCATTTACTGCGAGCTGGTGCATGATCTGTGTCTTCCCGGACCCGAATTCCCCGTAAAACTCCGATATTGACTGGGTTTCTATGCCTCCGCCGAGGAGATCATCAAGCGCCTTGCTCCCCGTGGTGAGCTTGCTTATTTCTCTTCGTCTTTCCAGTATCTCCTCGCCAGTCTCAAAATTGCCAACGTCAGCCATTTTTCTGGCGGCGACTATAATCTTGGATGCTATGCCTTCTGCTATCCCGCTAACTTCAGCTAGATCCTTGGGTGACGCGACTGCCAGCGTCATCATGTCATCATAGCCGGCCTCCCTGAGCTTCTCTGCAGTGGCTTCGCCCACACCAGGGATATCTTCTATTGATAGCTGCTTCACGGGTTCCTTTTCTTCCTTTTCCTCTTTCTTTCTTTCTGCCAAGTTCAAATCACCGTTCCCCTGATTCCGAGGGTTCTGTCCGTCTTTTCTATGGAGTCCTTCCCGGAATGGGTCTTCATCGCTGCCCTTACCGCATCAACGTTTTCCGGTATGACGTCGCTTTCCTGGTGGACTGCCTGGATGTACCTTAACTTGTTGCCTGAAACCGTAACGCTCTCCCTCCAGATAGGTATTTCGTAAAGATCTGAGCGATCCCTTCCAAGTTCCCTCGCCATGTCCATAACCTGGGCTGTCGATGATCTCCCGTCCTTTCCGCTGATCAGCATGATTCTATTCCTCTTTTCCCATTCAGCGAGCACATCCTTTTTGTCAGCTTCCCTGGAGAGGATCACCTGAACGACGTGGACATGCATAAGGGTAGTTGGAACCTTTATGGCTATGGTATCGACGTCGATGTCCCCCATTACCGTTTTCAGGTCAGGAGCATGATGGGAGGGGATCTTCAGGCTGGGTTCCACCGCATTTATGGGCCCTTTCTTGCTGTCGTTCTGGTCGGTCGCCCTCCTCAGAAGCGTTGCATCGACCTTCTTTATCCCGAATGCCTCCGCCAGTGGAGAGAGCGTTC
>JAJZNS010000064.1 GCA_021811635.1 Thermoplasmata archaeon
ATTGTTGTAGTCAGGAATTACATGCAGAACAGGAAATAAATCAGCGTTGGGTCATCCTTATGATTCGGTGTAGGGGCATTATGGAACGACTTGGTATTTGGATTGTGCAGGTGTTAACTATGCCCTCATAACCCATAAATATCCCATCAGTATGAGCCGGCAATGGATCCTAAACTGAGGGTTGTAACCAAGGAGAAGAACTCCATAGTGATTGAAATGCTAAATTACGATAACACCATCCTCAGGCCACTGGCTGAAGAAATCCTAAAGGATGATCAGGTGGAGGAATCCCATTATTTTATCAAACACCCTGTGATAGACAACCCTGCAATATACGTGAGGGTCAAGACGGGAAAGCCCCAGGCTGCCGTTAAGAGGGCAATAAGAAAACTATCAAAGGTCTACGAGACCATGCTGGCAGAACTTGAAAAGGAAAAGAAGAAGTTATCTGCCTCCTAATAAGGATGCCCGCCAAAACTTACATAGGGGAGTTTACAAAGGATCACCCGGAAGCTCTGGCGGTTGAACTCGAATCCCTGAGATCGGCGTTTGGCGATTTTGATTATGAGTTCCTGTCCGATAGTGCTGTTATATTCAGGGGGAGCCCTGAAAGCATTTCAGAATCAGCATTTATGCGGAATTATTCAGAGGTGATATGGAGCGGCCAGGATCTGGATGAAGCAGCCCAGATAAACCTGCCTGTTGGAAAGTTCTATATCCGGGCAACTGCAGCAGGCAAGAACAGCGTTTCAATAGAGAAGGATCTCGGTGCAATTCTTGGCGGGCAAGGGAGGATTTCATTTTCCACGCCTGATTTCGTGATCCGCGCGTACTCGTTTGACAGGTGGTACATTGGAATCCAGGCTGGCGTGGGCCACAGAAAGGATATGGAAAAAAGAACAGCACCAATGAGGCCTTTTTTTTCTCCCGTTTCCATGCACCCTTTTCTTGCAAGGCTACTGGTGAACCTGTCCCACACCAAAAAAGGCGAACTCATTCTTGATCCATTCTGCGGAACTGGAGGAATACTCATTGAGGCGGCGGTTATGGGAAGACAGGTGATGGGAGCAGATGCTTCCCTGTCAATGGTTTCGGGCGCGAGAATGAATTTAAGGTATTATGGCGTTGATCCTGGCAGGGTAGTTCATTCATCTATCGAGAAACTTGAAATCGGCGTAAAAGTGGATGCCATTGCGACCGATCTGCCCTATGGGAGGAGCTCCCCCATGTTCCATGTGACAGAGAATTTTCTGGCAGATACGGTAGTAAAGTTCGGCGATCTCCTCAGGGATGGCGGCTACTCGGTGGTGGTCTCAAACACCCGTGAACTGGAACAGGTTGCACGTTCAAACTTTCAGGTAATAAACGTTATAGCATTGAGAGTGCACAGATCCCTCACAAGATTTGTCCACGTGTTCAAAAAATTAAGCCCGGGCCAGCACTAGTTGCTGTTTAAAAACTGTATATAAAAGAACATTCTTATTTCCCGGCTCTACTCCCTGATCTCCTGTTCGCTGATATAATAGGTAAAGAGAAATACAGCAAGGGAGAGGATGCCCAGTACCAGCAGATCAAAGAGGGTCGAATAGGATTGCGTAGTAGTAATTGCCGATCCATTGATTATCACGGTCCGCATAGCATCTGCAGCCCAGGAAATTGGGTTCCAGACAGCAACAGACTGTAGCCATCCGATCATGAACGTCTTCGGGAACATTGCGAAACTGGCAAACATCAGTGGAAGGCTTATCAGGTTTGAAATCCCAAAAATTGACTGCATGTTCCTCATTTTGACCGCTATGACTGAAAATATAGATGAAAAGATGAAGGCAATCATCAGTGTGGTAGCAACAATCACTGCTGCAGCGAACAGGGTGAACCCGTTCACAAACCTTAACCCGTCCGGAATGACCAGGGCCGCAAGTATGAGTATCACGACCTGTACCATTATCCTCGCAATAGAAGACAGTACCTTGGAGAAGACGATTGAACTCCTGCTAATCGGCGAAGCCAGCAGTCTTGAGAGCGTACCCAGCCTGCGATCCCAGATAATGTTGATGCCTGAAAACATTCCGGTGAAAAGTGCTGTCGTCGTAAGTACGCCGGCCACCACGAACGTGATGTAATTTGGCGCATTATCTATGGCAGAAGAGTATAGTGGGGAAGCAAACGGTCCTCCAGAGAACGCGCTACCAAAGAGCGCGATCCAGAAAAAGGGTTGCAATAGCCCAACAAAGAAGAACACCGGGCTCCTGTACCACTTCTTCAATTCCCTCACAGTTAGAGGGATAAGTCCGCTCATGCCCTCATCCTCCTAAGGTTCATTGCGGATTTTCTCACGTCTTCCCCTCCTTCAGCCTCTCTAATTGTTCTTCCAGTGTACTTTAAAAAGACCTGGTCGAGCGATGGTTTGTGCACATTGATGCTCATGGGAGTGATCTTCCTTTCTATCATGAAGTTGAATATCTTGGCCAGATCTTTATCCGAGTTCTCGACGCTGAGTCTCACCTCGTTCCCCTTGATTACTGGCTGGTCGAGGCCGTCCTTGTAAGACGATAGTGCTTCAGCCTCTCCTTCTGTGTCACAAATTATGGAAATGACATCACCCTTCAGTGATCCCTTGAGTTCATCCGAGGTGCCTGTAATCACAATTTTCCCCCTATCAATTATTGACATCCTGTCTGCAAGAGAATCAATCTCCTCCAGATAGTGACTCGTAAGGATTATGGTGACGCCCATTTTCTTCACTATCTCTCTGATATAATCCCACATTCTGGTCCTTGTCTGCACATCCAGCCCAAGGGTTGGTTCATCAAGGAAAAGAATTTCCGGATTGTGCAGCAGACCTATAGCAAGTTCCAGCCTCTTTCTCATCCCTCCTGAATATCCCTTGACGTACCTGTTTTTGGCCTCCGTCAGTTCAACCAGATCAAGTAGTGCCTCTATCTGTTCATATGCTTCCTGCTTCGGTATCCTGTAAAACTGGGCAAACATGTACATGTTCTCAAAACCAGTCAGATCCTCATCTGCTGTAAGGTCCTGCGGGACTATTCCTATGGTTTTTCTGACTTCCAGAGATTCCGTACGGATGTCAAGCCCATTCACGAATGCATTCCCAGAGGTTGGTTTCAAAGCGGAAGTGAGCATCTTGATGGTTGTAGTCTTACCTGCTCCATTGGGTCCGAGCAGTCCATAGATCTCGTTCTTTTCCACTGTGAATGATATGTTGTCGACCGCCTTTATCCCGCCTGGATATACCTTTGTCAATCCCTTAACCTCAATCATTGGCATCTTTTCCGGTCCTCCATTTTTTAACGTGCTGCATGTTCATCTTTGTTTCCCACTGGCTGCTATCTCTCGCAAAAGAGTGGCAATCTTCCCTATTCTTGCGAAATCATCAACGGAAAAAACACCGGTGTCTGAGAGATCCTGCAGATAAAGCGCAAAACTCTCCATTTCTGTCAGGATCTCTGAGGGAGTGTTGCCGCGGCGGGGAAATAACGGGGAGAGTTCCGCAGGCTCATTGATGTTTGCCAGAAGATACCTGCCGTCCTCCCTTTTCCTGATGATTCCCTCCTCAGACATTTCTGCAAGTGCAGGATACATTGATCCCGGAGATGGTTTCCACCAGCCGTTGCTCAATTTCTCTATGCTTTCCATTATCTCGGCACCATTCTTAGGGGACTGCTTAATTGCATCTACAATCATTGGCCTCAACCAACCCCTCTTCCCGCCGAATTTAGCGCGATAATAATTCCACAACCGATATCGGAATTCCGATATCCCACAGGTATAAAACTGTTGTCGTCTAATGCAAATCCAAAGATATTGACGGACAATAAGCCTTAGTTGAGTTGTTTTCCCCGAATCATTTCAGAGTTAATAATCGGAATGAGATCACATCTATACAAACACTCTCACAGAATCCAACCGGATGCAGGAATCATGGCAATTCACCAATAGAAAATTTTCGATAGGTTTCAGAATCAAACATTCTCAGGGAGATTCAGGAGCATTAATAATTGAAACTGAATCTTCGTTTTCATTAATTTACCTTAGAACTAACGACTCTAGTTGAAATTACGCGATGGGCTGCTCACTGGTGTTTTATTCGTTCGTTGCCTTCGCGTATGATTTCATCGATTGCAAGGGCTAAGCTCTTCATCTTGCTTAGTGCCTTGCCGTCGATTGACTCTTCGGTTTCGATGGATTTTTTCAATGACAGCAGGTTATCAAAAACATCGTCCAGCAAACCAGCGATCCCCTTGGTGCTTAAATCCTGGGTTCCTTCTCCGTGATTCACGCGGGATTCAAGGTAGTCCTCGCTCACCTCGAATTTGCCATCAATCCGCCTGATAATTATACCTTCTCTTTCCATTGACGAAAGTGCAGGATAGAGTGAACCAGGAGACGGTTTCCACAGTCCAAGAGTCGACTTTTCAAGTTCCTTAATCAGCTCGCATGCCTTTCTGGGCTTTTCCTGAAGAGCTTCTATAATCATGGGCCGCAAATATCCACGTTTTCCTCCATACTGAAACCTCAGGACATTCATCTGCCAATGTTTTTCCAATGTCTTTATGGTATTTATACAGTTACATGGGGAATGAAAGCATAGAACAACAAAAGTGTCTGACAGTCTGTAACGTTAGGCTACCTCGCCAACCACAAAACTATAATGATTTCGTTTTTTAATTTTGAATCATAAAATGTGTTAGTCCTTTTAAAGAGACCTGCGGAATCATTTAATTAGCTGCAAAGTTACCAGGGACAATGAAAAACGTCATTCTTCTCCATGGAGGTGCCGGTGGCTTGTACATAAATGTGGAGGAACACACCAAAAAAGTTACTGAATACAGTGGCAAGTCCCTGAAATTCACTACTCCACTTGAAGTCGCGATAGAGTCGGTAAGGCAGATGGAGGACGATCCCGAATTCAACGCTGGAACTGGTTCGGTGAGGAGACTTGACGGGTCAATTCAGATGGACGCTGCGGTCATGGAGCCGGGAAACTTCGGTGCAGTCATGAATATCGAACGGGTAAGAAATCCTGTACTGGTTGCAAGGGATGTAATGCTGCACTCGCCGCATGTGATCCTTGCCGGCGATGGTGCAATAAGATTCGCAAGAGCGATGGGATATGCCGACTATGATCCTGGGACTGAGAAAACAGAAGAAATATGGAAGAAAACGAAAGAACTTCTGGCCTCTGAAAGCATGGATATCCCTCAAAGGATAGTAGAATACAGGAAATATTCCAATCTTCTGGAAAAAATAGCCACGACAGATACGGTTGGTGCAGTCTGCAGGATAGGTGGTAGATTTGCCGCAGCCATATCCACTGGTGGCGCGTCCCCGATGATCCGGGGAAGAGTTGGAGATTCTCCAATTCCAGGAAGTGGCCTGTATGCAGGAGATAAGGGTGCAGTGGCAGTTACCGGGCTGGGGGAAGAAATAATAAAGAGAACACTTTCTTTCAGGATATACAGCAGGATTGGGGAAGCGCCCCTTAAAAAGATACTCCAGGAGGAAATCTCCTATTTTGGGGAGTCACCAACAGGAGTAATTGCAGTGAGCGGTACAGAGCATGCGTCCTATGCGAACAAATTTATGTCATCAGGGTTCACTGAGTTCTAACCATGCGGGAGATTCTAGGTGACCTCTGGCATTGTATCCCACGATAATCGATAAAGCTGATTTCCGTCAAAAGTGATAAATATCAGCAAGAAAATACCGCTTTCACGCGGGTGTGGTGTAGCCTGGTAACACGCGAGCTTGCCAAGCTCGTGCCTCGGGTTCAAATCCCGGCACCCGCATTGATAGAAAAAATCTAAATTTTTTCATTCAGAATTATAGAAATATGGTCATCGGACTTTCATGCCGGCCGGAACAAGACGTTCATAATGTTTCATCCGCAAATAAGAGCCTTTTTCGGATGAATTCTATCTTTAGGGATTCAACGCTTTCTCTAAGTTATAACAAATCAGGTGGAATTCACGATATCCAATACATCTCCCCCTTTAACAACCCACATAAAAGCGCTATGAGCCTAAAAATAATAGAAGGAACGCCTATGCAGGCGTTCCCATATGAGTTACAAAAAAGTAACTCCTCTTTTAAAGATATTACGAAGCAGCTGCCTTTTTGGGCTTCACCATCAAAGATAATATAAGCACAATGACTTCAACAATCAAGCCTACAATTGCTATGTATGCTCCGTATATCAACCCCGTTGTTACGGTAGCGGAAGGCGAGAATGCCTGTATAGCAGCAGCATAACCAGAAGCAACAGAGGATGTGCCTGCGATGAATAGTCCAATCGTAGTTCCAACGAATATCACGCTGAGCAATGGCATGAGAAGTTTTAAAGTTCTGCCACCTTTATCAACAAAGGCGAATACAATTGCGAGAAGGGAAAAGATGATGCCAAGAATCATAGTCACAAGTGAGGCTGTTATCATGGCAATACCGTTCATTACGTCTGAGTGTATTGTTCCGGTGGAAGACGAAAAAGAATTAGAAACATTGCTCCAGGAGGTATATGTATTGCTAACGGTCGCGCCGAAATACGTCGCAGTGGCCTGCGTCGATTGACCAGAAACTGTCATGGTCATCTCAGTCATAGGGACCGCAAATGTAACCCCTAACAGTGCTATCGCAACTATGCTTAGTATCAGAACCAATATTTTATTTTCCATAAAATCCAAAAGCAAATGATTCTGTCACTATATAAATGTGTCGTTACTTCTGGCAGAATTCCTCCTTTGTCGAAACGTCCCTATTCGATAATCAAGACCATCAGGTTCACGCCATAGATGCCACTGAATTCTCACAGGCGCCACCTCAGAATTCGTATCATTTTAACTCGCATGTAGAGGTAAACCATACCTGAAGTGGATTCGCCGAAATAATGCAAAATTAGCACAGACAATTTTTTCAGAAGATTCAGGCCCAAATTATGAGTAATATTTAGTCAAATCACAAGCTGAATTCGTGCCTCACAATTTCGGGCCAAGTTGAAATTCTGATAAGAGCCCAAAAAATTATTGACATAAACATTATGATAAACCTATATGAGGTCTCGCCATAGAAAGAGTATCCTAGGGATATCGTAAAAAAGTATACGGTGAGAGGGATATCCGTATCTTTCAGAAGCCCTTTAATTCCGTCGACCCTGCCGATAGCAAGCAATGTCCAGACTGTGCCGAGCAGAAAGAGCGCAAAGAATAGAAACAGGTAATATTGAAATAGATTTCCCGGCAATATTATGATAAGACACCAAACAGCAAGGAAAAGCACATTAATAATCATAAGAAGTAAGCGTTTCTCGATCCCACCCAGCTTCCCGTTTTGTACGATATGAATGAAATAACGGTACTGCATCCAGTCATCAACTATCACCGCGAAAGCAAAGGAGAACATCAGCACCGAAAGGAAAGACATTCCAAGGCTAATCCTGAGAAATGAAATACCAATCACAACGCTGTAAAGCATCTCCATAAAGCCTGTTTTTTCGACTCAGATTGACCTCTGTGTGCGGTTTATGTCCGACGCCAACACGTTAATTGCGCTATGAATTATCAGATATATATTCCTATTCTCCAACACATTCGGACAGATCAGTTTCCAGCCCTCAGGTAACAACAATCCATCTAATTGCCTTGGGCGCATAACGATCATGGTTCATTTGAGCTCAATAGCAGAGGGTTCTGGCGGTTATCATAAAGAAGAGAAGTTTCTAATTTCAATATAAATCCTGGGCTAAGAGAAGACAGAATTCATTGTTGATCGATGTGATTATCGACTTCTCTTCAAAACAAAGTCCGATGATCCAGGAATGTATGAATTTCCTTTAGACGCGAAAACTCACTGGACGAAATGCGCAGCGGACGAACTTAGGTTATTCCGGGAGAAGGAAACTTGTTTTTGTGCGATGTGCCATGCGAAAAATGCCCACGCTGTCCGAATTTAGGTCTACATGGACGTAACAATTGAAATTAAGTGTTCAGAGACAATAAAATTAAACACTGAGGGATTACAATCAGGAGACGTACCATAATTAGGATAAAATGATAATAGTAGCAAGTTTCAGCCGGTGGGAAATTCGGCTTTGTATCAGGTTTACGAGCGGCCCAGACTGATGGGCTTTCCTCGGATAACAAAACTCAGATTATCGGCATGTACCGACGTATCTGTAGTATGGGGCGGTCATCAGGTTTGCGCAGTGAAGTGGATCGATGCCTGAATCCTGAGAAGAAACGGGCTACGCAATTTTCTGACCCATCAATTCGCCCTTGTTTTAAGAGGTTCTATTCTTCCCATCAGCTTTTTCATAACTTCGCTCCTTTTCTCGTCCGGTGAAGAGGTCTTAAATTCTGCATCCACGGTTATCACATAGGTGTTCAGAGTTGTCTCGTCAATGAGAATTTTCGGCTTACCTTTTGCGCCGTCAATATTTGAAATTTCCTCCACCAAGGTCGGCTCCAATGTCTGAAATATTATATTCTTTGGGATCTCATACCTTGCCCTGACAGTGTGAATCTGGGTCATTTTCTCTATGGCTCCCTGAACAATTATAGAATTTGGTATCTTGATTTCCTTGCCGGAACGATCCTTTATGTTGGTATAGAGGAGATCTATCCTGCTCACCCTTCCGCTGTATGACGGCCTTATCTCATCCCTTGAAAAGTACTTTGGAGGATAACTTGAAAGCATCATTCCGAACTGCCATGTGTTTATGGCGATCTCGTCACCTTCAACGAATGGTTTTGCGAATACTATCATAAGTCCGCCGAAAACATTGCTGAGGACATTCTGCGAAGCCAGTCCCAGTATGAGCGACACGAAAGTGCTTCCCAGAATTATAGAGGAAACATCGATCCCAAGCGATGCGAATACAGCCAGCGACATTATAAAATACCCTATCAGAGAAATGATGAATACCAGTGGCCGGAATCTGGCTGGAGAAACATATTTTGAAAAGTAACTCTCGAGACCTTTTACAATGATCCTTATGATTACAAAAATGAAGAGCGCAATCACCCCAGCGTAAATGAAACGCTCAAAGTTCCCTGGTACTATATCAAGGTAAATATTCATTACATAGAGTCCGATAAAGACGGCTGCAAGGGCTATAATGACGAGCGTTACTGAAAGAATTGATCTCCTAATGCGGTCACCGTCCATAGATCATCATTAACTGTTTCTTTATAAAAGATTTTAAAAATTACCAACATTGAGAGCAAAATAAAGCAATTCGAACCTAGGTAGCCCTCTGCCAGGTTTTCTGCGGCTCCAACCGTCCATTGCTGAGATCGAATAAATATCTGTAGGCAGATCTGAATGTATCCGCCAGTAGATACTGGAAGATGCAGGCGAATTTTGAGGAAGGGGAGCTTTAGTTCTTGCTCATCCTGAAAACTGCTGCCTTTAGCAAACTTATAGAGGCTATTTAGTCAGCAACCTTCCGAACAAACATAATCGGGAAGCATGATCCATTCCTAATGTTGCCTCTCCCTATAGCCGCTTATTGCTTAAAAATTGCAGGAAATACAATGTCCAACTCCAAAAATATGCCTCTCATAAATTCCTTCACGAATTTACATATACAGAAAGCCACCGCTTTATTGCTGCAATTTAATCTTCACGCTGGCTAACCCATTAAAGTTGGGGTTGGTAAGAACAGGGAGATTTATCTGGTTGCATAAAAATCGACAGGTGTAAAGTACGAGATTGAAGTCAAGACTGACTAACTTGAAAATATAACCCATTCATTTGATGAATAAATAATATGGGTGAAATATGTTTGTGAAGGAGCCAAATAACCAGACTGAATGTGCGTTGCATCAATTCATAACTTCAGCTTCACATATAAAAAAATTAGTAAATCTGACTACAAAATAGTTTTAATACTTATAGCTTTTTGACTTTAATAAATGGTGATTCCAAAAATGATAGTTGCAGAAGAAATAAACAGATTCCCGGAAATTAGATTTGCGACGGACTTTGAAATCAGCAAAAATGCTCCTTTCAAGACCGTAGATGAGTTTGTCAAGGCACTTGGCCACCTGATCAATGATGATATGCTGGTTCTTAGGGTTACAGAGAGTCTGTGTCCGCTTTGCGCCGATGAGGAAAAATGGGATCAGATGAGAATCGCCGCGATCGTCTATGAGAATGCAGGAGAAGTAAGGCTCATCAAGGAATGTCCAGAACACGGGATCACCAAGGAGAAATACTGGGAAGATTACGACATGTACATGGAAGCGAAGCAGTGGCAGGACAGGGGTGTCAGAATCCTCAACCCCAATGTGGCGCTTCTTGAAGAAAAGATTGTGTGCCCAACCCATTGCGGTCTATGTGTCAAACACAAATCTCACACCGGACTCGGGAATGTTGTTGTCACCAACAGGTGTGACCTGTCATGCTGGTACTGCTTCTTCTATGCTAAGGAAAATGAACCTATCTACGAGCCATCCCAGGACCAGGTCAGGATGATGCTCCGTAGGATGAGAAACGAAAAACCGGTAGGGGCGAACGCAGTTCAAATTACTGGCGGGGAGCCAACAATCAGGGATGACATAATCGACATAATAAAGATAGCCAGAGAAGAGGGATATGAACACATCCAGCTGAACACCAACAGCATCAGGGCAGCATTCGACCCAGACTTCCCAAAACAGGTAAGGGCTGCGGGTTCAAATGTGATTTACACGAGCTTTGATGGTCCGACCCCGAGATCCAATCCAAAGAATTTCTGGGAAATTCCAGCTGCGCTTGAGAATTATAAAAAAGCGCCTCTCGGTGTGGTACTTGTACCTACAGTCATTGGTGGTGTAAACGACCATTATCTGGGGGACATAATCAAGTTTGGGCTTTCGAACATTGACGCAGTAAGAGCTGTGAACTTCCAGCCAGTAAGTCTGGTCGGGAGAATGCCTGACAGGATGAGGGAAAAGCAAAGAGTGACTATCCCAGGCTGCATCAAGAAGATTGAGCAGCAGACCGATGGAATGATCGGCAGGGAGGACTTCTTTACAGTTCCATCAACAACAAAGGTCTCTAACTTCGTTGAGGCCCTGAAGGGAAAGGACACCTACAAGCTGTCCATTCACTTTGCGTGCGGTATGGGAACCTACATCTTCAAGGACGATGAAAAGATCATTCCAATCACAAGATTCATCGACGTCCGCGGGATGTTTGAGTACATAGGAGAGCTTGGGGATGAGATCAAGACCTCTTCGTTCAAGAGATTAAAGAAAGTAGAGTCCACTTCCAAACTGCTGTTGAGCCTGAGGAAGTTCGTTGACTATGAGAAGGCCCCGAAAGACTTCAAGTTGAAGGACATGGTCTACAACGCCTTTACTGAAGGGGATTACCATGGCCTGAAAGCTTTCCACTACAAGAGTATGTTCATAGGATTCATGCATTTCATGGACCCATACACGTATGATGTTGACAGGGTCGAGAGATGCGATATCCACTATGCCATGCCTGATGGCAGAGTAGTGCCTTTCTGCGCCTTCAATGTCATCCCGGAACTTTACAGGGATGCAACCCAGAGGAAATACTCAATTCCAGCGAAGCTCTACGAGGAGAAGACAGGAAAGATACTCAAGAAGGAGAAGTACTTCAGGGAGTACAGCATGGAAGACAAGAAGAGAATCATCTCTTTCTATGAAAACAGCATAGGCAGGAAACTCACAGAGAGCGAAATAGGGCTGAACCTTGAAGAGTCCATTCCGGTTATATCCTCGCAGAGACCGGAGTAACCATTTTTTTACTTAACTTTTATACCATTTATTGATTAATTTCCTTCAATTTGGCCTCTATGGCTATATATTTTCAAAGTCCTTATTGTCAGGGCACGTATTACGTTACAGATCATGAGGGGAATAGACTGCGGAAGTCACATAAAATTGCTTGATCATACTGGAGACGCCGCATTTCTTGTAACAGCAGATACCCGTGAGGATCTTTTGAAACACTCCGTCATCGCATTGATGTGTTTGATGGGGATCAGGCGGGGTGGTAAAACAAAGTTCCTTGAAAAGGTTACCCTGAATGGTCCAAAATTTGAAGAGAATATTATCAGCGTTCTTAACAGGATACTCGTGATACTTGAGATTGATTCCATCGCGGCTGTTGAAACCAGGAATGTCTCGGTCAAAGACAACGCGATTTCGCTGGAATTATTCGGTCGCAGGATCAGGCCAGTAAGCATTAAAGGGGAAGTGATCAAGGCTGTGACCTATCATGACCTGAATTATTCCGAAAATCCATACTCTATCAGAATAACAGTAGACCTGTAAGCAGAGTCAGGAAATTTATTATTTCACGACACATTCACCCGATAATGCCATCGATGGTTCCCAGCAGGATATTCTTTACGCGCGGTGTTGGAAGGGGAGAATCACAGCTAACGTCCTTCGAGAACGCGCTCAGGGACGCCCACATTGCCCAGTATAACCTGGTCAGCATCAGTTCAATATTTCCTCCGAACTGCGAAGTCACATCCGTACAGGAAGGGCTGAAGAGCCTCGGAGACGGGCAGATAATATTCACAGTTCTTGCACGGAATTCATCAGACGAGTTGAACCGTATGGTCTCCTCTGCCATCGGATATGCCATCCCAAAGGACAGGAACAGGTGGGGTTACTTGAGCGAACATCACAGCTTTGGCCAGACTGAAAAAGTTGCGGGGTTTTTTGCAGAGAAGCTCGCAGCAGAAATGCTCGCGAGCACCATGGGACTGCAGGAGGAACTCAAATGGGACGAGGAAAGAAACGAGTACGTGCTGAGTGATAAGATTCTCACGACAAAGAACATATGTGCCACCGGAGTAGTGCTGAAAGCCGGTGAATGGACCACAACCATAGCTGCTGCAGTCCTGATTGTCCAATGAATATTTATGGAAAATAAAGTGGAAGAGGAAATTACAGAGAAGTGGGCTGAGGCTAAGATATTTGAGCCTTCGACAAAAGGTAAGTCAAAAAAATTCCTCATCACCGTACCGTATCCATATGTGAACGGTTCCCTGCATGTGGGTCATGGAAAGACGTACACGGTAACAGACATAATTGCCCGATACCGCAGGATAACAGGATACAATGTCCTTTATCCTATGGCATTCCACCAGAGCGGAACACCGTTAATAGCCTATTCCAGAAGGATCAAGTCCCGGGAACCGGCAATAATGAAAACATATAGGGATTATCTGAGTACATACATTCGGGATAGCGAAGAGATAGAGAGAAAGCTGAAGGAATTCGAGGATCCGCAAAAGATAGCCGATTATTTTGCAAACAAGATCAGCAAGGATTTCATGAGAATGGGCTATTCAATAGACTGGAGCAGGAGCTTTGCAAGCGGGGAACCGGTCTATCAGGATTTTGTGGAATGGCAGTTCCTCAAGCTGATGGATAAGGGGCTGATAGTCCAGAAGGATTATCCAATACTGTATTCAATTGAGGACGGAAACGCGGTGGGCGAGGATGATATCAAGGACGGCGACACTGACAAGGTTACCATTGACGAATATACAGGTCTCATCTTCAGGGGAAAGGATTACTCCCTGATAGCAGCAACTGTCAGGCCTGAGACACTCTATGGCGTTACCAACCTCTGGATTTCCCCGAGTGCGAAGTATCTGTCATTCAATTATGGTCCAGATAAATTTGTTGTTTCTTCCGCCGCCATTGATAAGCTGGCGCTGCAGCTTAAGGGGATAAAACCAATGGAAGAGGTGCCACCTGAAGATATCTGTTCCCAGTTGTTTGAGGCACCAATAGTCAGGCGGAAGGTGAAAGTAATCAGGTCAGAAATAGTAGATCCTGAAATTGGCACCGGCATAGTGTTTTCCGTACCGGGTCATGCAATAACGGACTATGTCGCTGCTATCGGAAATCCTGAGATTATACCCATAAAGATTATAGACATGCCGCCGGACAGTAAGGCTACCGTTGAAAAAATTGCTTCTGAATACGGGATCAATTCAGTCAAACAGGAAAAAGAACTTGATGAAGCCACCAGGATTCTGTACAGGGAGGAGTATTATTTCGGGAAAATGAACACCGAAAACGGCAGATTCTCTGGGATGACAGTAAAGGAAGCAAGGGAAGCCATCATATCTGAACTGAACCTTGGCAAAGATGCAATCAGGATCTACGAGACTAGCAGAAGGGCTGTAACAAGGAGTGAATCCAGAGTGGTGGTTGCTGTGCTTCCTGGACAGTGGTTTATAGATTACTCCTCAAGATGGTGGAAGGAGACCGGCCACAGGCTGGTGGATTCCATAGAATTCTATCCGGCCGCATTGAAGAAGAATATGCATGACACCATAGACTGGCTCAGGGAACGCCCTTGCGCAAGGAGGAGGGGGCTTGGAACCAGATTGCCTTTTGACAGGGAGTGGTTGATAGAATCCCTTTCAGACTCCACAATATACACCGTTCTCTATACCGTTATCAACGAATTGAGGGAAATTAGGGAAGAGGCAGGTAAGGTTGATCCGGAGATCCTGGATTACATAATGCTGGACAGCGACATTGATCTCAGGGGAAAGTATGGGGAAAAAGTCCAGAAACTTGCATCACGCGCAAAGAAGAACAAGCAATATTGGTATCCGGTGGACCTCAGGGTCACTGCCACTCCACATTTCTCCAACCACCTTGCATTCTTCATCATGCACCATTGTGCAATTTTTCCCGAGAAATACTGGCCAGAATCCTTGATGGTGCTAGGCCTGGTTGTTTCCACCGGGGCAAAGATCGGAAAGAGCAAGGGAAATGCAGTATCTCTCTACAACACCGCGAGGCAGCATTCAGCAGATGTATACAGGCTTGCAATTGCTGCAGCGGCTGATCCAACGTCGGAACTGGAGTGGTCCGAGGATGAACTCGAGACGTTTGAGGGCAAATATGCAACATTCAGGAGGATCTTGGACTCCATTGGGAGGGATTATCCGGATCTCTCTGGAGGCGAAATCTGGATAATCTCGTCTTTCAGGACACGACTGGCAAGGTTCATGGACTTCATGGAAAAAAACGATATCAGAAATGCCACGGTCTCGATCTTTTACGAGGTGCTCAACGATCTCAGAGAGGCAGAAAAAATGGGCGTCAGCCAGGATCGTGGGGCGTGCTTCATAGTAAGGGATTGGCTAATCGCACTTTCTGCAATAATTCCGTACGCCTCTGAATTCTACTGGAGGAATCTAGGATACGAAGGTTTCTCATCTGCCCAGAGACTTGAAATGCCCACCATTACAGATGCAGATTCACGCGTGGTGGAATGGAAAGCCTTTGCTGATAAAGTAATTGGAGACATAAGAGAAATAATCGCTGCAACGCAGATAAGACCAAGAGAAGTAGAAATCATGGTGGCAGGCGAGAACCAGATCAGGGTCGCGAAGCAGGTTATGGAGAGGAGGCTTGCAGAACTGGATCAGGAATACAGGGGGCTCATCCCCCAGGTTGAGAAGGCCAGGAAGTACATCGATCTAAGGGGACTGGATGAATATTCCGCTCTCACGGCCTTTTCCCCCTACATATCAGAATCCATCGGCAAGCCCATAGGGATTGGAATTTCATCCATCAATACCCATGGGAAGAACGCCTGGCCCGGGAGGCCCCTTATCAACATTGTGCCTGAGAAATAGCCAAAGCCTTAAGTCCCGATTCTTTTTCGCAGGTCATACTTCATCATTACTCTGTTCACAGGATGCTGTCCTGTAAAGAACAAAAATCACTGAGAGTACCTTGCCTCTTGAATGTGGGTACTTATTCTTTTAGCAATCTAACGGCGGGTCGCTGAGCCATGTGAAAATAAATCTTATCAGACAGGACCAAAAAAGTGAATCGCACCGCAGTCACCTTTCGTTAAGATGATACACCTTCTTGTAAAGGTCTTCGTAAAATCTCTCGTAAAGAATCGCAGAAATCATCCTTTCGCGGATTGCAGCCTGTTTTGATCCTGAAACCAGCGGGGTGAATTCCACGCCTTCGTAAACTATATCCTCCAAGACAAGAGGCTCGGCAGGCGCCACCATCCTCCTTTCAATTTTCTGGCCAAAAGGGTCAATTTCAGTATCAGGGTTTGCAAGTGCATAACCGATAATCGATCTCAGTTGCTGCCATACGAAGCTCTTGCCGTAAAAAACCGCCTTCGCTCCTCCGCTTTCTTCCGTGTAGTCAATTCTGTCTATCGTCCGGATGGAATTTCTCTGATCCTTTCTGCAGAACTGCCTGAAATCATGCCTTCCCACGAACTTCTGTAACTTATTCCTCAAATTCTCAGGGGGATTCCTTATGAAATAGGAATATTTCTTCTGGACGCAATGCCTTGGATTGAAGCCTTCATCGACCATAGCATAGGAATGGAATACCATATCCGAAATTCTCGAATTGAGGATTCCGAGTACTTTGTCAGGCCTCTCATCGGTGGTGATCATTACCACGTTCCCAAGAGCGGAAACATTTCTATCCGTTCTGGCCGCAGATTTAATCTGCCTGGCAATCCCGGTTTCATTCAGTACAGACAGTATCGCCCCTTCGATACTGTTGCTGCCGTTGCCCCTCTGGTAGCCACTGAACCTGGTGCCGTCGTACGCGAATTTGATGAGGAGATTCACGTTTAAGGATATTGAAGGGAGATAAAACCGCGATGCTTACCGGATAAATTCCAATGGAATCCACTCTCCTGGCGAATACGCTGCTGCACCACAATTTTTTATGTGGCACCCTGGTTTTCAGGCATGGCTGATTAGCCAGGGTGAAATCCTGCATGTTTACCTTATCCCGCCATCTACTGGAATCATTGCATCCGTGGTTGCCCCGAAGCTCTCTTCATCCAGAAGCGCCATCATAACGCCAACCACGTGCGAAGGAAGGACCTCGATTCCCAGCAAATTCTGGGTCTTGTATTCCTCTATCGACTGCCCTTTGGCTTTTGCCCGTGACTGGAGTATGCCCCCTTCCCAGATTTTGGATCCACGAAACACCTTGTCCGGATTGATTATGTTGGAGCGTATCCGGTATTTCCCTCCCTCTTTTGCCACGTAGTGCGAAAGGTGGGCTGCGAACGCCTTCGTCGAACCGTACATGGCCATCTCTGCGCCAGGATTGGTGAGGTTCTTTGTTATGTTGAACACGAAATTGCCGCCAATCCCCTGTGTCTTCATGATGCGGAACGCTTCCCTGGTCACGATGAAAGTGCCTCTTCCGTTGACAGCAAAGACCCTGTCCATTTCCGATGTGGTGATTTCGTCAATGGGGGCGGTCTTCAGGATTCCTGCATTATTGAAAACAAAGTCAATGCCGCCGAATTCCCTTATTGCCTGCTTAAAGGTGCCCTCTATCGCACCCTCATCTGAAAGGTCTATGCATGCAGGGAGATTCTGCCTGCCAGATTCCCTGTAAACCTCCTCTGAAATCTTTCCTATTCCAGGATCTATGTCAATTGCCACAACATGCGATCCCTTGCTGGCGAGTTCCCTGAAAGCTTCCAGTCCAATGCCGCTTGCTGCACCAGTTACAACGGATACAGTACCCTCGAGCCTTTCTTTTCTCCTCCTTTTCAGCTTGGCTTCCTGAAGCGGCCAGTACTCCATATGGTAAGCTTCAGGTGTGGAGATCGACGCGTGTTTGCCAACGTGGAGGCTCTTGCCGTTTATGGTGAAGGAATGTAAAGCCATGTCCATTATTATTTCTGCCTCACGTGCAGAGGTGGATTGCGTGATGATTCCGTATCCTCTGACAAGTATAACGCCAGGATAAGGATCATGCATTTGATACGATCCGGCATATTTTCCTTGCTCTTCCTTATAATCCCTTACGTATCGTTCTATGTCAGCCTCAATATTTTCCGGGCTGGCAACATAGAGGAATTTATGCTTGGTCCGGATAAGCATGTCTGAGGTTGGAGGGCCGAGAAGACACAGTTCCTCGCCTTCTGCTGATAGGGCAATTTCGGCAGCCAGCCCTCTGCTGCTTACTTTCAGGATCTTTTTGCTGTTCTGCGACAAAATGCCCCTTAGCCTTGGCAGGAATTTCGTCTCGTCAATTTCCTCGGAATCAAATTTTCTGGTAAAAATAGGGCTGGTTATGATCCCGGCCAGATGATTCTCAGCACTGGTCACAATCCTGATGTGCTTTTCGTACGATTCCTTTGCGCTGTCGGAGAAGGTCACAAGGCCATGATTCCTGAGAACCACACCATCCGAGTGCTTGATTTTATCTGCCCTGTCAGCGATAGCTTTCGCCAGGCCGAAACCAGGTGATATGTAAGGAATCACCACCACATTTCCCAGTATTTTTTTGAGTTCAGCATCAGTCAGTTCGGTGTTTGCAAGGGATAGAATGGAATCCGCATGGCTGTGATTGACATATTTGAAGGGCACGAAGGCATGTAGAAAAGTTTCCACGCTCGGTGAGGCTTCTTCTGGATCAATCATGCTCTTTTTCAGGTAACCCTCCATCTGGAGATCATCCATGGCCTTCAGGTCTTTTGCAGCCAAAAGGTCTTGAAGCCTCAGCCCCGTAAAATCCGATCTCTTCATCGCAGACAGGTCAGATCCGCTTCCCTTGACCCGTAGCACGCTGATCTTCTTTCCTGTGTGGTCTACTTCCTCTGTCTTTACCGATGTATTCCCTCCGCCATGAAGGACAAGATCGCTTTCTGAACCCAGCAACCTTGATGAATATACCATTACGCCTATGTCATCATCTTCATCCGGTTTCTTCCAAAGTGATTGCACTTGGGGGTATTACGCCCCATAAAGTAATAATTTCCCTTTCCACAAATTCTCAGAAATGCAGTAAAGAGTGGCTTCATGAGTGTGCAGATAAATAACGGGATACCCTGCCATGGATAGGCGCCGGGTCATCCTCCTGGTACAGGAGTTAACCCGAAAGTTCAGTGAACCTGGGGCTCGGCCTTTTTTGGCTCTGTGTTCCCGTTGTCGGAAAACACCTGCAGTGCTTCCTTGACGGTCGCATCCTCGTGCACGATGGATCTGATTGCATTGATCATTGCCACGGGGTGGTCGTTCTGCCAGATGTTCCTTCCCATATCGACTCCCACTGCTCCATCCTGTATGGCGTTGTAGACGAGGTTTAAAACATCTTCAACAGTATTCAGCTTGGGTCCTCCTGCCACAACCAATGGTACAGGTGTTCCGTTGACCACTTTGCTGAAGTTCTCGCAGTAGTAGGTCTTCACAATCTGGACTCCAATCTCCGCAGATACCCTGCATGCCAGCGCAAGGTACTTTGCATCCCTTTTCTCCAGTTCCTTCCCAACAGCTGTTATTGCCATTACTGGCATTCCATATTCTTCACCCTCGTCAACCAGTCTTGACAGGTTGACCAGTGACTGCTTCTCATGCTGGGTACCTACGAACACTGAAAGCGCAACAGCGGAAACATTCAGCCTTACAGCGTCCTTCATGGATGTTGTAATCTCCTCGTCGCTCAGATCATCCTTCAGTATGCTTGCTCCGCCAGAAACCCTGAGCAGGATCGGGGTATCCCATTTTGGATCCACCGATGATCTTAGCACCCCGCGGGTTACGGCGAGGGTGTCAGCATAGGGCAGCAGAGGCTCTATTGTCTTGCGCGGATTCTCAAGCTTGTGCGTCGGTCCCATAAAGTAACCATGGTCGCAGGCCAGCATTACAGATCGGCCAGTTGCTGGCTTAATCATTCGAGACATCCTGTTACTCATTCCCCAGTCCATGTTTTATCCCCTGATTGGTGTTTCCTCAAATATTCGAGTACTAATAACATTTTGCCCGTGCTAAATTGCACAGATGCAAGCTCTGCCAAAGATCAGCAGCATCCTAGTTTATGGGGAATGTGCAGTCCTCCGCCGCGGATCAGGAAACTAATTATCGCCTTGCGACATATATTTTAGTGTTATTCAGGGACGCATGCACCGTTTTCGAAAAAATGGAAGGCACGGCCAAGAGACTGGAACTGACCTCAATGCTGGCCTCTCTTTTTGTCGACGCGAAAGATGAGGTAGAGAAGCTCGTCTTTCTTGTGCAGGGAAAGTTGGCCCCGGATTATGAGGGAATAGAGACAGGTATGGCGGATAAACTTCTTGTAAAGGCTCTGTCCGGGATCTCCAATGTCAGGGAGGAACATATACTCAAGGAGATGGCTAAGACAGGAGATCTTGGTACAGTTGCCTTTGGCATTGCCTCTGGCATAAAGCAGCGAGCACTGGAGGAAAGAAAGCATACGATCTCGGATGTATTTGATTCCCTGAAGGCTATTTCCACAATTTCAGGAGAGGGAAGCATCTCAAGGAAACTCGGGCTTTACACTGAACTCATCATTGGTTCTACCCCTTCCGAGGCAAAATACATCACAAGGATAATCACGGGGAGACTGAGGCTCGGCGTGTCCGACGCCACCATCCTATCTTCGCTGATTGCCGCCTTTGGCTGGGAAGGCGAACCGGAGACCATCGAATATGCATACAACTGCCACCCCGACATGGCAAGGCTTGCGCGGCTGATGCGCAGTCATGACTGGCAGGCCATCTCAGGCACAAGCCCCTTACCGATGGTGCCTGTCAAGGTTATGCTTGCTGAGAGGCTGACCAGCCTCAGCGAAATCCTTGGTAAGCTGGGCAACAGGGCAGCATTCGAATACAAGTACGACGGTCTGAGAACGCAGATCCATTATGACGGCAGCAACGTGAAAATCTTTTCCAGGGGGAGCGAAGAGACCACAGATAACTTCCCGGATATAATCCGTTCCTTTAAGTCAACTTTCAGCATGAAATCCTGTATCCTTGACGGGGAATCGGTTCCTTATAACCCTGAAACGGGGGAGCTTTATCCCTTTCAGATGGTATCAAAGAGGAGGGGGAGAAAATATGACCTTGAGGGAAAGAGTGAGGAAATCCCCATCGTGGTTTTTCTCTTCGACATACTGTATCTTGATGGCAGTTCCACAATGAATCTGCCCTATGAGGGGAGAAGAAAGCTCCTGGAATCTCTCTTTGACGAAAACGAGAACTTCAAGCTGGCCACACGGTTAGTGTCCTCCGATCTGCGGGAGATACAGGCATTTTTCGAGAAATCTATTGCCGATGGGTGTGAAGGAATCGTCGCGAAGAGCATCTCAGACGACACTCCATATCGTGCCGGAGCCCGCGGATGGCAGTGGATAAAGTTCAAGCGGGACTACCAGAGACAAATGGGAGATTCCCTTGATCTGGTTGCCCTCGGTGCTTTTGCCGGCCACGGAAGAAGAAAGGGAACATACGGTGCCCTCCTGATGGGTGTTTACAATGATCAGAGGGATACATTTGAAACAATTTGCAAGCTGGGAACCGGATTCAATGACGAAATTCTCTTCTCCCTTCCGAAAAGGTTCGGGGACCTCAAAACGGAATCCTGCCCGAATAACGTAAATTCCATCATGACACCGGATGTGTGGTTCTACCCAGATACCGTCCTGGAGGTCGTGGGAGCGGAGATTACGATCAGCCCGGTTCACACCTGCGCATATTCTGTCATCGAGGAAAAATCAGGACTTTCGCTGCGCTTTCCGAGATTCACAGGCATTTTCAGGACGGATAAAAGGGGAAGCGAATGCAGCAGGACTTCGGAAATCATATCGATGTACAACAACCAGGCCAAGAAATGAATCGGTTGACAGGCATCCAGCTTTGTCGCTATTGGGCAACTGATGTTTTTTCCATTTTCTTCAATGAACTTTCAAATATGAAGGTAAAGGAGAGTGCCATGACAATTGTCGCAAAAATGGCCACGGAATAATAAGTAGGGTCAATAAAACTTTTTGAGAGGGCGATGGACGCTATAATGATCCCGACTGCCCCTCTTCCCCCGAATATACCGAGAGAGACCCTTGGGGTGATATTCTTCATGTATCGCTTTGAGAATTGGTAAGCTGCAAATCCTCCAATTGAGGCAGTAACGGCGACCAGAAACACAAGGTATGGTATCAGGGAAATCGGGATTAGGGTCATCTCCAGTCCGGAGATGCTGAAAAAGAGTGGTATGAAAAAGCTAGAGTTGATTCTCTGAAAAGTTCTCTTCAGTACGCCATAGGTCTCCTCACCCACGGAGTTCTGGTGAATGATGAGCCCGGAAAAGAATGCACCCAGGACAAAAGTGATCCCAATGTACTCAAAGAGCGATGAAACTGCCAGCCCCATGAGTATGACAGCTGCAAAGATTAACGACTCCTTCTGGCTCGTAGTGAGCTTGTCGAATCTGGACCTGATTCTTTCAGATCTCGCCTTCAGGAATACATCAAGGAAATAGAGCAGAACCATGAAGATTGCTAGGGATGTTGACACCACAATTATAGTTGAAACAGGCCTGTGGAAGGACACGAATATAATGAAAGCTATGGTATCGCTCATCGCTACACCTCCCAGCAGCCTCAGCCCATCGTCCATTTTGATAAGCCCCGACCTGACAAGCAGAACCGAGGTAATCGAAATTGATGGGATGCTGACAGACAGGGAAACGCTGACGGCTCCCAGGTATGAAAGGTTAAAAAGGAATATAGAGCCGGCAGACATAACAAGGAAAGGGACTAGAAACGATGTAAGCGCGAACCCGGTTACGTATTTGATGTTCTTCGTAAAGATGTCCGAAGACGCCTCTATTCCTATTTGGAGGATAATGAAGAAAAGTGCAAGCAGGCTTATGGTGGAAAGTTCGGAAGATGGCAAAATAATTGATGAAACTGCAGGCCCGAGTAATATACCTGCAATAATCGCTCCAACCACTTCCGGAAGGCCAAAATTGTTAAAAATGGTCCCAAGGCCGATGGCAACTACAAGCAGCAGAAGGATTGATGTAATCAGGTCCGGCATCTAATGCTCATTCCCGGATGCATATAAATTATTTCAATCAGCGACCCACTTGTAACCAATGACACAATGCATCCTAATGGGACAATGGCAAAAATCCTCGACATTCTCCATCCCATTTTCAGGTAAAACGGCTGTTCCAAAAAAAGGATTGGCCTGTATTCATGCTAGGGCAGGAAATCGCATTATACGTAATTATGAGTGGCAGGGAGTTCACAATTAGTCTCATTCAGGATCAAATTCCAGAATGCTTTCAATTCGAGCTATACAACAATTTCAATTTAGATAATAAAAAATAATAAATACGGGCTTTAAAAGCCCCACGGTTAATTAAGCACTAAGTCGGAAAATTACTCGTCTCTACCACGAAAGCCGCCGGACCTGCGGTTTCCACCACCGCCATCTCCGCCGAATCTCCTGTAGCCCCTGAACTGGTTTTCGTGCTCTTTCTCGCTCATGTCAATCGAGTCATTGATTTCTCCCACGTCTTCGGAACTCGTGTTCAGAGCACCGTACTTGCCAACGTTCAGTCTCATATGACCTCTTACGAGTGAGACATACCCGTTGTCGATGTAAAGAACCTCGCCATCCTTTGCCTTATCCGCCTGTTCGCCCCATAGTGACAGGGTGATTTTCCCGGTGTCGTCGGCAATTATCACTTCGGTGACCGTTTTCTCTTCACCGAATTTGGTGGTTATGGCCTTCTTTTCCCCTATTGACAAAACCTTTCCCAATACATTGACCCTTCTTGACGAGGGGTTCAAATCCTTTATTTTGGTCGCGCCTTCCATTTCGTTTACTTCCTTTTTTTTCTGTCTGAGAAGACTATTCCCGATTAGCAGAAACTATATAATTATATTGTGGCAAAGGTGATGGTTTCGTTACTCTCCCTGTACCCTTAATATACTTCATGATGTGATCTCGGCCATTTCACGATTGCGCTTTGGCTCAAACTGCAGCATCAGGACCGAAACAAAGCCTATAACCAGCATTGCCCAGAAGCTGAACGATAGGTTCCAGTAGGTTAGAAGCACAACCATGAGTCCCACACCTGCAGATGAACCGAGGGTATTGCCAACCCCCCAAACTATGGCATTTGTGAAAGGCAGTATATCTCTCGGGATTTTCTGCCCGATATAGCCAAGCGTAACGGGGAATCCAGTGAAGGCGAAAAAGGCAAAGAAGCCCAATGCCGCGGTCAGAAGCACTATATCTGCAGAAAGCATAAAGAGTGCGAAGCCTACAACAGACATATATCCGGTCAAAAGCACAATGAACCTCCCTCCCCTCTCGGTTACCATTTTTCCAAATATCGGCTGCCCTATAATGGGGGGAATAAACGCAATTGTGAGAACAATCGAGGTCACAAACTTTGAATTGGTAAATATCTGCAGATAATCCGCAAGATATGTGTTCACGCCAAGATAAAAAACCGATCTGAGAAACATTGAGGCAGTGAAGTAGTAAACAAAAAATGCATAAGGCTTCATATTCGGCTTCCTTGCCTTGCTATGGCTTTCGTCCGCCTTAACGGGATTATTGCCCGATGAAATGCCACCCAGTCCGTTGTATATCACTAGGGAAAGAGCGAGCATAAGGATTCCCGTAGTGAGAATGCCTCCGCCATAGCTGAAGAACAGAACTGCAGTACCTATAATCAGTGGAAATATGGCCCTGCCTATGCTTCCAAGGGAACCGTTTATGCCCAGATATCCCGGGCTCTTTCTCGATCCATATGTCTGATTGATCAACGATGCCCCGAGGGGATGATAGAATGCCTGGCCGATTCCAAGTACGCCTGCAGATATGAATATAAACCAGTACGTAAGGCCGGAAATAAAGAATGGAAGCGAGAACATCAGCGCCGAAATGCCCTCAAGGAATATCCCGAGCGCAATTAACGTCCCGGTTCTGCCGCTCCTTTGCGCATAGAGGCCAATTGGCCCGGCTAAAATACCGGAGAGAAGGTTGGAAGCAATAGCTCCAATCCCGACGAAAGCCTCGTTCAAATTCAGTGCTGTATGATAATACACGATTAGAAGCGAGTAGAGAAGGAAATTTCCGTCATTTGCCAAGTGCGCTAATGATGTGAAAGCAAGGCACGTCAGGTCCTGAGGGTCATTCTTTTCGTGATTCAAAACCAACTTAAGGGTATTTTAAATTGGTATAAAATCTAAGGCAATAATGCCCGCTTCCATTCCATTGCGGCATCATACCATGGTGACTACTCAGCGTACTGTGCTGCAGGCAATCTGGCGTTCCCCAGGTCATTGAGAGATAAACTGAAAGGAAGACTGAACCGGCTTAAATTATCATGAGCAACTGGCCTTTGATATGGGGATGAACATGAACTGTTTGAAATTGGATTAGACTCAAATGAAAGCGATCAATATGTAACTATAACGCATTCGATGGGACTTACAGTTTCGCTGCTCAAGGGTAGCGTCCGTTTTGATTGGGAAAAATTATAACTTAGGCATGCGTTAAAGGCGAAGTGCCCGAGTGGGGTAACATGGATATCCTTGAGGCCTGCGGAGCCTCTGATCCGGGTTCAAATCCCGGCTCGGGCGTCATAATAAATTCAGTATCCCTACCTCAAAGAACGCTTGTTTTCACCGGACTGCTTATACACACCGGGTTGCTATTCGGAAATATATTAAAGTGTAAATAAACAAATATCCAGCCCTATTACTGATTGGCGTAGCCTTGAAACCTTAGCCGAGATAAATGGGCCCCCATCGATTAAGCAGATTGGTTTTTTGTTCAAGGGAGTCAGGGTATTTGATATTTTGTTGGTTCCATACCCCCGTTTACGCAATCAGGCGGTACTACTTCCCAATTTCGTGCATTAGGATAACTGAATCACATGCAGTTACATTTGCATTATAACTGCCTCCGCGGTATTGTTAATGTCGACAGGGGCATTACCAACATATGCAAGTAGGAATGTATAACTACCACTGAAGCCCACGGATACCTTATACTGAATGAATGCGGCCCCCTGAAAATAAAAATAGGTGAATCCAAGAGTGGATAGATTGGCAGAGATGCTGTCTTTCGACGTGTTGCCTTCCCAAATAGTGTGGTACTGAGCATAATAGTGGGAATACAAGCTACTGCTACTGTCGTTGCTGGACATCTGGAACTCTAAAAGTTCAAAAGAACCGTCGGAGGTACTGTTATAGTAGACATATTCTCCGGAAACAATGCCGGAGTGATAGGGAAGGGCGCTTCCATTGGTTGGGCTTGGGTTTCCCTGCTCTTCAAAGTTAGCGTTAATTCCTGAGGCACTTGAGATGTCAGAAGAAGATGGAAATCCGAAGGTAGACCCAGAAGTCCCTCTTTCCAAAACATGGAGAAAGGGTGCAAAGATGATTCCCATTATTATAATGAAAATAGCAGCGGTGGCAATGATCCCTAATCCTTTGGCAACTGAATACTCTCTTAGAACCATATGCATCTATCTCCAGTTTTTGAGTACACGCCGTGGCCACTTAGGGAATTAAATGCAGGTAAGTCCGGTATGGAACCATGGATATAATTGCTAGAGTAACCCGCAATTATGGAGCCCTGACTTATGGCATAGCCATATCTTCCGCTCATCCGCGATAAGCAAAAGACAAAGCCAAAGAAAAGTGCCAGGGTGATCAACGCCAACAAGCAGGATCACCTTCTCTTTCTCATGAACGCAAGCACCGATACGATAGCCACGGCCGATATCACTCCTCCAAATATTCCATATAGCTCATCGGCAGGTATTCCAGATGCTGGGGATGATTTCTTGGCGGGAGAGAAAGTGATGGCCATTGATACGCTGTTGCCATTGACAGATATTGTACCAGACGAAGCCGAAACAGAATATCCCGAGACGTTACCGATGGTGAAAGAGTACGTTCCATTGGTAGCCGTGAATGCGATTGTACCTGCCGTTGATGATTTGTTCAATCCGCTGAAGTTCACATACCATGATGTGCCAGACGGAAGTCCTGTTTCAGAGAATGTTACAGTATACTTGAACTGGGAGAATGTTATGGGCACTGACACCGATCCTCCGTTAACTGTGAATGAACCTGAAGACGGCGCTGGACTGAATATCTTGTTGGATGAGGCAATCGAGTATGAATATGTTCCATTTGGTTCCTTTATGGATATTGTACCGGATGTTGATGTGTAGGACAGACCGTTGCTAAGGTTGACATACCATGCTGCGCCTGCTGGGAGGCCCGATTCAGAGAATGATACGGTATAATAAGACAGGGCCGTGCCGCCTTCCGGAATGTTTGTGGATGTAATGCTGCCAGTGATACTGCCAGTTGCATTTGTTTGATAAATAGCAATCAATACGCCAGAATACGTATCAAAGTAATAGGTCAAATCCTGTCCATTCTGTGAAAGAACCACTTTGTCCGTAAGAAATGTTCCATCAGGGGTGCTTATTTTCACCGAGGTGCTGATGCTGGCATTCGGGCCCAGTGGGCTGGTACCGTTGTTCAACTCCGATATCAGTCCCTTGCCGAGCCATATGGAAAAGTTATTCCAGTTGAGGTACCCTGTTGTATTGTTTGTTGTCCCGGAAGCTGCACTTTGACTCGTTATTCTCAGTTCCACAGTATCGTTGCTCAGTTCGACGGCAATTGCCTGAACTGTCAGATTAACGCTGGAACTACTGCCTTTGTAGACTGCGGTGAAGCTGTATTTCCCGTAGGCGCCGACGAATGCCCACACTGGAGGAGCTGTAACCAAAGGAGTGAATTTGATGGTCTGGACGATGTTGCTCCCGCTGACAGTTATATTTCCGGACGATGGCATTTGTGTGTACCCGGTTACGTTACCTACAATGTACGAATAGGTTCCGTCCGCTACAGAGAAAGTTATTGTGCCAGAGTTGGATGATTCCGTGCTTCCATTAAGTGTCACGTACCATAAGGTTCCAGGCGGAAGATCCATTTCCGTGAAGTTTAAAAGATAATAGCCGCTCGGTGTGGACTTAGAAAAAGTTACCGCGACCGTCACATTGTTTCCTGCAACCTGGACGGATCCGCCGGATGGATAAGCAAAGTATCCGCCTGGCACAGAAGTACTAAAGCTGTAGTACCACGTGTCATTAAATTCCGGCAGCGTATAATTTGCCATCGTAGCATAAACGGAATTGAAAACGCCTTTGCTCTCCATCGTGGTATTTGCAATATTTATTTTCCAGATGCTGTTTGCAGGGAGGCCTGTTTCTGTAAAATTGATATTGTATGCCCTGATGAAATGAACGTATACTGTCATCGGCGACCCATTAATATTTAAATACTGATATGTCTGATCGGAATTGTTAAAATACGCGACGTAGCCGCTGTAGCCGCTGACAAACGGGCCAGCTGATACAATCCATGTCCCATTCACCAGGTTAAAAGCGGTCGTGTTGCTGGAAGTTATGTTGGACGAGCTTACATCATTATAGCTAAGGTCTGTTAAGGAAGACATCCATTCCATTCGCGAAGGAAGACCGTTCTCAATAAGAGTCACATCATACGTCTTGTTGAAGTAAACGTTGTAGGTCAGGTTACTGCCGCTGACAGTTACAGAATCAGGCCTCTGATTGGGAGTTGTCATGGTCACATTGCTCGCATAACCCACGCTGGCAGGGGTAAAAGAATAATTGCCGTTTGCCAACGTGAATTGAATTATGGTGGAATTAGAGCTCCCGTTTAACGTTACGAAACCTCCGGAACCATCTCCTCCAAGAGAAACATTCCACAGATGCCCCGCAGGAAGTCCCGTCTCCCTAATGGTAAGAGTATAACCCCCCGATCCGCCCTGAAAAGGCAGATAACCTCCGGTTGAAGGTGAACCCCGGTTCGTATGCCCGCCTATCAATGCGAAAGATGCACCCAGAAGTGCGATTACTACAACCACGGAAAGGGCGTTAAACCCTATCCTTCTCATACCATTTTTTCGATTTTCCACGCGAAAGGAAACCAGCGTGAATATATTAGTCGGTACGATACAAAAAGTGCTGTATTGTGACAAATATTATCAGAGGTAATTCCAGATTGGTTGTGCTCATCTCTCTATGAATGGTCAATTTATGATTGCAGGTATTTTCAGTCCTGTTCCTTCGGCTGACACTGGCTGTTTGAACTATCAATGAAATGATGTTCAATCCATTGGCTTCATTTTTCAATTTCGGGCGGAGGGTATTTTACATGCGGATTATTGTATGACCCATTCCTGTATGTCAACATGCTTGCCGGATCAATTTCTCTTGTAGCCGCGATTAATTGATCAACGGTGGAGAAGGTTTCTGCGTAAAAGATGAAAAAAGAAAACCTGGACCAGTTCTTGTATAACAGTAATCTCTCTCGCAGGAATTTTGACTCATTTATGGCAGGCAGCCATTTTTGGTAGTCGCCGGTCATGATGATGCTGGGCAACAGAACACCCTGGGCCATGTTGGTGTCAAGCGAAACCTCCTCGTAAATTACACCTGCATCAAGCATTTTTGTTACCTTTCTGCGAACTGTACGAGCGGGCACTCTAATTTCATGAGCAATTTTATTTATGCTCATCGACAAAGGGTTCTGGTACATAACGGCATTTAGAATGAATTGCTCACCGGGAGATATCAAACTCTCTTTTTTAGGAGAATCGTTCATTATTTCCACCAAATCCAACGAGTGATTAAGGGTTTTTTCAAGGTTGTACAATTGCTCTTTCATCTCTGAATCATCTGATGCAATCAGGGAAATGCTGGAAAATTCTCTATCGACGTTTACATCGCCAATAGCGTGTGTGAAGTTCGGCAACTTAAGGGTACCAAAAATCACACGTTCTACCAGAGGAAATTCTGAAAAGTGGTCATGAATTTCCTTAGCAAAACTATTTCCCGCACCAATCAAAATGAAGTAACGATTCCAGGGCATAAACCTGCTGTCCGCGTAAAATTTTACCCCCCGAATCAATCCTGATTCCAGCAGATTGTTTACCCTGTTTTTAATAACCTTCGGGTGCACGTTAAACTCCTTTGCCATTTTGTAAACAGAAGGCTTGTTCGTAAAATTTGAACCTCCACTGATCGGCCACTGGAATTTACGAATAATGTTCTTTGATATCTCATCAAGCGGCAATTTGCTGTGAACCTCCATTAAAATCTACGGATGATGGCTGAGCTGCCCCACATATAAATGTCAAGTGAAAATTATCCAAAACAGGCAATGGAAATAAGCCCAACCATATTTATGATTTTCGATCCCATTTAGTGTGGTATTACTGCTGAGGATCCAGAATAACCACTTGAACCCTGCTATTTTCATTCTGTTGCTCGAGATTTCTATGGCATTCCATAAAATAGCAGCATTTTCCAGCTTTATTTCTGCCGATTTCCCTTATATTTCAGGTAAATATTGAGATCTACCTCTATGCCTGCAGTATAATAAGAGCATGAACACTGTATGCAAAGCTTGCGAACATGAATTTTGCTCTCACACCTCAGACGAGGGCACCTCATGCTTCACATGACCGGGAACGGAGATGATGAATGTCGCGTTCCGGGCCGACCATTTCTTCACATTGATGCCCTTTTCCTTCAGCTTGCGCTGATGCTCATTCCAAATGATCCCGTGCTGTTTCCCACAATCCCCAACAGAAATACCAGTGGTCTTTGCACAGGATAACAGATCATGACAATCCTGGAATTTCACGAACGATATCCGGTCATGAATTTCCTTCTCCGCCTGTTCATCAACAGGATTGTACGTGACTGGAAAGATAGAGTACCGTCACCAATGTTGTGATGGGAATTTTTGCCTCTCCACTATGTATGCGTCAGTATGGTACAGTTCCTTCAGGAGAGGAGGAAAGAGAGTGCAGTCTATTGCATACTTCGGGAAAGCAAGGGAATGTTGATAAAATATTGCCTGTATTTCTCCTCAAGGGCAGTGCCAAAGACGTCGCTCCTACTGTAAAATAAAAGATGCATGAATAGAGAGGACTGTTATCGGGCCTTAAAATCAGGCTGGTTTTTGGAAAGCATCTGTTATAGTATCTAGAACGAAATTATAACGCCGCTGGTCGGACTTGAACCGACGACCGCCCGGTTAACAGCCGGGTGCTCTACCAACTAAGCTACGGCGGCATTGCTCCGTGACGCACAGCATTATGTCACTCTTAATTTTTTCGGGCATCCGGAGACTTCATGCTCTATGCATGACGGATATGGATCGTGTTTCCCGGAATAAGCAGTATCTGGAAGCCGACCCTAATTGATCGTGCCGATATCCTGCCCTGCGATTCCTGAAAGTTCTTCGTGAAGCGCTGCAATCCTGTCTGCAGCATCTTTGAGGCCTTTCTTTTTGTAACTGCTTATGACGTCCTGCACCGTTATTCTTTCAGAAAGGCAGAAAAGATTATCTGCATGCGCCACAATCTTCTCCTCAAGTGTACGGGGCATGAGATCATGATCAGGGAGGCCGAGAGCAATGGCCTCCTTGTCAGTTATCCCGGCTCCGGTGTGCCGTTTCACAATCTGCACTATGGTTTCGGATATTTTGTACTCTCTCAATATGGAAGCTCCCACAATTCCGTGATCAATGCCATTTGTTTTAGTGCGGCCAATGTCGTGAAGGAGGGCGCCAGCCCTGACAATTTCTTCTGATGCACCGCATTTTCTGGCAATGGCAACAGCGAGTCCAGATACTGCGGCACAATGAGCAATGAGTTTCTGGTCTGCCCCTGCTTCCGAGAACATTCTCATGATTTCGTCCTCTCCAGGGATGTAATCTACGGTCTTTCCCCTTGGATTTGGAATCACGTTCAAACCGGTTACAGTCTTTCTCTGAAATTCACTTCCATCAAAAATCCTATCAAGGGCAATTGCAAGGGCTGCCACCTCACTGTGTGGCTGGCCCGTTATGCTCACGTTGTAATCAGACATTTCGTACGCTTCCGGCGGGACCTTTGAGGCACCTACCAAAATCATAAGGCTCTTGGTCCTGAATTCGTCCCTGATCTTCTCCTTGACAGATTCTATGGGTTCTCCGTACATGGTCAGATGTATCTTTACGCCATCAAATTCCCTGTAGGTTCTTTTCCAGTTATCACCGCTTCTGACGGTGAAGCTTCCCCCAAATTTTTCAGCCGTTCTCCTGATGGTATTTTCAAGCGGGAGATCGCTGGAATCTATGATTATACCAGAAGCTCCGAAGGCCCTTGCAACAAGCGCTACATGGGTGGTAATGCGCTTATCCCTGAAGGGCCTGTGGCCGATCCTTAGGACAATTACTTCAGGCAATCAGTGATCACTGGCATTCAGGCGTCAAGCACACGCTCAATTTTGTATCCCTTAATCTGGAGAACGTTTGATCTCCTGACTATGCCCTTGAGGAGTATCTGGGATATGCCAAGTTTTTCAGCGGCATCGCCGACAAAAACTCCTTCATTTGACATCATGCCTGTAATCGAATTTTCGTATTCTTCCAGTTTCTCGTCCGACAGCGTGGTGGCATAAATGATATCTGAAAGCTCTGACATTGTACCCATTATGTTTATCTGTACGTTTGTGTAATAGGTGTGGAACGCCTTTTCTGGTCCGTTCGGGCCGGTTATCCACTGGCTCTCTATCATCTTGATCTTGTCCAGATACATGAGAGACTTCTTTCCTGTAACGCCATATTGCTTCTCAATTTTGTCCATGGTGACCCATTCGCTGGAAAGGTCGGCAAGCAGCCTCCTCTTGACTTCGGTGTCGGCTGCATGAAAAATCGAAACAAGTTCGCCTACGTCATTGACAACCTTTATTCTTACAACCATTTCACACCCTATGGCAGGATAAGATTTAAATTATGGCATAATTAGAATATTTTTGATCTATCTCTTTCTGCTCTTTATCTCCTGCAGCAGCATCTTATCGTATTCTGTTGTGAATTTAATCCCCCTGTCCTTCAGGGACTTTGCAATAACGTCCCCGACTTCCTTGAGGTTCTCCACGGGGAACCCCCTGTAAAGAATCATCTCGTTTCTATCTGCGGGAAATAACAGCCTGTACTTTGCGCCGTCACGGATGTACCCGATGGGTTTCTGGTTTGCCCTGATCTCCCTCATGTTGAGTTCAAGCGCAGCAGTGTCATAGGACTGTTCCTCCTGATTAAGCTTTGATTCCGTGGACATCAGTTCCCATAACTCAGGGAAAACTTTCTCCAGCTTTTTCCACTGGAATTTTGAATCGAATTTGAAATGGACACTCCAGTTCTTCACCATGGAGCAAAATTACAACATATATAATTATCATGCAGTCTTGCGTTCTCTTCCAGAAATAAGGAAACTTTTAATCCCACGCCACCAATTACCCTCGACAGCCCTGTGGTGTAGTGGCCAAGCATTACGGGCTCTGGACCCGTCGACGGCAGTTCGAATCTGCCCGGGGCTATTTGAAGGGTGACACTGCTGGATACTGAAAAAGATCAAGGTACCATTTACTGCGAACTGATCGATCAGGATATCCAGGGGGACCATCCGTTTTTCAGGTTTGAGTCTCATTGCAGGATGGCAATGGCCTATATCGGCCTTGCAATTTCATGCGGAACAAGGCTCGCTGAAACCAGGGAACTGCTGGAAATCATTGACACACTGTACAACAATCTTTCAAACCCGGAAGAGAAGCTGCAGGATCAGGTGCGCAAGAAACTGAACCATGAGGATGACGTCTGGCTGGACATGAAGCAGAAATTCTCATCGGGGGATGCAAGGTCATCATATCTCATTCTGGCGCATGCGGGAGTGAAGCTTGCTCTGTCTGATCTGGTGGATATGAGGAAGGATTCCAGGTTTACAGGGTTAGTTAGCGATTACCTTCTGAATTACATGTATAAACTGTCCGTGGCATTATACAGGGAGGCAATCGGTCATGTATTGTTATAAGTCTATCCCTTCAAGATATTCCCCGTAAGATCTGGGCTTTTCCACGAATCTGTAAAGTGAGGTATTTTCCCTGTAATAGTTAAGGGAGTATATTGAAAGGGTTTCCTTCTCCAGAATCCCGTGATCCTGCAGTTTTTCGTATATCTTATCAATTTTGGAAGGCTTTGGTTTGACATAGCCCAGCTCGGGTTTCCCAATCCTCTTCCTCACCAGGTTGACCGCCATCTTCAGGCTCATCCTGTCTCTGGAGCAGACGAACATCGATCCCTTGAATTCAGGCGTTTTGCCTATTACCTCTACGAGGTCTTCCACATGAACAGGTGCCATGTTTCCAGTTTCTGGCAGCTTTGTGATTTCCGATTTCGCAAGTTTTGCCACAATGGGCGTTATCCTGTCCCCATTACCGAAAATAACGGAAGTCCTGACAATCATGCTGTTCTTCACCGTGCTGACATTTCCCTCGGTAAGCCTCCTTGAATGGAAAAATTCCATTGGTGCAAAATCAACGTTGATGCAGGAAATATACACCAGACGCTGGTCCCTGTCTGCGGCCTTTAATGGTGCAACAATGTTTTTTATTCCCTGAAGATTGATGTCCTGGAATTTCTGTTCCCTCTCGTCAAATATGCCTGCGGCGTGGATTATCATATCGTGGCCGGATACAGCATCTGCAGTTTCCTGCGCATTGAGAATATTCCCTTTGATCCACTTGAACCCCAGTTCCCTTAGTTCCTTTGATTCGTTCCTAGAAAAATATGAAACCTCATCGGCTGCAATTTTCTTCACAATCGCAGACCCAACGAATCCCGATCCCCCGATTACGAGTGCCTTCATGCCAAGGGATGACATTTCCGATAAAATGTTTACTCCTCCACTTCTGCAGCAGGCATGAGGCAGGGCAAAAAAGGAGCTTGTGGCAAGTTTTAAAAGGTTCAGCGTATCGGGAGAAGGATAACATGAGATCACAGGGTAGAAAAGTTTACATGGTCTCGGGAGGAGTCACCAAGTTCGCCAAGGCCACTCCCGACATGGATTTTAGACTGAGAACCAAGAAAGCATTCGACTATGCACTGAATGATGCCGGGATGTCCCTTAAGGATATAGACGGATCAGTAGCCTCATACTTCGCTGACCATTTCCAGCGGCAGCTTATGTCCGGCATCATGGCTCAGGATTACCTCGGGCTTGTACCGAAGCCGAGCAAGAGAGTTGAAGGCGGAGGTGCAACAGGCGGGCTAGCTTTTCAGGCAGGCTTTGAAGAGGTTTCATCCGGCAGAATGGACGTATGTGCTGTTTACGGCTTTGAAAGCATGTCCCATGTCAACACCTGGAAGGGAAACGAGTTCATTGCGCTTGCGAGCGATACGAATTTCGACTATCCGGTCGGTGGCTTCTATACGGGGTATTATGCCATGATGGCAGTAAGGCATATGCATGAATTCGGGACCACAGTAGAGCAGTTGGCAAAGGTGTCCATAAAGAACCATGGAAACGCCATGCACAACCCATATGCGCAGAGCCCCATGAAACTCACTGTAAAGGACGTTAGGAGTTCCCCAATGGTCGCCTATCCTCTCACCAGGCTGGACGTATGCGCCATGTCTGATGGGGCAGCGGTCGCCATACTGGCCGACGAAGAGAAGGCGTTTGAACTTTCGGACAACCCGGTACTGGTGAAGTCTATCGGGACTGGTACAGATACGATGAGGCTTTCTGACAGGCCGTTCCACAAGGTGCCTTTGCTTCCGAACGAGAAGGCTTCCGACTATGCAAACCTGAAGTATCCGGGAATTCATTCATTCAGGGCAGGAAGGTCTGCAGCAAAGGAGGCCTATGAGGCTGCAGGAATCACGGACCCGCTTGAGGAGCTTGACCTGGTTGAACTGCATGACGCCTATACCTCATCCGAAATACAGACTTATGAGGATCTTGGCCTTTGCAAGTACGGCGAGGGTGGAAAATTCATCGAAGAGGGGAAGTCAGGGCTTCATGGCAAAGTAGCTGTAAACCCGTCCGGAGGTTTGCTTGCATGCGGCCACCCTGTTGGTGCCACCGGAATAATGCAGGCGGTCTTTATGTTCTGGCAGCTTCAGCATACAATAAAGAAGCACTTCGGCAATGATGCCCTTCAGGTAAGCAATGCGAGGAGAGGGCTCATTCACAGTCATGCAGGGACGGGAACGTATGTAACAGTATCAATTATGGAGGCGGTAAAATGACAATAAATCCAAATGCAAAAATGGAAGAATCCCAGGAGGGGACTGAGGTCTATAACATCGATCCACTGATAGTGAAATCCCATTACGAGATAGACTATATCCATAGCTATGCCCAGGACTCAAAGTTCTTCACCAGCCTTGGGAAGAGGAAGCTGATGGGAACGAAGTGCAAGAATCCCGATTGCGGTTGCGTGTATGCCACACCGAGAATGCACTGCATGGAGTGTGGATCTGAAACAGAGTGGATAGAACTTCCGAAGTCAGGCAGGATACATTCCTATACAACCTGCTACTTCGGCAGCGAGGCCTTTCTGTCGCAGACCCCATTCCACCTGATAATGGTGGAATTCGACGGGGTGGATTCCCTGTTCCTTGCAAGGCTCATAGGCGCAGACACTGAGGATCTGTATATAGGCATGCCAGTGGTCGCGAAATTCAAGAGGCTGCAGAGTTTTTCGCCTACCGATGTATACTTCGTTCCTTCCCCAGATGCCATGAAAGGCCGAAAATAATCTTTTAATTATTATTCATTTATATTATTAAATTCATCCTATATTTTAACGGCTACGCCCATAGAATAGTACTTTCTACCAACCTTGACGAAGCAAAGGCAACGGCGTCCTAGCGTTTCCTGAGAATTATCGTCCATTCCCTCTCCTCGTTCTTTATAGAGAGGAAGTCGAACTTTCTTCCGTTTGACTCAGCCTCTATGATCTCATAGATATCCTTCGGACTTATGTTCGAATGTATGGTGATCTTGTCGCCCTGGGAGAGCTTTGGCAGAAGTTCAATGAGCCTCTGTATCTGATCGTCATGTATCTCAATGGCATAACTCTTTGAACTCTGCATGGGATTAATATATCCACAATAAGAGATAACCGATTTGCCTTACATCTAAGGCTGCCCTCTTCGCAGAAAAGGCTATTCCCTGATGTATCTCTCGACCAGTTTCTTCATGGCTCTCCTGATTATCTCTTCCATCGTTGGTGTGCTGATGCCAATGCGTTTGGCAATTTCGGTGAGCGATGCCTTCCTTTCAAGGTCAAAGTATCCCTCATTGTAGGCAATCGTCAAGATTTCGTTTTGCCGGTCAGTGAGATCCTCGAACTCAAAATCCTGGTCCTTTATCACGGTGGCGTTGACGCCTCTTTCCTCAAAGAGATTCAGAAGTTTCTTGAGGCCGTAGCTCCCTGGGACCAGCAGTCTGAGCCTTACCCATTTTGAGCTGGACTCCTCAACGTTTAGCACTATGCATTGTGCATCTGCCAGCACCTTACAGGCACTGCAGCTCGGCGAGTCGATGTATATCAGGTTCTTGCCTGCCCTGGCTGTCCCGTTCGTCTTTACGCGGAGTTCCCATGCTGCGGTGTCACTATATTCGTCCAGTTCCACAAGGTGTTTCGTGAACTGCGGGCCGACGTTCTGCCCCTTGACCGTGAATGGGATGTTCGAGTCGGAGAGAATATTCGCAACGGAACAATCGCTTCTTTCCACCTTGAGTACAACTTCCCGCGACGTATGATCCGCCATGTAGTCGCATATCTCTTACCAATCAATAATGATTTCTGTTATCTGCTGGTTGCAGCATCCAGGAGAACCGCTAACGGTTTATCTTGGGGCTGCATGCCAGAACATGAGATTTGCCAATGTTTTAATCGAAGGAGCGCCGCACCTGATCCTGTCGGAAGGAACCAGCATATCCCTGGTAAGATCCGTACGCGGGATCGAGTTGACCACCACGGATGAGTTGCTTGCTCTTCCGGATCAAGGATTTAACAAATCTGAACTTGATTTGGAGTCAATTCCAGGAGAAACGGCGCTGAAATACAGACCATCTGTTGTTTCACCGGAAAAAATCATCCTGGCAGCCGTAAATTACAGGTCTCACAGCAGGGAAAACAGGCGTTCTGATCTCACTTCCCCATACTTCTTCGGCAGGTTCCGGAACTCGCTTATAGGTCCGTTTGACGATCTTGTCCTGCCAAGGAACTCCATAAAGATTGACTGGGAGGCTGAACTATCGGTCATCATAGGTAAGAAGGGAAAGTACATCAGCAGTTCATCTGCCATGGAATACATCGCAGGATACAGTATTTCCAATGACTTTTCATGGCGTGAGCAGCAGATGGAAGTTTTCAAGGGACAGGGGATGGGATCGCACTGGTATACAGGAAAGTCTTTTGACGCGTCCTTTCCACTTGGTCCATACCTGGTGACCCAGGACGATATTGGCGATCCTGGCAATCTTGCAATACGGCTGAGCGTAAACGGGAAGACAATGCAGGACGGCAGTTCCAGCGACATGATTTTTGATATTCCCGCACTTGTAGAGAAGGCCAGCGTTGGAATCACGCTGCAACCCGGAGATGTGATTTCCACGGGAACTCCTTCCGGTGTAGCATATTTCAGCGGAAAACCATTCATAAAGGCAGGTGACAGGATCAGAACCGAGATTGAAGGGATCGGACACCTCGAAAATGTTGCCAGGGCGGAATATGCATGATCCTCATTGCATCTTTATCAGGATGAATGCAGGTCGGGCTGATCTATTATGCGGAAAAATTTTCCGAGGGGTATACAGGCATTGCAGTCCGGCACTCATTTGGATTAATGATCCATTCCCTCTAAATCGGACTGCATTCCAACGTGGACTGTGACCCGAAAAAAGGATGCATTGAACGGATAGACTCGGCGTTCGATAATTTATAATTAGACAGGTTCTGATTGGGACAGCATGAAGCCCGGTATATCTGTGATCACGCTCGGCGTAAATGACATGGCTGATTCGGTCAGGTTCTACAGGGATGGTCTTGGACTGCCAACCCATGCATCCGAGAAGGATCAGATCGTTTTTTTCGAGATGAAAGGAACGACGCTTGCGCTGTTTCCGAGGCATGAACTTGCTGTGGACGCCAACGTCAGTCCTGTCGGGTCAGGGTTTGCAGGAATAACGCTGTCGCATAACGTTGCAAGCATGAAGGAAGTGGACGATCTTATTAGAGACATAAGGAAAATGGGCGGAAACGTGGTCAAAGAACCGCAGAAGACCGCTTGGGGAGGCTATGGGTCCTATTTCGCTGATCCCGATGGATATTTGTGGGAAGTGGTATACAACCCAAAATGGAGGGTGGATGAAAACGGATTGGTCATTCGTGACTCGTACTGAAGTTATGCGAAGAGCGAAATATGCTTTCTTTCCAGCATTGGTTTTGTAAAAATTGTCAATATCGGAGGACATTTGGTTTGGACTGCATTCTCTTTTATCAGGAAAAATCCATGGTAACCTGTGGTCGCACAAATAATGAGTGTCATTTCTCTATGATCGTGAGTCCAGGATGCGGGAACCGGGATTCGAACCCGGGTTAAGAGCTTGGGAAGCTCCTGTGATACCGCTACACTATTCCCGCGTGCGACCCTGATTGACAGATGGAAATTAAATTATTGCCATTGGCGGTCATGATGCGGCTATCCTTCAATGAAAAATCCAGTCATAGTTTATACGAGTGGAAGCGGGCATAGAACGCAAGATCATAACCGGCCTTGATCAGGCCTGCGGCATAGAGCAGTCCGGGGGCTGCAGCCCCGATAATGACCCCTCCCAAGGCAGGGGACGGAACCTGTGCGGCATTTCTGGACATGAGGAACATGGAATTTGTCTGCACGCGCGTTTCCTTATCGAGAACCGTGTTGATGAAGCTATCCCTCGGCGGTACATCCATCTGGCTGGTAGACTGCCTTGCAAACAGGAATATCTCGCTGTAGATCAGGGAATGGATTACCGGCACCATCAGGAGGAATCCGTTGCTGATCAGGTGCGTGACGACCATCGTCCTGACCAACCCGTATCTCGTGGAGACTATCCCGGAATACAGCATTGAGACTGCAGTGATAATTGAAACGACAAGGAAGATCAAGCCGTTATATGTTAGAGATGTGCCATATACGGTGTTGAACCATAGAGAAAGCATGGATGTACCAATCAACCCGCCGGCAAATGAATCCGTTCCGAAGAGTAATGCCAACTCCCTGGCAACCCTCTTTGTTTCCCCGGTCATTTTAGTTTTTTCTTCGGTGCGATCCCTTTCATGGAAAGTGCAGAATGCATACGGGATTACGGAGAATAAAGCTGCAGCGAAAGAAGCAAGGAAAATCAGGCTGAAATTACCGGCAGACCATACCAGCAGGTAGAGGGAACCGGCAATGTTTCCCGTATACGCCATGAAGTTGTAAAAGGCGAAGGAACGGTTCTTTGATTCCTGATTGTCGGATTCCATGCTTATCGAATACTGTTCTACCGGCTGGTTCGGTGTCATGTCCCTGCCGGACAGGGATATACCGCCAATCGCAATTGCAAATACGTACATCCACACGTTCCGGAACAACAGCATTAGCAGAATCGAAATGGCAAAAATGCAGGAATAAACGACGACGGTGTTGCGGTTCCCCAGCCTGAGCCTCGGATAAAGATATATTGCGACAGTGGAGGACAGCGAGGAAATGAAGATGGCTATTCCAGTCGTTATGTATGAAAGCCCCAGATGCAGGAGGTAATATGGTGCAGAGACAGAGAGGAGCAGAAGGGAAAAGGATCTGAGAAGCCTGCTTGCGGAAAAGAGAAGGACGCTCCTCTTCCTAACCATTTGCAGTTACCCTTGACCGTAGAATTCGAGCGTACATTGCGCAGTGCAGCATTCAGGGTGAACAAATGCCTGGTCAGCCAGTGCTGTACGCCTTGACTATGTAAGCCTTCTCCAGAGGCCTGTCAGAACGATCTGTCCTTGCACTTCCTATGGCGTCCACGACTTCCATTCCCTTCACCACTTTTCCGAATACCGGATGCTGCTTGTCCAGGTAGTTGTTGTTCACAAGGTTGATGAAGAACTGAGATCCTCCAGTATTTGGGCCTGCGTTTGCCATTGAGATGGTGCCTCTATCATTCCTGTTGTTTTTTGAAAATTCGTCCTTTATGGAATACCCCGGTCCTCCAGTTCCATCCCCACGCGGATCTCCGCCCTGGATCATGAAGTCCTTTATGACCCTGTGAAAGACGAGTCCGTTGTAAAAACCCTTGTCCACCAGCGAACGGAAGTTCCCTGCAGTTACAGGCATCTCCTTGTCAAAAAGCTCGATCACAATGCTGCCGCGGTTTGTTTCCATAGTTACTTTTGTCATCTTTCAGGATTATGAAGGATATACCTAAATTTTCGCTATTGACCTTTTCTCCTGAATTGTATCAAAATGGAATTTCCCTTCACGTGCACTTCCTTCTCAAAACCCGGAATGGAAAGAGCTTCGGCAGTTTCCCTGGACATGGCATGGGAGAATCTGCCCTTGGCCTTCACCCTTCCATTGCCTGCAAAATCCTCGAATATTGCAAGGGTGCCATTGCTGCTCAGCCTTCCGGAGAGATAAGCCAGGCCACCCTGTTTGTCCTTCCAGTGATGGAATGAAATGGTGCTGAGGATTAGATCAAAATGCCCGTCAAATGGTACGCTGCCTGAATTGCCTACTGCAAAATTTATCCTCCCCGGTTCCCGGAACCTTTTTCGCTTGGCCGATGCCACTGCGATCATGTTCTCATTTGGATCGACACCAAAGAGCAGTATATTCGGATGCAGCCTTGCAATCATGCCAATCAGGTTTCCAGTGCCGCACCCCACGTCAAGAATAGAGTTTCCCTGAAAGCCGTTTACGTATTCAATTACGATCCGGTGCAGCCGCCGTGATGCCGGATGTATTCTTGAAAGAACTGAATATGCTTTTGCTCCCCCCGGGCCAATGCTGTCAAGGTCATGATTTTGAGAACCGGCATTATCCTGCATTGCATACCCCATGCCATACATGAACATATTGATTTCATTTCTTCCTCGGGAGGAAAATACCTCATCCCAGTGAAACAGCATCAATCAGGATATCTGCAAGCATCCGGATGGCAGGTTCACTGGCATATTCTTTTATTGCTGCGGTGTCCAGCAACTGCCAGTCGATCTGTCATACCATGCATTCACATATTCTCCGGAAGCCAGGCGATTGCACACATAGCTGGAATCGCAGTAATCACAGAGCTCCTCGTTGCCTATCACCCAACCGGTTCCAGGATCCATATCCGTCTTGAGTTCCACCATCTCTTCTGAAAGTCCCTGGGTCAGGGTGTCGAATGGATTAGGCGTGCACTGATTGCAGCCTGTTGAACATGGATAAGGCTCGCAGGTGAAAAAAGGGCCACTGCTGCCGCTGACAGAGTCATGGTAATCGCAGAACTGGACGCAGGACCTGCTCCCCGACAGTGTGGCAGATACCCCTGGCGGCAGCAGTATATTGTATGCACCGGCGATTCCCACATCAGGAACCGCGGAAACCTTTATCCAAGATAGAATTGCGTTCCCTATGTCTTCAGATGTCACCACAGCGGGCGGATTTTCGGTGATTAAATAATGGCCTTTCAGGCCACCCATCCCAACGCCATATTGTCTCAGCCCTCCTGAGTAGGAGGCATCAGACTCCATATCCGCCACCGCCCTGTCAATCGTGTCAATCCATGAATTACCATTCCAGAATGAACCCCAGAAAACGTTTACCCACTGATATCCTGCTTTCCACAGTGGGCCGCCATTGTAAACTATCGGAACTCCCCCTCCGGAAACTTCAGGGATTAGAGTTTCTTCCGGAACAAGGTGACCGCATGGTGATCCAATATGCCATATTGAGGAAGATGACAATGCGCCCCCCCTGACGCCAACATGGTGGAATCCCCTCAGAGGAGCATTGCAGGTGGGGCATCTGCTGATTTGATAGCACCTCTTGCACTTGCCAGCGCGCATGGATGATCCAACTGATCACGGCCTAATATCCTTTTACATCTGGAATGGCTCTGGAATCAGAATGGAAACCTGGTGAACCCCCCGTCGATCTGTATATTGGTACCGTTGATGTAAGAGGCACTGTCAGAGCAGAGGAAAGAGACGAGATGTCCAATCTCTTCCGGATTGCCGAACCTGCCAGCAGGAATGTCATCCATCATCCTGCGGTAGGCTTCGTCAATGCTCACCTTTCCTGCGGCGGCATTTCTTTCCGCAACCCCTTTTAGTCTTGGCGTCTCGAAGAATCCCTGGGAAATGCTATTGAATGTCACATTATGACTTGAATATTCAAGGGACAGCACTTTCGATAGGCTCACAACCGCGGATCGCAACGAGGCGGAAAGCGAAAACCCCTTCATGGGCTGCTTTGTAGTGAGCGAGGTCACGAATATGATCCTGCCGCCGTTCTCAAGCATCCATGGAAGGAACGATCTTACGAGGTGCACCGAGGTCCTGAGGAACATGTTAATGGCGTAATCCCAATCGGATCCTGAAATTTCAAGGAACGGCGCTATCTTAGGATCCCCGTAATTGATGACAAGGAAGCTGACATTTCCAGTCACAGAGTGCACTTCAGAAACCACTCTTTGCATATCAGGGATGCTGGTCATATCCCCGTGGCTGTAGTTGACGCTTCTTCCTGTCGTATGCTCGATCTCCCTGGCAACGGCAGAGACCCTCTCTTCCGATCGGGAAAAAATATGCAATCGGCAACCATCTTCGGCTAGCACCTTTGAGATAGCACGACCTATACCGGAACTGGATGCGCTGACCAGGGCAACCTTATTGTCAAATACGGGCATGTGAAACCATCAATGAGGGATAATTAAATCTGACACAAAATCATCAGTGATTCTACTTGCATCAGACTCTGAGAGGTTCGCCATGACCAGGCAGTATAGTCATTCCTTTCTTTGAAAGTATGTAGTTCATTGAAGCCTCTGCCTTTGGAATGTCAAGCGTAAACGCCCTGTTGATCTTAGGTTTTCCTGAAGACACTGAAAACGCATCTCCTATGAAAATAACGCTGTCTTCCTTGAAAAGATAGGAAACGCTGCCCGGTGTGTGTCCGGGTGTCGGAATGACTTCTATGAAAGGCAGTTCAAGGCTTTCTGCAGGTTTTACAGTTTCAACAGCATCAATCCTCGATACCCCTGATACCAGCTTTGAAAGCACTGACTTCGTGGTCTCAATCTTATCCTTCCCCTCAATGACTGGGATTTCTATTTCAGGAGCATATATCTCCGGCTTGAATTCTTCATAAATCATATGCAGCCCCCCTATGTGATCAGGGTGGTAATGAGTTATGAGGACGAGGTCAGGTTTTTCCCCCCTCTCCCTGTAAAACGATATTATTTTTTTCCCCGCGGATTTTGTACCTGCATCTACCAGTATGCGCTGGTTGCCATGTCTCAGAGCATAGCAGTTGACAAAACCAGCCTTTATGAGTTCGACGTTTTCTGATATCTTCATTCCTCTCTCACCATTTACCTTCCAGTTTTCCTGAATATGTGAACGGAAGCATCCGTCCAGGTGAATGGGTTTCAGGCATATTTATTTATCAACCTGTTAAGTTTTTCCAGCAATGACTCAAGCTCTTCAACATCCTGTCTGTCCATTCGGCCAAAGAAGGATTCGAAACTTGATTCCAGCATGCTTTCTATATCCTTGTATCGTTGCTCTCCCGCTTTTGTCGCCTTTATGATATAACTCCTCCTGTCATTGCCGGTTGTTCTCCTGACGAGGTGCCGGCTCTCAAGATTATCCACAGCTGAAGTGATTAGTGCATTTGAGAGACCTGTAGATTCTGATATGCTGCTCATTGAAAGCCCGCCCTTGGCGTGGCAGACCCTGTTCAGGACCGTGAAGTCCCTGGAACTTATGTCTTTCAGATCCGCATTGATCTCGTTCATCATCCTCATCCTGAGCTTTCTAAGCGCGGTAAGCTTATCAAGAAATTCCGTATAGATCACTTTGTCCCTCCTCCATTGGTTCCCGGCATGTTGATCGCGGCTTCGCCCGTACCGGATGGTGTGATTGGACCGATTGAAGCATTTCCCATGGATTCCTCATGCACGTATTTTCCACCTCTGAAAGCGGAAAGCACGGCTCCGGAAAGCGTCAGTGCAATGGCAATGTACAGGGAGTCCCTGAGCCCGATCATGAAGGATGGCCCTATAGCGTTGGGGAAAAACGTAGGAGACATCAGCAGATTGTAAGCACCTGATGGTATCTGCGAAAGTATGGAAGCTGGAAGGCTCGCCATAGGATTTTCTCCAAGAAAGGCAGCAAACAGCGCTCCTGAGGGGGGGATATTGGAAAGTATTGACGCGATTGACGGGGGGAGACCGATGCTAATCCCGGTGCTGAACAGGGAACTCGGAAGATCCTGTGAGAAAATTGTTATCGCAATCGAAAAAAAGACCGCCATGCTAATTGTCTGTGCGATGTTGTTGAACGTGGTCCGCATTCCGCTTCCTGCCCCACGGTGTTCCGGCGCCAGGGAATTCATTATCGCGGTCGTATTTGGTGCGGCGAATAGGCCGCTGCCTATCCCATTCATCAGGAGTATTCCCTCAAACATCCAGAGGTTGAAGTTGTATGGAAGCAGGGTCAGCAGGTAAAGCGAGATCGCAATGACCACCATGCCTGCGGTTGCAAACGTTCTTGCCCCATACTTATCCGTAAGTATTCCTCCAACAGGGCCCAGCACAATGAACCCTGCCATCATGGGCAGCATGTAGATTCCTGCCCAGAACGGCGTGGAAGCATAGTTATACCCATGCAGGGGGAGATAAATCCCCTGAAGCCATATGACCACTAGAAACATTATTGCACCTCTGCCAAGGGATGAGAGAAAACCTGCGAAGTTTCCATAAGTGAATGCCCTGATCTTGAAGAGATCTAGGTTGAAAAGCGGATACTTCACGCGCTTTTCCACCAATATAAAGAAAACAAGGAGCAGAGTTCCCGTGACAAAAGCCGCAAGCACCCATGGATCGCCCCACCCCATTGTTGAACTCCCAAATGGAACAAGGGCATAGGTGAAAGCCAGGCTGATCAGGACAAGGCCACCACCCAGCGTGGCGTTACCTGCCAGATCCATCGGGGCTTTCTTTCGGGCCGAGGTTTCCTTTAGCTTAAAAACTGACCACAGGGAACCTGCGACGGCAAACGGGATATTCACAATGAATACAAGGTGCCAATCGAACCCTGCAAGAATACCCCCGGCAATAAGCCCTATGAGCGAACCGGCAATGAATGATATCTGATTAATGCCCAGCGCCTTTCCCCTCTCATCAGAGGAGAATGCATCCGTGATCAGGGCAGTACTGTTCACCATGAGTAACCCGCCGCCCACCGCCTGGACCATCCTGAATGCAATAAGCATCAGGGCTCCACTATTGCCTGTACCGCTCGGAATGATCGAAAGCAGCACTGATCCGACGGTGAATACAAGAAAGCCAAGCGTATAGAGCCTCGTTCTTCCATAAATGTCCGAGATCCTGCCGAAAGTGACCAGCAAGGTGGCAAGTACGATGCTGTATCCCATCATAACCCACAGGAGAAGCACAAACTCTCCCGGCGCTGTGGCATCGATATTGAGCCCCCTGAAAATTGTCGGCAGCGAGATGAGTACAATTGTCATATTGATTGAAGCCATGAGACCCCCAAGCGTAGTGTTGGTGAGAACTGTCCATTTATACTGCATTGATCAGGAATTTATTTTAGTTATAAAAATTATTGTTGAAAAACATTAAGTGTAAGTACATCTGGGTGAAGGTAAGGCCCCGCATCCTTACTTAAAGTAAGCCTCGAAGATCAAAAAACTGGCAGATCTTGTTATGCCTGTGTGTTTTACCAGTATCTTTTGGGGAAGTAAATCAAGTGTGTCGTCTCATTCTGCAGGGAATGAAAAAACTAGTTAATGCGGCATGGGATAGATGCAGGTGCTGAACGATGAACTGGCAGCCATTTTTGAAGAAATGGCGGATATGGAAGAGATAGAAGGCCGGAAATGGCAGTCCCTTGCATACAGGAAGGCTGCAGCTTCCATATCCGCAGCCGGCAGCAATCTCATGGATCTGTACAGGAGTGGCCGGCTCAGAGATATAGATGGAGTGGGAGATGCAATAGAGGCGAAGATAAGGGATTACATCGAGAAAGGGAAAATAGAAAAGTACGAGGAAATGAAGGCCAGGTATCCAATTGATTTTACCTCGCTGCGAAAACTGCAGGGACTTGGTCCAAAGAAGATCTATGCACTCTTTACGGCGCTCAGGGTGAAGGACATTGAGACGCTTAAGGCAGCCCTGAATGATCACAGCATATCAGGACTGCAGGGCTTCGGAGAAAAGAGCGAAGAATCCCTCAGAAAAGCGGTAGAGGTATTTGAAAAATATGGCGCCAACAGGAGGTTTCTTGCTGAAATATACGATGAGGTTCAGGAGATCAAGAAAAAACTTGTTAAATCCTCACTTTTCGAGTCTCTGGAAATAGCAGGCTCCTTCAGACGCATGCGGGAAACCGTGGGAGACATTGACATTCTGGGCGTTTCCCCTGACCCGGAAAAGGGCAGGGAGTTTTTCACCAGTCTGGATGATATTGCAGGCATCATATCATCCGGACCATCAAAGATGACAGTCAGGCTTAAGAATGGACTCACCTGCGACTTCAGAATCTTCGAAAAGGATTCGTTCGGAGCTGCAATGCAGTACTTTACGGGGAGCAAGGAACACAACGTTCAGCTAAGGGAAATTGCCATATCAAAGGGAATGAAGCTGAACGAGTACGGCCTCTACGAGGGTGGTCGCGTTAAGGCTGGTTCCAGCGAAATAGAGATTTACAGGGCACTGGGACTTGAATGGATTGAGCCGGAACTGAGGGAGAACATGGGAGAAATTCAGGCTGCTGCTGCGAATAGACTGCCGAGACTGGTGGAATATGGAAGCATCAGGGGCGATCTGCATACCCACACCGTAGACACAGATGGCAGGAACACACTGGAGCAGATGGTTGAAGCCGCGTCGGCAAGCGGGCTTGAGTACATGGCAATAACGAACCACAGTAAGGGACTGAAGGTTGCAAGGGGTCTTACTGATGAAGGATTCCGATCATTCAACAGAAAAATAGATTCCATGAACGAAAAAGGCAGCATCCGTATCTTCAAGGGCGTGGAGCTTGAAATCCTTAAGGATGGCAGTCTTGATCTTGATGATTCAACGTTAAAGGAAATGGATTTTGTTCTGGCGGCTCTGCATCAGGGCCTAGTCGCAGACGCTGATATGAACACAGCTAGATTACTCAAAGCCATTGAAAGCGGAAAGATCCACGGCCTCGCACACCCTACCGGACGGCTGATCGGGAGCAGGGAGGCTTACAGACTGAATTTCGATCGCATATTCGAGGCCTGCAGGGATAATCATGTATTCATTGAAATAAACGGTCACCCGGAAAGATCGGATCTTCCATTCGACCTCGTTAAGAAGGCGAAGGAATATGGCATACACTTCACTCTGGGCAGCGATTCCCATAGCACGATGGATTTGCGTAATTTGCATTTCGCGACTGCAATTGCCAGAAGGGGATGGCTTGATAAGGAATCGGTTGTAAATACCCTGGATGCTGGTCATTTCGTGGACTTAATCAGGCGGTAAGGTATAACAGACGCAGTTGAATCGATCCTTACAGCAATGAAGCATAACCTACAACTGCAGGTCTCTCAAGAAAAGTTTAAAGCATGTTTCATTGATACGGATTTCACGACATAGGGGGGCTGTAGCTTAGCCCGGTAGAGCGCCTGGCTCATAACCAGGTGGTCGTCGGTTCAAACCCGACCAGCCCCATTCCCTATTTGGCTTAAACAACAATCAGGTAAAATCGTCTAAAGTCCGAATCCATTCTTTCCTGAAAATTTTCAATATTTCAAGGCAGCAATAATAGTTGTTCTAATCAGCCCTTGAACCCGTTGCTTATCTAACTTTTGCATCTAATCTATATTTGTAAATTTAGAAACCAAAACATTGAGCATTTTGCCCCAATGCTAAGGAAAATAGTTTATCAGAAGTAGCGGAACATCGATCGTTCAAGCACTGAAATGAATTCCAATGCCTCCGGTATCCTGGATTCATCTGAGCATACTACACGGTATCTGGTGAAATCCAACTTTATGAAAGGTCTTCCCTTGATGGTCTCCACTTCGATCGAGATGGATGCTAAATCATCCGCTTCATCTTCCGAAGGAAATTGATCAGATTGAATCAGAGAACTACGGTCAATATAGCTTTTGCCAGAATATCGGATTATATACCCGTTCAAGTCGTACTGCCCCAGTTTCTTGACTCCGAAGAGTCTTGCAAGGTACGCGACTGTATCGGCATAGTCGCCGGTTATCTCCTTCACGATTCAAGTTATCATGATTATTATTAATAGTTTGAGTGGCTTCAGGAAGAACATGGACAGTGACTTCAGATGGGCTGTCATTCTTGTCAGGGTTTCAATTTATATCACTGCATTCTTCTTTCTGGTGTTCCTGGCTGAGGCAATATACCTGTTTGCAGGAGGGGCACCCCTCCGGCTGGCATATCCTATTTCGGAAACAATAGGCAGATACTATGTCCTTGCCATTGCAATGATAGAATTTCTTTGGTTCTGGCTCGCCTACCTCACGGTATACTCAAATTTGAGAAACGGATCCACTGAAAAGGCTGAAATGCCGAGCCTGTTGCTTGGCATCCTTCAGTTGCTGTTCGGAGGCATATTATCAGGAATTTTGCTTCTCATATCATGGGTGAAGATCAAGGACTACCTGAGGGATCAGCAGATCCTTAATGCTTGAACCCATCGAAGAAGGCTTTAAAACAACATGTTTTTAGATATCGTAATTATTAAGTCATCATGGTCAAGATTTCCACTATCAAGTTTCATAGCCAGATTTTGCAGACAAACCCACTGCATGATCCATATGATCGCGATGTCCTGATAGTATCCCCCGATGCGCCCAAGCAGAATGCGCCTTTACTTATTGGCTTGCCTGGTTTCGGGGCCTCGATATCGACAATGCGCAACGAGGGACCATTTTCCCAGAGCGTTGTGTCACTCGTTTCTGATCTCTCATCCAAAGGATTGCTCAAAGATGCGGTTGTCGCGATACCGGATACCGTCACAAAGTACGGCGGAAACCACTACCTGAATAGCGAATCTGTTGGAATGTACGAGACCTTCATCATAGAGGAGCTCATTCCTAAACTGAAATCAGATTTCAATTCAGGGCTTGTGGGACTGTTTGGGAAGGATGCAGGAGCTTTCGGTGCTTACATGCTTGCTGTCAGAAATGCAGGGAACATAAACGCATTCGCAAGCCATTCCGCGGACATGGGCTTTGAATATTTTTTCATCCCCGATTTCCCGGAAATCATGGGGGCAATAAGGCAAATGAGCGGGGTTGACAAGTGGCTGGCAAAGTTCTGGTCCTCCAAGAACAGGCTCTCGTCATCGAAGCTGAAGGTCCTCAGAACCATAGAAACGGCAGCGTTTTTCAGCCCAAATCCATCATCTGCTGAGGGGGGGTCTGATCTCCCGTTCGACTGGGAATCGGGGGAATTCAAGTCGGAAGTATGGAAGCTCTGGGAGGAAAAGGATCCTGCCAGAAATTGCCTTTCCTATGCAAGGCAGCTGGAATCGCTGCACTTCTCCTATTTCGACGTAGGTATAATGGACGAGTTCCAGCTGGTGTGGGGGCACAGGACCCTCGAAAAGAAGCTAAATGATGCGGGAATCAAGTTCACCTATGAAGAGTATGAGGATGGGCACTTCGGCCTGAACTACAGGCTTGAGAGGTCGCTGCCTGCCATGGCCAGTGCTCTCGTTTCATGATCGGAACCTGCTGCCGCCATCAACCGGGATAACTGCACCATCAACCATTTCTGAAAGGTCTGAAAGCAGAAAATAGACCACATTGGCAATGTCTTCCGCGGGTGTAGAATGATCCCCAAGCTTTCTCATCTTTTTCCAGTCTCTATGGGGGTCATAGTCCTCAGAGATGGAGGAGATTGCCACTGCATTCACCCTTATGTTATTCGCAAGCAGTTCTGCTGCGAGTGTGTACGTTAGCCCGTTAAGGGCGTACTTTGTGACCGTATATGAAAGGGGATTTTTTTCACTGAAGCGCAATGTTGTGATACTGCTTGTGAAAACAATGGAACCCGATTTTTCCAGGATTCCAAGCAGGCTGCTTATGACCTTCATCGGGACAAGAAGATTGGAATTTACCAGCGCTTGGGTATTTCCCGGGGTCCGCACGTCGTCGTAAAAGAATCCCCCAACCGTAACTACTATGCCCCTGACAGTGCCGAACTTCTCCTTCACGTGATCGCAAAGATTCCGCAGGGAACTATCGTCAGAGAGATCGCAGGGATAATAATCTGAACCTTCAAGGCGCAGAGATGCGTTTTTCAGGGTTTCATGGCTCCTTGCCACCAGCAGGGGTACAGCCCCATGGGATAACAGCATCCTGCAAATCGCATCTCCAAGAGGTTCCCCATACCCTGCAATAATAAATCTCTGGCCTTTCAGGTCATCCTTCATGGTCAGGATTACGCGATTGTGAAATTTAATGGTTGAGTTTCACAACCTAACGTCTTAAGGCAAAAGCGTATAAATTCTGTTGAAATCACATTCTGATCAGAGTTATGGATGCTAATACGGTTTTTAAGGGGCTGGAAGGGGTTATTGTCTCGGAAACAAAGGTCGGATTCGTGGACGGAGAGGCGGGGAGGCTGGTATACAGGGGATTCAACATAGAGGAACTAGTACAGCACTCCAGTTACGAGGAGGTTTCTTACCTTCTGATAAACGGACATCTTCCGACAGCCGGAGAACTGAAATCCTACAGGGACGTGCTCATGAAATCCTCCAGTCTGCCTGGTGAAGTTATTGATTTCATATGGGACCATTCGAACAAATATCCAACATCTCTCTTGAGAACTGCTGTCTCTCTCCTTGGGGCAGACGACACCAGGGCGGATCACATCATCGACAGTGACCAGAGGGAGATCGGCGTGGAACTTGTCGGGAAGGTCCCAGCACTGGTGTCCTCAATAAGACGCGCTGCAGAGGGCGGAAAATATGTAAAGCCCTCTCCGGACCTTTCTCTCGCAGGAAATATGCTGTATCAGTCAACGGGAAAAAAGCCTGATAAATCGTCAGAGAGAATTATGGACGTCTGTCTCATGCTTCATGCTGATCATGGAAGCAACGCGTCAACATTCTCATCATTGGTGACAATTTCATCACTTTCCGATATCTACTCAGCCCTGACTTCAGCGATTGGTACACTGAAAGGCCCACTGCATGGCGGCGCAAACGAGATGGCGCTGAAGCTGATAATGGAAGTCGGAAAGCCGGAAAATGTCGAGAAGGTAATCGGCGGAAAACTCGAAAAAAAGGAGAAGATAATGGGGTTCGGGCACAGAGTCTATAAGGTCTATGATCCCAGGGCAAGGATCCTGAAGAGCTTCGCCAGAGAAGTCACCGCCAGGAACGGAAAGGGACAGCTCTTTGACACTGCGCAGAAAATAGAGGATGTGATGATAAGCAAACTCGGAACAAAGGGTATATTCCCAAACGTCGATTTCTATTCGGGGATGGTGTATGACTCACTGGGTTTCCACCCTGATATGTTCACCTCACTTTTCGCGGCTTCAAGGACATCGGGATGGGTGGCCAGGAGCCTTGAATATGTATCTGATAACAAGCTTTTCAGGCCCAGAAGCAGCTATGTGGGGGAACGCGGGCCAATACCCTATATTCCCATCGAAGAAAGGAACTGAACGGTAGATTTGTTTCGATACGATCCTGCGCTCGGCAGACGCAGGGAAGGGCCAGAAGACGGTATAGCTATCGGTATAAGGGCGGAGGGAACGGCATTCCGCATTCCCTCGGAAACCTTTGAGACGCACTCGCTGGTTACCGGTCGTACTGGAAGCGGTAAGACCAGTCTCCTATATTCCATCATCAGGGAACTTGTGGCCCGAAAATCCAACGTGATCCTTGTGGATCCACATGGAACGCTTTCAGAATCCGTAATATCCGGCACAAATCCAGATGAGTTGTACTATTTCAGCACGGATGAGACGGAGAAAGACGGCAGCAAACTTTCAATCAGGCTTAACCCGTTTTCCTTCGACAGGGCAGAAAGGGCACAGATCGTAACAGGCGTACTCAGAGATCTGCTGGCACTGGATGAAGAGCTTTCTCAGGGAACGTGGGGGCCGAGGCTGCAGGTCCTTGTTGGTACATTGATGACAAGGCTTGT
>JAJZNS010000063.1 GCA_021811635.1 Thermoplasmata archaeon
GGCAGAGGAAAAAAAAGAAACTGAATAAACTCTAAGAATTTTGCTGAAAAATAAATAAAATTTTACATGAGCTGGAACCGGTCAGGATTCCAGCGCTGCCTTCTCTGTCTGACCGACTGTTCCGGTTGTCTTTCCGGCATATTTATTCTTGCCGAGTACTTCCCTCGCCAGCAGCGTCATCAATGCTGCAACGATGAATGAGGCTGCCGCTATTATAAAAATATATGTGTAGGCCATATGTGCAGGCATGATGTTTATAGAACTTCCCACAACATAGGATGCCGTGATTGTTGTCATGATCGATCCTGCAACCGGAGCGCCCACACTGCTTCCGACACTCCTGAAAGTTCCGTTCATTGCAGTTGCCAGCCCCATGTCCTTTGGATTCACGGTAAGGACTATCAGGTTTATCAGAGATGCGTTCAGCATCGCCAGGCCGGCTCCCGTGACGAACTCATACACCAGCATCTGCGTGAAGCTCTGCGAGATTGCCTCCAGCAGGAACCCGACAGCGGAGAGTACAGATCCGAGTATTGCGAATGGTTTTACGCCAACCCTTGAGACATAGGCTCCCGTGATGGGGGCCAGCACGAGCATTCCCAGTGCAAAGGGAACAAGAGCAATTCCCGTGGCAAGGATATCTTTTCCAAAGCCAGAAGGTTCCGGAAGGTCAAAACGATACGTGAGGGCCTGCATGGCAAGAAACATCCCCATTCCGGATATTGACAGGACCACGTTTGCAACCATCACGTTTCTCTCGGACAGCAGTTTGAAGTTCAGTATTGCCTCACCTACACGCCTTGAATAGCCAAGTTCGTAAATTGTCAACGGGAAAAGCAGTATGACTCCTGCCATAAAGAGAGCTATGGTGTCAAATGAGTACCAGCCCCAGGTCGGTGCCTCCGAGAGGGCAAAGACAAAGGCTGCCAGGGCCGATCCCAGCATTGCGGCACCATAATAGTCAATTTTTGCATTCGGGCGCCTGAATCGTGATTCCTTTATCACGATTATGGTGACAAGAGCAAGGGCTACGACAAATGGTATGGCAGTATGGTATGTCATTCGCCATCCAAAGTCATTCGATACCCACGATCCAAGGGGAAGGCTGATGGCGAACCCTGCACCGAACATTGCACTAATGATTGCCTGTGCCCTTGGTACAATTTCCTTGGGGAATTCCTCTCTTGCAAGGCTCATCCCAAGGGGCATGATTGTGAGCCCTATACCCTGTATGGTCCTTGATATTACCATGAAGGTGAAATTCGGCGAAAATCCGGTAACTGAGACCGCGATTGCGTAAATTATCAGGACTATGGTAAGCATTCTCTTTTTGCCGTATATGTCCCCGAGTTTCCCGACTACTGGAGTCAGTGCCACTCCGCCCACAAGGTATGCTGACAGCAGTAGGCTGACCTGCGCAGATGTTACCTTGAAGTCATGTGCTATGGTTGGGAGCGAGGGCGTAAGCATGCCCTCTATATACATAACGATAAGAACAAGCCCTGCAAGTATAAGCATTACCCTGGTAGCGTATTTACTGTCGTATTCTGACATGCTTTTGTAATCAGCCGGTTGCGATTCGGTCATAATATATCCTTCCCTTTCCTGTCCGTGTTTTCCATGACTACTTTCCTGACCTTCAGGGCAAGACCGGAAAGTATTTTCCCGAGTTCGTTGAGCCTCAACTCGTCAGTGCCTTCCAGCATCCTGTCCATGAGCTTCATCTGGTATTTCTCCATCCTGGAGAATAATTCATGGCTCTTCTCGGTAAGCATGATTAATGTCCCCCTCCGGTCATTAGGATCCGGCTGCCGCCTTACCCATCCCTGGGATTCAAGGGTATCTGTCAGGCCAGTTACTGTGGGATTGCTGACCTTAAGGAAACCTGCCATTGTGGAGAGGTGCTGGGGACCATGCATGCCAATGTATTTCAGGAGGAAGTACTGGGGCATCACGAGGTTTTCTCCCCTGACGAGTTCCATCTGGAGAAACATTATCTCCTGGTGAAGCGCCTTCAGCCCTTCCGAGAAAGCCAATGCGTTTTTACCGGATGAAAATGGCTTCTGGCCATCAGGTGAATTATTAGCAGACATGAGTTCCGGTTAATTATTTAGGCATACTTAAAGATTTGTAATAGCTAACTATTTACAAGTAAAACAACTATTGGGCATATCGTATTAATGGGTGCCCAATTTTTTCCATGGTGTTACGCGAAGCTTCAGGCTTCAAATTAATTACCGAGGTATGCATCCGATGAAAAATGAAAGCCATCTGGTTTTTGATTCCATATGTGGTCTTCACTTCCCTTTCATACTATTTCGCAAAGGATGGACTTTACTTTGCATCACCGTTCCTTTTCATGGGACTCAGGTATCTCATCGCAGGACTTATACTCCTGGCAGTTGCCAGGAAACTTGTGATAACAAGGAGTCTGATCTACCTTTCCATAATGACTGCTGCCAGCACAATGTTCTGGGCTTTTGGCCTGCTATACGTCTCGCCTTCCGAATCAGCTGTCCTGAGCTACTCCATGCCCCTATTCTCGCTTCCAATTGCATTCTTTATGGTCAGGGAAGAACCTTCGGCTATGGAACTCGCTGGCATAATTATAGGATTTTCAGGGATACTGATATACGGCTTTCCTCTGATCCACGGGTTCACAGCGCTGGGGGTTGTACTCACAGTAATCAATGCATTCTTCTGGGCAATGTTCACGGTTTTCTACAGAAAACTGAGAGATGAGGATCCCGTGAGCGTGAATGCATCGCAGTTTCTCATTGGGGCTGCAATAATGCTGGCCCTGTCCCCCCTGGGTTTCAGGCTGGATGTCACTGCATCCTTCGCTATTGATCTGATCTGGATGGCAACCCTCGGAGGCGCGGCCCAATTCCTTCTCTGGAATTTCATGATACGCAGAAGCAGGGTCAACAGGATAACTGTGCTGGCATTCTCTGTGCCCATTTTTACCATGGCCCTTGGAGCTGTGATGGCAATGGCCGTTCCCGATCTCTTCTCCCTTGTCGGTGTTTCTGTTATGTTCACGGGAATAATTCTTTCAAGACTGAGGGGTGGCATATCATTCATTAAGTCCCATGACAATGAAACGCAACATTAACTGTGGACAATGAGTCTTTTTGGCAAAATCAGGTCTTTTACCTGTTTGATTATGAAAGTATTCTCAAATGTTGAAAAATGGATTTAGTCGTATCCACATCCGCACTGTATAACCTCTATTTCGGACTCGTGTTCAGTTCCACATTTCCTGCAGACGTATTCAGTCATCTCCAGATTAGGCACCTCCATAAATTAAGAGTAACAGGTGGAATATAAATTTTGCCGTAATGCGTTTCGGCATTTGCAGAACATTTTTCAAACTTGCTTCAGCTGAAGGGTATTTCAAGAGGTTTTAAGCTTCAATGCAACGCAGGCGAAGTTTGAGTAGGCGACCAAACGCGATATATTATATAAACTGAGATCATGACAAATGGTTGAAACCTTACAAGATTGATGCACTCGATCTTACCATTATAGAAATGCTGGAAGAGGACTGCTCCCTCACCTACAATGAAATTGCCGAGAAAACCGGGAAGAACCTGTGGACTGTTAGGGACAGGATGGTGTTGCTCAGGAAAAGGGAGATCATAAGAGGCTGCAGGGCAGACGTGGATTACTCAAAGCTGGGTTACGGATGCAGGGCTCTGATCAGCTTCAATGTGCCGGCGGAGAAGATCGATGCAATAGTGAGTTTCATAAGAACCCAGAAACGGATCAAGAAGCTTACTGTGACAACCGGGCAGAGAAGATTCATGATAGACATAATCGGGACTGATTGCGCTGAGATACGGGAATATGCAAGAAAAGTTCTACCCGACTACGGGATATACGACGTTGATCTTGAAGTCATTCTTGACCAGGTTCCATAGATGTCAGAACCGTGGCAAATTTTGTACTGATGTGGACTTTATTCAACAAAAATTACGGCGATCGTTTATTAAAACAATGCCCATAGTGAATTATGAACAGAGACTTGGAAGAAATAAGGAGATTTGCAGTCTCCACGCTGGGCGAAATGCCCGAGGTAATAGAACTTATCGGCAATTTTAGCACTGAAATGGCGAAGGAACAGTTCAGGGAGAACTCAACGCTTTACCTTGGAAGAAAGAATGTTCCGAACAAGATACTTGCACTGATAGCCATGGGGGTATCTCTGGCGAATGGCCAGGAAAAGTCTTCCATGATACATTTTAAACTTGCGAGGAAGTTTGGAGCCGATCCCCTTGAGATAATCGATTCCCTTAAGGCAGCAAAAATGGCCCTGATGGCTTCCACGCTTTCCTCGATGAGTGCCATTTCCCCCGTAATAGAAAAGAATTTTCCGCAGCCTGTCAGCCAGGAGGTGGAGAAAATACTCAATAAGGTGAAAAAAGACTCTGGAATGGGTTTTTTGCCTGAAAACCTAAACGCAGTATCCAGGATATCATTCGACATCCTGAACGAGCACCTCAAGGAGAAAATGGAACTGCTGTCGCCATATAAGCTGGATCAGAAATTCATGTTTCTCATATCGTTTGCAGTTAGCATTTCCATAAGATATGAGGAGTGCGCAATTGTGTACCTGAACCAGTTCATAAGGTTTGGAGGAACAGTGCCTGAAATGGAGGATGCAATTTCCATCGCCAGATTCATAACTGGCAACAGGGTCCTGACATCCGCCGTCCCGATTCTTAGAGCAATGGAAGCCATGAATACAGGCGAATTACCCAACTGATTTCCGGTATATTATGATGTACGTGATTCAATGAAAAGCAGCACACTTAATCTTTTCGGATCGGAATGGTTCGGGATATCCATTTCAACCCTTGCACTGGCCCAGGTGTATATACTGATATTCGGGCTTACTGATATTTATGCATTTCACGAAACAGCCGAAGTAGTGATGATCATTGGATGGTCCATATTTGCCTTTATATTCATCCTCTGGGGAGCCAGGGCTATAAAAACCGGGGAGAAGATTGTATCGCACTGGGATAACCTGACCAGGCTGAGCTTTCTTGCACTTATACCAATCGTTGGCTTCGTGGGTAACTATCAATTGATTTATTTCTTCCGTATTTCGGCCCTTGCAGCAGAATTATCCCTGGCTAATTTCTATTTTGAGTATTTTCTTGCACTGATGCTTGGCGTCCTCCTTGGGTACCGACTCTACACCAAGGAGATAAACCCGCGCGAAATGAACTATGCCATTGTGATTCCTCCACTGGCAATTGGAACGAGCGTTTTCCTTGCTCCTGAGCTCATGAGCTATTATGGTGGAGTGGAAAGCCAGTACTTATTTTTCTTCGTGGTTATGGGGCTTGGAATCTTCTTCTTCCTGTACATATTCATCGGATCACTTGCCCTTTCCGGTCATGTCGCAACCAAGATGCACGATGTCCTCCCTACTACTATGCTCCCGGTCGGGATTGCAAGTCTCATAGTTATAAACCTGTTTACGCTTTCTGGATCGGGAATAGTTGATCATCTCGGGGTTGGCCAGACAACTGTGAATCTTCTGTCCGTGATGCTCTGGGGCTTTGAAGTCTGGAACTTTCTCGTTGTAACGATAATAATATTCACGAGACCGTCAAAGGGCAGTTTAAGCGTATGGGCATATGGTTTCCCACTTGGCCTCTTTGCAACATCCACGATAAAAATAATGGACATCACCGGGTTTGGAGGACTGATATGGGCATTCACTGTAATTGCCATAGCCCTAAACGCTTTCTGGATATATGGATGGGTAAATACCGTATCGTTCCTCAGGGTAAAGCTTACAAACACAAAGGCAAGGAATCAGTCCAAAGGATCATAGGCATATGCTGTGTCAACTTTGCAGAAATCCATAATTTCTAACTTTTGTGATTACTTAATTATGAAGATGATAGGCCCCTGAAGAACCTAATAGAAACCTTAGATCAATCCAGGAGATGCTTGATTATGGGCATAAACAAGACCCATAAATCCAGATCGCTCATTGGCCAGTATCCTCTCTCCCTGCTTCCCTGTACCATTTGATTGCCTCTTCCTGGATCTCCAATATCATAGTACCCTTTCCAGACTGGTAAGATTCGATGTCGTATGGATATTTCTCCGCAAGACGTGCCTTGAGTGTCCCGTACTTCTCCGCGGCCTGAGGATGTGCACGGAGATAATCTCTGAAGGCAATATGCCTCTCTATCTCGGAGTTTCCAATTTCAAATACGTGCACATGGTGGCTATGATCATCACCCACTGCCTTCTGGAAATATCTCCGACCAGGTATGCCATTTTCGCCAAATGCAGCGTACCCGGCCTCTTCCATCGCTCCATTGAAACTGTCCACCTTGCTTATGTCCCTTACGGCGACAAGTATGTCTATAATCGGCTTTGATTTCAGTCCTGGAACTGACGTACTACCTATGTGAAAGACGCCCAGTACCTCCTCTCCCAGCACTTCCCGGAGCAGATTTGCTTCTTCTCCAAATAGAACCTGATAATATTCTTCCCATGGTTTAACCCTGACCTTTCTCATCTAAAAACAATATTGTATCTGATATTAAATAGCTAACTGACCCCAAATAAAAGCTGTCTGGTCTAACTATTGCCAGTTATTTGCCCCGACTAGAAGGGTTTCAATAGATGTGCCAATCAACCCTATATTTTGGCATTCTCTGCACTTGAAGTTTTTTTCTCCTGTCCCACGCATATAATGATGTTAGTATCCATTGGATCATATCAAGATCCGATCTCTGACAAATATTTACATATGAAGTCCAGTTATAACATAAATTGCAGTCGTCCCTCTTTTTCAGTTCCAATTTTCCTTCTGTTCCGGATGATGAAATAATTTCTGAATTGAGGAACAACTTTGCCGTTGAATATGGCTCACGGCCGGAAATGGAACAGGAGATGTCTTGGCGAGGATCATTGAACGCGATGAAGAACTTCGTATCTGAGAGCACTGCAGTATTCATGGAGCTCAAATTCCCAATTGGTCTTGAAAGGGCTGATTACTTGCTGCTTCGCCACGGAAGAGGACTTGTTGTTGAGGCAAAGGGGTGGAAAAACTACAGGAAACTTGACGAATTCTCGGTCAGTGGAGATTCCTCTCTGCACATCGATCCGTGCTATCAGGTCGAGAATTATGTATCAAAACTCAGGAATTTTCATACAGCTGCGAGAACCATAGACTTTGATGGCGTAGTATACATGTATCATACCACGGATGGGGATAAGTGCAAGGTTGTTTACAACGGCCAGGAACTTCAAAGCGAACTGCAGTTGCTGCCGGATCAGGCTGCCACCGAAAAGGATATCATGGCAATTGAAGAGGGATCATTCGAAACCGGCAGGAGATTGATAGATTATGTACAGGCGAACATAGGCAAGATACTTGAAGATGCCTCTGTTGCTTTCCTCAATGCTGGCTTCGGTCTGTCCGAAGAACAGATGAAGATCCTGTCCCAGGTCATGAATGCTCTTGCTCACCAGGAACCCGTTGTCTTCCTTGTTAGAGGAGGAATGGGATCAGGAAAGACACTGGTTGCACTTGCCCTTCTGTTCGAATCAATCAGGAGAGGTTATGGCGCCCTTCTTGCGTACAGAAACAACAGGCTTATCAACACATTGAGACAGGTTCTGGGCCCCAGATTTGCACCCCTCCTGCAGTATTACTCGACGGGATCAATGGCCAACTTCAGGGGCATTGGCGAAAGGAATTTCGATCCGGGGAAGTTGAAGAACATAAGCCTGATCATATATGATGAAGCGCAGAGAATGACCAGGGATGTGATCGCAACTACAATGGAGAGACCCCTCACGTCAGTCTATTTTTATGATGAGGAACAGATCTTGCTTGGTGATGAGGCTGGCACATCAGCAACATTCTCAGAACAGGCACGCAGGATGGGTAGGAGGGTGGTTGAAATTCAGCTTGAAGGTTTCTACAGGGTACTTGGAGGCAGGGATTATGATCATTTCTTAAATTCAATTTTCTCTGGGAATATTGCTTCAAAACCTTTGCAGTACGATTTCCGCCTTTTTTCCAATATCAGGGAGATGCTGCGCGCCATGGAAGAAAGAAAGATTGGCGAAGATTCAGCTAGGCCCCCAAAACTTGCGTTACTTGCGTCATTCACAAGAAGTGATGGGAGAAAGGAGAAGAGGCGAGTGTTTGATCCTGAAATTCTATGGCTGATGGATGAAAAGACTGAATACCCGGCTTACTGGACCGGAAAAAAGGATCCTCTGCAGTACTGCGCCTCGATCTATGGATCGCAGGGGTTTGAATCAGACTACGTGGGACTGATCTGGGGAGAGGACCTTGTGTGGAGGGGATCCTGGACCATACAGCCGGATAAGATCATGGACGGAATTGGTGGAAATAATTCCTTGAAGAAACTCGCGATAACAGCCCCGGAAAGAGCTAGAAGCATGCTGATCAATCGTTACAGGATCATGCTGTCCCGTGGAATGGAGGGGACTTACGTTTACTGCGAAGATGTACCGACGCTTGATCATCTTCGTGGCATTCTTTCTGAGACTCCGGGGATATCAAGGAACTAGTCCATTGGGAAAAATATATTTCATTCCAGTGCGTAAGAGATTATGGAAACTAACAATGATACCCAGATGAAGATAGCCGGAATCGCATTTTTCATAGGTGTTGTGCAGTTTATCCTGTTTATGCTTCTCGCGGAGATACTCTATCCGGAATACAGCGTCTCTGGAAACTACATCAGTGATCTTGGAGTCGGGAGCACTGCCTACATTTTCAACATATCCATAGTTATTCTTGGTTTACTCATAATAGTTGCAGGTTATTTCATCAGGAGATTTTCCAGGCCGCTTCTCGTGGTGCTTATTCTTGCAGGGATAGGAGCCATGGGTGTCGGTCTCTTTCCCGAGACGACAGGATCACCACACCTCATATTTTCTTTGCTGGTGTTCCTGATGTCCTCAATAGCACCTTATTTCCTGCTTGTGAAGATCAGGAACCTTATGTCAGTTCTCTGGGCAATACTGGGAACAATTGGCCTGATTGCTCTTATACTGTACATCCCGGGAATATATCTGGGGCTAGGGCACGGCGGCATGGAAAGGATGATTGTCTATCCTGACCTCCTTTGGGGAATCGGGTTTGGGGGCTGGCTCGTGGGAAAATTCTCTGAAAATCATGCTGCTCCTACCCATAAAGATGCGATTGCCCGATGAGAAACGCGTTTCTCCCAGGCACTAACACATTTTCATCCTTACCTCTTTTTTTAGTTTTGCGAACACATTTATAATTGTATACCATGAAACAGCGTGTACATTCCGGATTATTTCAGACAGAAGGATTTCGACGAGATAAGACGCTTCATCGAGGAGAACCCGTTCGCTTTCCTCCTCTTTCCTGTGGGCGATGAGGTAACCACAACCCTCATACCCCTCATTCACGAAGTTGAGGATGGAAAGCTTGTCATATATGGCCACATGGCCAAAAACAATCCACAGTGGAAGAATGCAATGGACAGGAAGGTCACGATACTGTTTTCTGGGCCACATCACTACATCTCGCCAAGATGGTACGAGATAAGGAAATCCGTTCCAACCTGGAACTATGTTTCCGTCAGGATCACCGGCACTCTCAAGGTAATGGAAAGGAAGGATACTGAGAATTTCCTGATCAGGCTGTCGACATTCCTTGACGCAGAGTGGCGCAGGGAGGGAAGGGAAAAGGAAGCATACTACCAGAAGATGGTCGAGGAGATTGTTGCCTTCAGGGTAGAGTCACAGACAGTGGATGCTGGATGGAAGTTAAGCCAGAACCATCCCATGAGCGACAGGAAGGGAGTTGTGGAAAACCTTGAGAAGGCTGGAGACGATGATGCCCTAAAAATGGCTGAAATGATGAGGAAAATGATGGAAAAATAGATCTTCACGCATCAGTCTTTACACAGTAACGGAGTCAATAGCCGAGAAACTGCTCCGTACGTATCCTGTTTCTATCCACTCCGAGATCTGATACTATCAAGCGTGTCTCTTCCTCGACCATTCTCGGAGGGCCACATACGTAGAAGATGGCATTATTCAATTCCTCAACGTTTGCCCTGATAAACTCCTGATCGATCCTCCCGCTGTGCAAGTTTCCGGGTCGTTCTGGTTCACCTGTCACAGTGTAGAATATCTTTAGCCGTGAATCTCCAGCAGCTAACCCGTCCAGTTCATTCCTGAAGACAAGACTCTTTGTTGTTTTTCCAGAATAGAAGAGGCGAATCCTGAAATTCCCGTTCATGGAAAGGGCATACTTTATCATGCTCCTGAATGGCGTGATGCCTATCCCGCCTGCTACCAGCACAACTATACTTTCTTTCCACAGACCGGGATCGAAAATGAACTTCCCTATGGCACCAAAGACATCAACTTCCTCACCGTTACCAAGTGAATCAAGCTTCCTCTTGAATGGTGAATCATCAGGTTCTATGGTCGTTGTTATGCCTATGTATTTGCCTTCCAGAGGTGATGTGGATATGGAGAAATGGCGCATTTTTCCCCGCTGGTCTCCTTCAAGATCCTGAAAGCGAATTATCACGTGCTGTCCCGGTAAAAAGTACATCGGCGTTTCAGAAGATTCAAAAATGAAACTCTTCACGCCTTCCGCCTCATTCTTCTTTTCCTTTAATCTGAAGCGCTTCCATCCAGCTCCGTCCATAACATCCCAACTCCTATTAAACGGGTCAGTATTGATTTTTTACCTTTTCCTATACACTTTTACAAAGATAACCTTTCTTTATTCTTTCTTGAATGAAAAGATGGTGACACGGGAGACAGATAACTTCAGATGATACACTGAAAGCTGAAAACCCCCCACTTTGCGAAATGCCATTGCAATAATTACGCCTCACTCATTACAAATGGATGTATCCTATATTTCATTTCAGATCTGCAGGAATCCGCGAAACCCCCTTCCACTGTAAAAGGAGGATGCACCGTTATGGTACACGAATACTGTTCCGTAACGCCTATCTGCAAAAATAGCTCCTCCTAGTTTCCTTATATCAGGCGGTGTTTTCAGCCAGCTGGAAGTCCTTGTGTCGAAAGGTCCAAGTTTCTGAAGGTAAACGGTATTGATCCTCAGACAGAATTTCAATACCCATGCTTGCAGCCATATCGATTGCGTTCCCACCAGGATGAATGCCCTGCTTCTCCCTTGCCTCCTGCCCCTTGCCGTCATAGCAGATACTCCTTCTGTTTACCGGGCTCTCTGGGGAACAGTCGTAGAAAACGTATTTATCAGTAATTTCATCGTGGCTTACAACATCGGGCTCGCCACCAGTTCTTTCCATTTCATTCAGTGACCATATTTTTTCTTCATTCGCCTCCAGCCTCGCCTGAACTTTTTTCCAGATAATGCCATTGTGCCTGATCACGTTCTCCTCGAAGCGTTGCTTCAATAGTTCTATCAATTCATCCTTTCTTTCCGGAAAAAGGTCTTTTCCCAACTTGGCGTTTGCAGGCTTTGACACAAGTATATAAGTTGTATTGCGCATATAAATTCATTTGCTGGCTTCGCCCGATTGCCAAGATATAAATATGATGTTCAGTTATAATTTATAATAATTATCAGGAGATTTCTTCGCCTAATACGCCCCTGACGATTATTGTTACGGTGTTATTATGACTGATAACTTGAAAGTACTGATGGTAAATGGAACCAGCTTGAGAACTGAAAAAGATACGATTCTTGAAGCCCTCATTGACAACGAGATAGACGTACCTCATATCTGTTTCCAGCCGAATCTTGGAGCCATAGGCAGCTGTGACACCTGCCTGGTGAAAGTCAACGGCAGGATTGTCAGGTCATGTACAGAGCCTGTCAAAGGCGAGATGGTTATAGATACACGGGGCAGGGACGTAATTGATCTCCAGGTGGAGGCAACGAACAGGATCCTGCATAACCACGATATGTACTGCACTGTGTGCGAGAACAATAACGGTGATTGCGCCCTTCACAACACAGTGCATGAACTTGGAATAGACCAGCAGAAATACCCCTTTGAGCCCAAACCGTATCCAGTTGATGACAGCAATCCGTTCTATGTGTACGACCCCAACCAGTGCATACTCTGCGGCAGATGCGTTGAGGCGTGCCAGGATGTGGAAGTCAACGAGACACTGTCCATAGACTGGACGCTTGACCGGCCCAGGGTTGTGTGGGACAGCAACGTACCGATAAACGATTCTTCATGCGTATCCTGCGGTCACTGTGTAACTGTCTGCCCCGTCAATGCACTCATGGAGAAGACAATGATCGGCAAGGCAGGCTTCTTTACCGGGATACGGGAGAAGACCAAGAAGAAGATGATAGATCTTGTGAAGGACCTTGAGCCTACCGTGGGCATGAAACCTGTAATGGCTATCAGCAATGTTGAATCTGCAATGCGGAAGTCCCAGATCAGGAAGACAAAGACAGTATGCACATACTGTGGCGTTGGATGTTCCTTTGAAATGTGGACAAAGGGCAGAGAAATACTCAAGGTTCAACCAATGCCTGAATCACCTGCAAACGGAATCTCGACTTGCATAAAGGGCAAATTCGGATGGGATTTTGTCAACAGCAGCGACAGGCTCACAAAACCACTGATAAGGGAAGGCGATCACTTCAGGACCGCTTCATGGGATGAGGCAATAAAGGCCGTGGCCAATGGCCTTTCAAATGTAAAGGAGAAGTACGGGGGGGACGCAATAGAATTCATCGCTTCTTCCAAGGGGACAAACGAGGAATCCTTCCTTATGCAGAAGCTTGCGAGGCAGGTTTTCGGGACCAACAATGTGGACAACAGCTCCAGATTCTGCCAGGCTCCGGCTACGACCGGCCTCTGGCGCACAGTCGGCTACGGAGGTGATTCGGGATCCATAAGCGACATATACCGGTCAGACCTCATAATTGCAGTAGGTACAAACACTGCTGAATCCCACCCTGTAATTGCAACACGGGTGAAGAGAGCGCACAAGCTCAACCACCAGAAGCTAATCGTGTCTGATCTCAGGAAGCACGAAATGGCTGAAAGAGCGGATATCTTCCTTCATCCTAACCCGGGAACCGATCTGGTCTGGCTATCAGCAGTCACTAAATACATAATTGATCAGGGATGGGAGGACAAAAAATTCATTGCTGACAGAACCGCTGACTTCGAGAATTACCGGAAGAGTCTTGAACCCTTCACACTCGATTACGCAGAAAGAGTTACGGGCATCGGCAAGGATACACTTGTGAGCGTGGCTGAAACCATACACGGAGTCAGCAGTATGTGCATCCTGTGGGCAATGGGAGTCACACAGCACCAGGCGGGAAGTGACACATCCACGTCCATATCAAACCTCCTGCTGGTTACAGGGAACTATGGCAGGCCAGGAACCGGTGCATACCCGCTCAGAGGACACAATAATGTGCAGGGAGCCAGCGATTTCGGGGCCATGAATGCCTATCTCCCCGGATACCAGAAAGTATCTGATAACAGTGCAAGAGGACGCTTTGAGGAGGAGTGGAAATGCAAGATTCCAGCCTCGCCGGGGGTGGATAACAACACCTGCATTGAGGGGATCGCCAACGGGAAGATCAGGAGCATGTACATTATCGGTGAGGAGCTTGTCACAACCGGATCTTCAACGAACTACATAAGGGAAATGCTGGACAAGCTGGATTTCCTTGTGGTTCAGGATGCTTTCCTTTCTGAAACGGCAAAGCACGCCGATGTGGTGCTTCCGGCATCCGTAAGCCTCGAGAAAGAGGGTACGTTTACAAACACAGAGAGGCGCATTCAGAGGATATACAAAGTCATGGAACCAGTCGGGAATGCAAAGGCTGACTGGGAGATAATACAGATGGTTGCGAACCAGTTTGGCTACAACTGGGACTACAGGCACCCTTCCGAAATAATGCAGGAGGCAGCAAAACTTTCGCCGATTTTTGCGGGAGTGTCTTACGACAAACTGGCAGGGTTTTCTAGCCAGCAGTGGCCGGTGGATCAGAATGGCAGGGATGCTCCACTTCTTTATGAAAATGAATTTCACTTCCCTGACGGCAAGGCAAGATTCTATCCGCTGGAATACCGCCCACCTCTTGTTGTGGACAGCGAGTTTGACCTGCATCTTAATAATGGAAGGCTGCTGGAGCATTTTCATGAAGGAAATGAAACCTACAGGAGCCCTGGAATAAAAGAGAAAGTACCGAATACCTTCGTAGAGATTTCGCCTGAACTCGCTAAGGAAAGGATGATAGAGAACGGAGATGAAGTGAGACTCACCTCAAAATGGGGACACCTGAAGACAAGGGTGCTAGTGACTGAACGTGTAACAGGCAGGGAGATGTATATGCCCATGAATGACCCGGGTGAGGAGGGCATAAATATACTCACAAGCAGACTGATGGATCCCACCGCGCATACGCCTGCATACAAGGAACTCCCGGTCAAGATGGAAAAAATTGCAGGAGTAAAGCCGCACATACCTCTGCCGATTACAAATCCCAGGTATGGTCATCCCAGGCCGCAGGTTGGCGTAAGGATAGAGGAGAAGTGGAAGAGAAAGGATTACCAGCCAATAGTAAGCGACGGGGGGAACTGAGATGTCAGAATCGATTTCCAGGGTGATTGAAGACGAGAAGAGCACTGAAACCAGCTCTGATGCAATGGAATTGATGTTTGGAAAATACGGCAAGTCCATGATTGAACTGATGCAGGCCGTTAAGGCGCTCGGTGACAGCGGAATCCTTTCAATAGCTTCCTCACTGCTTGAGAATTACCAGGATGCCCTTGCTACAATAACGGAAGAGCTTTCGGATGGGCGCATGGAGAATTTCATAAGGAACGTATCCGCAGTATACACCCTTCTGTCAAGGCTCCCACCAGAAATGGTCAGGAGCTTCATGGAGAACGCTGCTGACGAAATGAACAGGGGGAACCGGGAACACCCGGGAAAGCCGCTGGGTCTACTTTCGCTTAACTCGTTGATCAAGGACCCTGACGTAAGTTCCGGAATGCGG
>JAJZNS010000067.1 GCA_021811635.1 Thermoplasmata archaeon
TACAACGTAACGTAAAATGGTGCATTAAATGTTCAAGAATCGAAAGGAAAGGGAAAACTTACTTGCAAAAGTGATGAACGAACCCCAGTTAATTCCAAGAAGGGTCCCGGATTACATGAGAAAAGAGGGCGGAATATGGTACTGGACAGGCGCCCTGATAATGATAGCATTCATGTATGAGGTTCTCACTGGGCTATTGCTTCTGTTCTTTTACCAGTCAGCAAATCCTTTCGCAAGCAGCGAGGATTTGGTAAACAGCGTGCCGTTCGGGTCAGTGCTGCTTTCAACGCACCTATATGGTGCATATGTTATGATTGCACTTGTGTACCTGCATCTTCTCAGAAACTACTTCGTGGGTGCCTACAAAAAACCAAGGGAGATGCAGTGGCTGACCGGCGTACTTCTTCTGGTGCTGACCATAGGCGCAGCATTCTTCGGATATGCTATGATCGGCGACGTACTTGCCAAGGCAGCGACCTCTATAGGAAGTACCATCGCTGGAGGTTTCCCGTATTTAGGCAACGTACTTATCAGTATATTTTTCGGCAATGGGACCAGCATCTCGCTGTATTCCAGGCTTTTCAGCTGGCATATAGTCATGGTGCTCCTTATAGGCACACTTTTTGCCGTACACTTTTTCCTTGCAGAATACAATACGATCATGCCAGCCAGAAAAGAAGCACATTACAGGGCACCAGCAGTCGACACTGAAAAACCGGATTACAAGCCGTGGTACCCTCACAACCTCATTTTCATGACCGAATTGTTTTTCTTTGTGATCGGGGCAATAATCCTCATACCTTCCATTTTGGGGATAATGAACGATGTTCCGATAGTTTTCTCTCCTTTCCCTGCTCCTGCAAACATAGTGGCCAACACGCCGCCCTGGTTCCTTCTGTTCGTATACAAGGAACTTGACTTTCACTTTGCGTCCGATCTGTTGAACCCCTTCTGGGCGACCATCATTTTCACCGGCATGCCTCTCCTGTATTTGCTTGCCATCCCTTTCCTGGACAAGAGTGTGACACTTAGGATTTCAGACAGATGGTTTGTTGTGGCACTAGGTGTTCTTGGAATAGTATACCTGGTGGGCCTCTCTACTTGGGCATATGTATATGGCGTAGTCTTCCCCACATCCCTTGTGCCTGATTATCAGGCAGCGATGTTCTTTTTCCTGCCTGGAGTTGCTGTTATTCTGTTCACGTACTGGGCAAAAATATCAGACAGGACCAACAGGCTGCATCTTGAACGGCCAGAGCTTTTCTTCCTGGTACTTACATTCCTAGGGCTGTTTTCAGTCATAACTGGAATACTTGCCTACGAGTCGATCGTTGCCTACTCCAACTTTGGGGCGGCGACACTTGCAGCCAGCGTGACAATAACACTGGTTCTGGCAGTGGTTTCGGTTGCAATAGTCCTTGGAATTTTCAACCCCGGCAGGGAAAAGACGGCCAAGCCGGCGGGACATAAGGCAAGGGTTGCTTTCGCCTCACTCTTCGGAATATCGGCAGTATTCATTGCCACAGAAGTGTCTTTCATCAACCCGGTTGGGGCAGTCAACGGATCGTACTATGGAATAGGGCTTGCACTTGTACTGTTCATCATGGCAGGGATCACCAAGCTGTACAGGGCGGAAGTGCTGGGAGAGTAAGCTGCCGATCAAATATCATGACTTTCGAGTGACCATCAGTTGCAGGAGGCAAATATCGATTTTCGCGTGTCTGTACCTGTCATCATAATTGGTATTTGGAAGCTCTCGGGCAATTTCCTTACCGGGCAACACTTGCAATTCCTGAAGGCAAAAGCGTCGAATCTGCATGCATGTAATGTCACTTGTATTGGGCTGCTGTTTTTACCTTCTGAAGCGCAGTGTTAAAATCCCTGATCCAGCTTGAATGAGGCATTTCGGGAGGGCTGCGCTGCCCACCATCACTTGAAATATGGTGCCTTGAACTTGACCCCCTTCTTTATCAGGTCGATAGACGAGGTATATCCCGCATCTGCATGGCGTACTACGCCAATGCCTGAATCTGCGTTCATGACCCTCTTTATTCTCTCCTCTGCCTCCATGGTGCCATCAGCGATAAGCACGAAGCCGGCGTGGATTGAATTTCCAATGCCAGTCCCACCTCCATGATGAACCGATACCCAGGAAGCACCTGAGACCGCATTGAGCAGGGCATTCAGTATGGGCCAGTCAGCAATCGCATCACTCCCGTCCTTCATCTTCTCCGTCTCCCTGAAAGGCGACGCGACTGAACCAGTGTCATGATGATCTCTGCCTATTGCGACTGGGGCCGACACGTCACCATCCCGTACCAGGGTATTTATGATCAGCCCTATCTTTTCCCTCTCGCCGTATGATGCATAACATATCCTTGCGGGTAGTCCCTGGAATTTTATGCTGTCCTTCGCCAGCTTAATCCACTTCACCAGGTGCGGATTGCCCACCATCTGGGTTGAAATTTCATCATCAATCCGGTATATATCCTCCGGCTTACCTGACAGGGCAACCCATCTGAACGGCCCGGATCCCACGGCGAACAGGTCCCTTATGTACTCTGGGACGTACCCGGGAATGTCAAAAGCGTTAGGCAGACCACCCTCAAGCGCCCTTGTCCTGAAATTGTTGCCATAGTCGAAAACTATGCTGCCTGCACTCTTGAAGGCTAGAATGGCCTTTGCCTCCCTGACTATTGAACTGTATACTGCCGTCCTGTACGACTTGATATCTCTCCTCCTGAACGAAACAGCCTCCTCCACTGAATATCCTTCTGGAATATACCCGAGGTCCAGGTCATGGGCAGCAGTTTGGTCTGAAACTATGTCCGGCCTGATCCCTCTGGACAGAAGTTCCGGGTATACCGTGGCAGCATTCCCAAGCAATCCTACAGATACCGGCTTGCCTCCTGATTTAGATTTCTCTATAATTTCAAGGGCCCTGTCTATGCTGTCTGTCCATGTGTCGAGATATTTTCCCGCGATCCTTCTTTCTATTTTTTTCTGATCTACCTCGACAATCAGGCAGCTTGCACCATTCATCTTTGCTGCCAGTGGCTGTGCCCCACCCATCTCACCCAGGCCGGAAGAAAGGAAAAGCCTGCCATCAAGAGAATCACCCATGAATTCTTTTCTTGCTATTGCGCTGAGCGTTTCATAAGTTCCCTGGATGATACCCTGGGTACCTATGTATATCCAGCTTCCTGCGGTCATCTGGCCGTACATGGTGAGGCCCCTCTTTTCAAGGTCCCAGAAATATTCGTCGGTTGCCCATCGGGGGACAATCTGGGCATTTGAAATAAGCACTCGGGGGCTTTCTGGTGTGGTCCGGAATATCCCCACCGGTTTCCCTGACTGAATGAGGAGGGTCTCGTCGTTTTCAAGCTCCTTCAGTGCATCGATGATCTTGAAGAGAGCTTCGGGGTTCCTTGCTGCTTTCCCTTTTCCGCCATACACTATGAGGTTCTGAGGGTCCTTTGCAACCGCAGGGTCAAGATTGTTAAGAAGAAGCCTGAGAGCAGCCTCCTGCCTCCACCCCTTGGTATTTAACCTGTTCCCGGTGGGAGCCTTGGGAATGTTAATCATGGGTAAGAATCACCGCGATCTACATATTATTTGGCTGTACAATCCCGGGACACGCTTTCAGTTTCCAGTCACTGATGACCTGTTTATGGTGAGATTCCTCTTGCTGCCGACTGATACAATATTGATCTTCCTTCCCACATTTTTCTCAATGAAATCTATGTACCTAGCCAGATTCTCAGGAAGCGCATTGAAGCCATGCCTGGTGATATCAGCCAGCTTATCATTGTCCAGCTTCCCCCATCCCTGAAATTCCTGGAACTCAAGGTTTTTATCTGAAGGAGAGAACTCCTCATCAGGGTTGCCGTATCCGGTCACCACACGAATGGTATCGAATATGCCAAGTGTATCGACCCTGGTCAGGGCAAGATAATCGACGTCGTTCAGCCGGATCGCGTAATTCAGAAGCTTGAGATCAAGCCATCCAACCCGTCTCGGCCTGCCTGTCGTGGTCCCATACTCATTTCCCTCGGTTCTCAGGCGATCTGCTTCGCTGCCCAGAATCTCTGTTGGAAAGATTCCGGAACCAACCTTTGACATGTAAGCTTTCACGACCCCGATGACATTCTTTATCCTCCTGAATGAGAATCCTGCCCCTGACGAAATAGCCCCCGCAATAGTGTTTGAGGAGGTGACGTACGGGTACATCCCGTGATCTATATCCAGGAGAGTGCCGTGCGATCCCTCAAAGAGCAATTCCAGCCCGTCGTTATCAAACTCATGAAGCTTTCTTGCCGTATTGCACAGAAATGGTTTCAAGCCGTTCCCGAGTTCATGCAGCCCGCTTACCATGGAGTCCAGCCCCTTCTTTTCGGCGTAAGGGGTGCCGGAGAGCAGCTTTCCTTTCATGGCGAGTATCACCTTCAGTTTTTCAGTCATGTCCGTAACCGATCCAAGCTCCTCCATTCTGATTCCTGTCCTGGCATACTTGTCCTCATAGGCAGGGCCTATTCCCTGTGCCGTGGTCCCAATTTTCAGAGACCCGCGGACATTCTCCTCCTCCACATCCAGCAGCTTATGCATCGGTGTCACCACATGCGCATCCCTGCTTACATGTATCTGCACGTCATGATTGTATTCCTTTATTGATCTGATCTCTTCCGTAAGAATTGCCGGATCGATGGCCATCCCGTTTCCAAGCACTACATGCTTAGCGCTCAGGCTGCCGGACGACACCAGGTGGAACTTGAAAGTCCGGTCGTCGGTGACCACGGTGTGTCCTGCGTTTGACCCGCCGTTGTACTTGGCAACGACATCAAACGATCCAGACAGGTAATCAACAATTTTTCCCTTCCCCTCGTCCCCAAATTGCAGCCCAACCACAACAGAGTTGTTTCTTCCCATAAATCCACCTGACTGTCTGGAGTAATTACCGTGAGCTAATTAATATCACCACCGATCCGTTTATCCGATTGGTCTGGCACGCAATTTCCATCCGGGAGCGGGTTCGAAATCATGATTAAAGGGACTGCAAATCAGGCTCTGAATTAATATAAGGTCTAGACGATCTCCCTAGGAAGTCAATGGCATTCATAGAAATAGATTCAAACTCAAAGATGAAGGTCCCAGACAATCCCACAATAGGATTGATTGAAGGCGATGGCATAGGTCCTGATATATCGAAGACTGCCGTGAGAGTACTGAACTCAGCAATCGAAATGGCTTATACGGGCAAGGTATCCATCGAGTGGCAGAAAATCGTGGCCGGAGATGAGGCGTTCGAAACCACCGGTAAGCATCTGCCTCAGGAATCCTTAGATTTACTGAAGAAATGTATAATCTCGATAAAGGGGCCCCTGACAACGCCAATAGGGGAAGGGTTCAGGAGCCTGAACGTGACCATGAGGCAATATTTCGATCTGTATGCAAATGTCAGGCCCGTCAGGTATTTCCCGGGAGTACCCTCGCCCGTGAAGGAACCGGAAAAGGTCAATATGGTGATTTTCAGGGAAAACACGGAAGATCTTTATGCAGGCATAGAGTGGAGGTATAATTCTGATGAGGCGAAGAGGTTAAGATGGTACCTCGGCGAAAATTTCGGGGTAAAGTTGCCGGATGACGCAGGGATCGGTATAAAGCCAATAAGCAAGTTCAAGTCTACAAGGCTGGTCAGAAAAGCCATTCAGTACGCAATACAGGAACACAGGAAAAGCGTCACCCTTGTGCACAAGGGAAATATCATGAAGTATACCGAGGGTGCTTTCAAGGAGTGGGGCTACGAGGTGGCAAAGGAAGAGTTCAGGGACTACACTGTAACGGAGGATGAATACAATGCCTCTCCTGGGACAGCTTCATGGAAAGTGGTGATCAAGGACAGGATAACCGATAACATGTTCCAGCAGGTGCTTACCAGAACCTCTGACTATGACGTGATAGCCACTACAAACCTCAACGGCGATTACCTTTCAGATGCAATTGCAGCGCAGGTTGGAGGCCTAGGGATAGCACCAGGCGCCAACATCGGCGATGTGTACGCCATTTTTGAGGCTGTCCACGGGACAGCACCGAAATACGCCGGCATGGACATCGCGAATCCCACTTCGCTGATACTTTCCGGATCAATGATGCTGAGGCACATCGGCTGGACTGAAGCCTCCGATATCATAGAGTCCGCCGTGGCTGAATGCTACAGGGAACAGAAGGTGACGCAGGATCTTGCCAGGATACTGAATGTCAAGTCCCTGAAATGTTCTGAATTTGGAGAGGAAGTGATCAAGAGGATGAAGAATCCCTCTTCGTGAAATGGGTTTCAATTCTCATAAAATACCCTCCTGAATGGGGTTCGGGTGCCAATTATCCTGCGCATTATGTCGGACATTCTCGTCAGGTCAGCGCCTGCCGATAATGCCGAGTCGATTGCCTCAGCAGGGAACGTGTTAAAGAAAATATAACCTGCTTTCAATCTCTCCGAGAGCAGCTTTGCATAGTGGATGTCTGAAAAGAAAGCCGAAATAGATGACAGGTTCCCAAGGCCGTTCAGGAGCTCGACGGATTCGTTCACCGATGAGACTTCAGCAATTATGAGGTATTTTCCGCTTTTCTCGAAGATGCCAGGAAGAGGGATGGAATGGGATCTTAGCAGGGAAGGCAATAAGTGTCTGTCAGAGACAGTTTCCCCCCGGTAGACGTATTCATTTCCAGAGGATACGTAGCGGTCAAGCTCGCTCATGGCAACTTCAGCCTGCGCCTTATCTGAAAACGCAAACAAATCTGAACCCGGAATGGAAGGATCTTTTGTTTTCAGCTTATGTATCTTCTCGGTTAGCTGATTCTGTATGTACCTGGTCTGTTCCGGGTGCACCAGAAGGTACTTTATGTCATCGAATGAGGAATCATTCATAAACGAACCGCTGAATACGGCATCCACCGCATGATCAGGGTCTGCATCCTTCCAGACAAGCGATGCCGAGGCCGTTCTCTCAAAGACAAGGCGATCGCACACTTGTGCAATCTGTGTGAAGGTTCCCCTGGACTCAGCCTTTCGGCCGAAATGGATCACCCGGTCAACGTTTTCCGTTGGAACATTCTTGATGCAGGCAGGATTGAGCGCAGCAAAGGGCAGCAGTTTGAACTTCCCGTCCATTTCACAGGTACCGATCAGTTCTCCTATGGTGGAGAATGTCAGAGGTGAAGTTCCGGATCCGGCAACGATTCCCCTACGGCTTTCAACAATGGAAGCGCCTAACGCGATGGCGAGGTCCTCCACAGGGGAGTCTATGGAACTGAAGGCAATTTGCATGTTCGCATTCTCCGGGATCAGGAAAGACTGATGAAGTTGCCCGATTCCATGCGGAGATATGCCCCCGTCATGGAACGTGCCCAGCGAACGTAGAAAAGCTATAGATCTGGATATTTCCGCAGAAGCCTGCAGAATAGGCTTTCCAGACTCTGAAGAGTAGGTCCTTGAGAGATCTGCGCTGCGTGCCTCCATGAGATCAGCAAGCGCCTGCACATCCCATGCTGCCGCCGGGTCAGAAGAAGAACTCTCCCATCCTGCAATATCTTTCCTGATCTGCCTTGCTGAAGGCTCTGGAATTTCCCTTATAATTTTACCCGAATGCCTGTCCCTGATCTCCGTTTGCACCACCTAAATGATGGTTGGAGTAAATCCCTTTATAAGGCCGATATCCGCTGCTTTCCTGTAATAGAGGTCCAGGGCTTTTCGACCAGTCTGCCCAAAATCCTCTGTCAGTTCGTTCACGTAAAGCTTTACAAATTTCCTCTCGAGCTCCAGATCATTGTATCTGGCGAATTTCATAGAGTACTTCAGCGCATCGTCCTCGTGGGAGAAGCCGTAGGCGATAGATCTCCTGAAGTCGTCCAGGAATCCCCTGAGAGATTTCCTGTCCATGGCGGTTTTAGCGGCGTTAAAACCCAGCGGAACCGGAAGCCCACCGGAAAACTTCTTCCACTCCTCTCCAAGGTCAAGTATTTTAACAAGCCCCTTTTTCTGAAACGTCAGTTGCTCATCATGGATAAGGATGCCTGCTTCAATTTCCCCTGAGAGGATCCTGTCGGGGATCGTATCGAAACGGCATTCAACGAATTTTCTTGGGGACGGGCCGAAAAACTTGTAGAGGAAGTAAGCGGATGTCCCGAAACCCGGCACCCCTAATACGGAATTGCCAAGGTTCAGTTTTTCCCTTGAGACCACTATCGGGCCAGTCTTCACCCCGAAACTTGCCCCGGAGGACAGCAGATCATATGTGTGGTGTACACCTGCATAGGCATTGCCCGAAATGGCGGTTATGTCGTACAGCGCATCCCTGGCTTTCTTGTTCAGGGTCTCGATATCCTCGACAATCTGTTCATATTTGTTGTGAGTTTCGATGAGGCCCTCAAACATTCCGTAGAACATGAACGAATCATCCGGGTCAGGGGTGTGGGCTACTGTAACCTTCATGGTTCTCTATAGCATCATCCTATAACTTAATGTCTCTTCGGACCGGTTGAGGATACATAAAACTCATACATTCAGGCGATTCAGGAAGGGAGAGATATCTCCTTCATGCTGCTGACACTGCCAATCCCGTATTCAAGCGCCTTCAGGTTAATATCAATTCCGCGGTCCCCGATAATCTCCTTAAGGGCATTTATCAAGCTCTGTTTCTTGACGCCGATCTGACCGAGCCCAAAGGCTGCGCCAATCAGTATAGTGTTCACCGCCTTATAGTTCCCCGCTTCCCGCGCCATATCCACAGCCTTGATCGAAACGACCCTGACCTTTTTTCCAATCGATTCGATCTTGCCGGTCAGGTCAGGGTATTCCATCCTCCTGATGCCAAGCCACACCGGTGGCAGACGCTCATCGCTCATAAGCACAGTCGATCCGGCGGGAAGGGTTGGAAAGAATCGTGCAGCTTCAAGCGGCTCGAATGCAAGCAGAAGATCGATCCTGTTTGAGGGTATTATCGGGGAATGCACGTTTCCCGATCTTATGTCCACAGAGACTGATCCACCCCTCTGGGAAAGTCCATGTATCTCAGACATGACGACGTTTATGCCCTCTATTCTGTAAGCTTCAGAAATAGCCATGCCTGCAGTGACAACGCCCTGTCCTCCGACGCCCACAATCTTAATGTTTCGCTGCACCTCAGTCGACCTCCTTTATTGCCTTAAATGGGCAGACGTAAGGCTCAGCACATACGCCACATCCATCGCAGAGGCTGGGGTTGATGGATATCATTCCGTTTTCTATAGAAATTGCAGGACAGGCAAAATTCTCCACGCAGTTATAGCACAGTCCGCATTTCTCCTGATCTACGGTATAAACCCTGACCTCTCCCTTTTTCTTCATCTGCCTGTCCCGGAGTATGGCGCATTCCCTGCGCGCAATGATCACACTGACGCCATCTTCTCGTAAATACTCGGAAACTAGGCGGATGGAGTTCTGGAGATCATAGGGATCGACCACACCAACTTTTGAAACGCCGAGACTCTTTACTACTGACTCTATGGATATTTCCCTCACCGGTTCCCCCTGGGCATTCTCCGGTACTCCAGGGTTTGGCTCCTGACCGGTCATCGCAGTGGTCCTGTTGTCAAGAACTATAAGCAGCATCCGCGTTCCGTTCCTGACTGCATTAGCAAGTGATGTGATCCCGGAATGAAAGAAAGTGGAGTCACCGATGAACGATATCACAGGTTGCCCTGTGGCCAGGAAAATACCTTGTCCGGCCCCTATCGATGCCCCCATCTCCAGCATCAAATCCGCCTCCTCGAAAGGTTCAAAGAATCCCAGCGAATAGCATCCTATGTCGGATGAATAGACTATGTCCTTTTTGCCGGACATCTTCACTGCCCTTTTCACCGCATAGTACATCGCTCTGTGCGGGCATCCAGGGCAGAGTACCGGTGGTCTGGGTGGCAGACTTGAATCCAAGCCTGGGAACTCCGCCTCATCTTCCAGCCGGAGTGCTTTTTTCAGCGACCTTGTCACCGTGTCTATGGTATATTCATGCGACTCCGGAAAGATTCCGTCAAGCTTTCCGTAGATCCTCGAATTGATCTGATCCATCTGTGCAATTGCCCTTACCTGCATCTCCATGTACGGGTCAAGTTCCTCGGATACTGCTACTTTGGAATGGCTGATCAGGAAATCCGAGATCAGCTTCTTTGGCAAGGGATTTGTGAAACCAATTTTCAGGATATCTGCCTCAATGCCCATGGACGAGATTGCATCAGCGGTAACGTTATAGGCGGCTCCCGAAGCGATTATGCCAACTTTTGAGGTTTGATTTCCCTCCTTTCTGTTAAGGAAGGTTGCCTCGCTCTCGGCCTCCAGTTTTTTATCCCTCTCGATCAGCTCAACCTTCAGGCGGTAAGAATTGGAAGGCAGCGCAATAAATTTAGAAAGATCACGTGTAAATTTGCCCTTAGCAACGCCGGCGGGAATTTTACCAAGGTTGACCACTCCCCTCAGATGGCTTACCCTTGTGGAGGTCCTGAAAAGAACAGGCACCCCGTATTTCTCGGAAATGGCAAATGCCTCTATGAGATAATCCTTCGCTTCCTGTGGAGAGGACGGCTCTATCATGGGAAGATGGGTGAGTTCAGCATATCTCCTATTATCCTGCTCATTCTGCGACGAGTACATTGACGGATCGTCAGCAGTCATGATCACCATCCCGGCATTAACGCCGGTGTAGCTTATAGAGTTGAGAACGTCCGAGGCAACATTCAGCCCTACATGCTTCATGAAGACTAGAGATCTTACCCCGGAAATCGCGGCACCATAAGCAAGTTCAACGGCAACCTTCTCGTTTATCGAGTACTCGAAATACATTCCCGCCCCTGGCGAAATATCGGCAAGCGTCTCTCCAACTTCGCTAGAGGGAGTACCCGGATACGTGGCGGCAAGACCGACCCCGGCTTCAAGCGCTCCTCTCGCAATGGCCTCATTCCCCAGGAGGAACAGGCTTCCAGAAGTTTCATGGGAGATCTGCTCGAGTTTTTTCATACAAATGGATTAATTCGCGATAGTATATTTTCAGCTAACCGAATATGTAAGGTAGTCATGCAAAATAAACATAAAGCGGGATTCGTAACTGTTTAGTGTAGATGGGGGCAGATAGCCCAGGATCGCAGGAGATCCAGCATAAATGAAATACATTGAGTGAGGCGGGTTGCGATAAAAGCCGTCACCCGGCCGTCGGTGAATTACGGATGCAGTCTGTTCAGATCGAAAGTGAACCCTTATAATGGCAATTATCATACTTTATAAAAATGGGTCACGAATAATTGAACTGGAATTTAAAGTCCAGTCTTTTTCCCGTGAATGTTGGAGAGGAGATAATGAAAACAAGAGAAGTAGTGCTCCCGGGAGATGAAGTAAGCCTTGGCGGCCTTAAGGCGAGAAACGGCCTGTACAAGAACGGAGAGTCGAAGTTCTGCTCTGCATATTTCGGCACCATACAGAGATCAGAACAGTTCGTGGATGTCGTGCCTTTCTGGGGAACGTACATGCCAAGAAGGGGTGACCGGGTAATTGGAAAGGTAATAGAGATCGGGCCATCGATGTGGATAGTCGACATAAATGCCCCTTACACTTCACTGTTGCACATGAACGATGCGCCATGGCGAATCAATTCCGGAGACCTGAAAAGGTACATGAACACCGGTGATTACGTGATTGCCAAGGTGCTGTCCCTTAATGAAATAAAGGAGAGCTGGCTGACTTTGAAGGACGTAGGTCTAAGGAAACTTGAAGGGGGGACGATCGTTTCGATCCAGGCGCCAAAGGTGCCTAGAATAATAGGAAAAAACGGAACTATGGTCAACATGATCAAGGACATGACCCTTACAAGGATAATAGTCGGCCAGAACGGCCTGATATGGCTGGATGGCACACCGGGAAACGTGATAATAGCAATTGAGGCAATTGAACTTGTCAAAAACGAGGCACACACAATCGGGCTCACAGACAGGGTCAAGGCATTTTTGGAATCGAAGAAGGGTGAAATAGTTGGGAACGCAGAGTGATATCAAACTGATAGACGAGAACGGACTGAGGCTTGACGGAAGAAGCGCAGGGGACCTGAGACCAATCAGGATAGAAGCAGGAGTGCTTGAGAGAGCTGACGGGTCTGCCATGATTGAATGGGGCGGAAACAAGATTATTGTGGCAGTCTATGGTCCACGCGAAGCATATCCAAAACACAACCAGGATATAAATAGGGCAATAGTGAAGGCCAGGTATAATATGGCGGCATTCTCGGTGGATGAGAGAAAGAGACCAGGGCCTGACAGGAGATCCATTGAAATCTCCAAGGTGCTTTCTGAGGCGCTTAGCGCTGCGATAATGGTGGAACAGTTTCCCAGGGCACAGATAGACGTCTTCATTGAGGTACTCCAGGCAGATGCAGGAACCAGGATTGCAGGTCTCACAGCGTCCTCGGTCGCGATTGCCGATGCTGGAATCCCGATGAGAGACTTTGTCACCGGATGTACTGCGGGTAAGGTCGATGGAAAGGTTGTTCTGGATCTTTCAAAGGAGGAGGACAACTTTGGCCAGGCCGACCTTCCGGTTGCAGCGCTTCCAAAAAGCGGAAAAATAGTCCTGATGCAAATGGATGGCGATCTATCGGTGGAAGAGTTTGAAACCGCCACTTCAATGATAATGAACGCAATACCGAGAATAAACGAGATACAGAGAAATGCGCTTTCTTCCAGGGTTAAAGTGGAAGGCGGAGGAGGGGAGTAAAATGCCGAGAGACGAGCTTGGAATACTGTCCGAGATAAAGAAAGGGTACATACTCAGGCAGCTCAAGGAAGGGAAAAGGGGAGACGGAAGAACACCCTATCAGTTCAGGAATGCAAACATAAAGGTCGATTACGTGAAGCGCGCGCCAGGATCTGCATACGTAGAACTCGGAAAAACAAGAATAGTCGCGGGAGTCAAGATTGAAGCGGGATCACCTTTCCCGGATACTCCTAACCAGGGCGTGCTCACAACAAACGTCGAACTCCTTCCCATGGCATTCCCAACATTCGAGGCGGGACCGCCCAACGAATCCGCAATTGAGGTTGCAAGGGTGGTAGACAGGGGAATAAGGGAAAGCAAGATGATAGATCTCGAGGCTCTTGTCATTGAACCTGCCCAGAAGGTATGGATTGTTTTCATCGACATAGACGTCCTGGACTTCGACGGAAACCTCATTGATGCATGCACGCTGGGTGCTGTGGCCGCGCTTAGGTCAGCAGTGGTCAACGGTTCGGCAGTCGGAAAGGAGGATTTCAGGCTCCCGGTGAGGAATACCCCTGTTTCTGTGACAATGGTGAAGATCGGGGACAACATAGTGGTTGACCCGGACCTCGAGGAAGAGCAGATATCCCAGGCTAGAATTACAGTATCAACCACAGAGGATGGAAGGATAAGGGCCATGCAAAAGGGAGACAACGGCTGGTTTACCCTTGATGAAATAAAAAAGGCTATATCCACTTCAATCGATGTGGGGAAACAGTTGAGGGAAAAGTACCTTAAGTGATAGCATGGCAAGAAGAACCTTAAAAGTGGGAGCAAGCGGAAGATTCGGGCCTAGGTATGGCGTTCCGCTCAAAAAGGCATGGAACGACATTTACAGGCAGAAAATAGCTTTTTATAACTGTCCTTCGTGCGGAAAGAAGAAGGTAGCAAGGGTCGCCAGCGGGATCTGGCAGTGCAAGCACTGCGACTATAAATTTGCAGGCGGATCTTACAATCCTTCCCAGGCTGTCGCTGCAACGAGCCAGGAGACTGAAACCCAGGAGACTGAAACCATTGTATAAGTGCATAAGATGCGGAAGACCGCTGGAAAAGTCTTACGGAACTGCTGAGATTGAGTGTGAATGCGGATCCAGAGTCTTTGTCAAGGAAAGACCCAACACTGAAAAAGTCATTATTGCCAGATAATGCCTGGGACACCTCCCAAGGCAGTATACTGGAAAATCTCTGCCAGCGTTGCATTGGGAGGGCGTATTATGGCGTTATACCGATAGAGGGAAACGCTGCCAGAGGGCGTGCTATCACCTTTGCATATGGCATCCTAACGGGAGTAGAAAGGTATGCAGTGCAAGAATGTCATCTGTGCCATGGTCTTCTGGAGGATGTTTACAGGTATTGTGATAAAATTGAGCAGGATCTCAGGGGTACGGAATTCTCGACGTTTCTTGTTGGCAGCATAATTGAAAGGAGCCTGCTAGAATTTGAGGAGCGCGTTTTCGAAACTCTTTCCGTCACCGGCGAATCCATCAAGAAGGACTTTAACAGGGAACTTGGCAAGCTCCTGTCGGAAAGGCTTGGCAGGGAAGTGAGCTTTGATGACCCAGACGTAATGATTACGGTTGATCTGCGGTACGATCAGATCAATTACCGGCTGAGGCCGGTTTACATTTATGGCACATACATGAAATTGGAGAGAGGAATACCCCAGACAAGATGGATACACAAAGACCATAGCGGAAAATCCGTTGAAGAGCTGATAGGTGAACCTGCAATGGAGGCGTTCAGCGGAACAAATTTCTATCTCCACGGATCCGGCAGGGAAGATGTCGATGTGAGAATGCTTGGCAACGGCAGGGAATTTGTTATTGAAATCGAAAGCCCAAGATCAAGGAATGCAGATCTGAAGGCAATGGAATCCAAAATCAATGCTTCCTCCAAGGTTGAAGTGCACGGCCTCAAATTCTGCGATCACGCCACGATAGAAAGAATAAAATCAGCCAAGAATCTCAAGACCTACAGATCGAAGATATCCTCGAGAGACCCAATCAATGAAGCAAAGCTGTACGATTCCCTGCGATTACTGACTGGAAAAATTATATATCAAAGAACTCCATTGCGTGTAGCTAGTCGCAGATCCGACTTGATAAGGCAGAGGACGGTAAAACACTCATCGCTGATGT